>DUPB01000048.1 GCA_012838585.1 Bacteroidales bacterium
CATGCCCCGGTCATACGGTGAATTCCGCTGCTCGTACTTTAGGTCTCGTAGCATGGATGAGTTGGCTTGGATGGTGAAGTTATACGACTTGTAGGGTCCAATAGGTATAAAGCTGGCCGACATGTTCCAGCAGTGCAGGTTGCGCGTGAGCGTACAGTTGATATTCGTGATTTTTTTCTGTTCGAAATTGTAATCGGTGTTGAACGTGAAGTTCCAGTTCTTGGTTGGCTGAATCGAGCCGCTCAACCCGAAGTTATGGGTGAGCTTACCCTTGTACTCCATCCTCTCTTTATCGAATTCCCCGTACCCGTACCGCAGGGAGTAGTTGAACGAAATGTTCCAGTTGAGCTTGTTTTTGAGGTACCCGTTCTCGTCGAATTCTCCCATCGAGTCGTCGCTGTTGTCGAATCTGCTCCCACGGGAGCCCTCTTCGTAAGGGTTGCGGCCTATCGTTCCATCGTCCGGCAGTTGGGCGGTCGCATCGTCATCGCCCTTGCCCTCCTCGCTACCCCCCTTCTTTTTACGTCTGAACAACTTGTTTATTGTCTCCTGGTTAAGCGAGTAGGAGAAAGAGGTGCCGGTACTCATCAGTTTGCCGAACCCCTTGCCGTTCATAACCCGGAGTTTGTCTACCCGCCTTGGGCTTCCATTCTGGTCCAGCTGGTAGATGTAGGGATCCCACACGGCATTCAGGCTGAGGGTATACGATTTGGAAAGCTTCAGTCGGATGTTCGAGTTGATGTTGCTCCACCTCATGGAGTCGGCCATCATGTTGTAGCTGAAGTTGATTCCCAGGTCATCAATCAGGCTGATCTTTCGGGTGCCGGTAGTATCCGCATCGGTTCGTATCTTCATCTCCAGGTTGTTCTTAAAGTCGAACCCGATGCTTCCGCTTTTCCCGCTTGAAGCCGTACCGAACATCATGGAGGAGTAGGGCGAGTAGGTGTATACCATGTCATCACCATATTCGTTTTTGTAGGTATAGGTCTCGTAAAAACCAAACCTGGGATCCCCGAAGTCGGGTCGCCAGTTGAGGCTGATGCTGGGGGAGAAGACGTGGCGGATGGCTTGTATCTTGTCGCCAAATATCTTCCAGGGGGTGTACATCCCGTACAGCTTGGTCTGCGCGCTAAGTGATGTGCTGAAGTCGTACACCCGCTTGAAGCCGTGGATGGTATCCACTGGCACGTGCCTTTTGGCGATGGGATCCCATGCTTGCTTGTGTGCCCCGGTGTACCACCGCTCGGTGTAGTTGAACGATGGGGATACCTGGATGAACTCGAAAAGGGTGAAGGTGGCGCTTACCGGGATGCTGTGCTTCATCCCGTTGCTCCAGTCACGGATAAGGCTCGACTTAAGGAACAGGTCCTCCTTCGTGGTGATGGAGTTGCGAAATTCGCCCGAGTAGCTCATCGATATCTTCTCGTACCACCGCTCTTTGCCTACCGCGTTTTTCCGTTTGAAGGGGTTGATGCGGCTCATATTGACGGAGATGTTGGGGAGCGTGGCAGCGATGGTGGAGTCGCGTGATACCTGGTTGATGCTCATCGTGGCCGAGAGGCTCCAGGGCGAATCGGGGAAGCGCTGCGTGAGGTTCACGCTGGAGCTTTTGGTGTTGCTTGATGCCGCTGGGGAGTATAGGCGGCTAAGGTCGCGGTGGTTGCTCCGACTCGTGGAGAAGTTCACGCTAGCCGATAGGGTGCGGTACATATTGGCTTTTGGATCCTGCGAGTGGGTCCAGTTGATGCGAAGGTCTTTCGCCACGGAGTAGGCCGTGGGTACCACATCCTTTAACTCCTTTTCCCCGGTGGCCGTACTCATGTGGTAGACGTTGAAGTTACCCGAGAACTTGTACCGCTTGCGGTAGTTGGAGCGGGCTCCGATACCCCACGATCCCTTGGTGTAGATCTCTCCCGTGACCGCCAGGTCGATGTAATCGCTCAGCGCGAAGTAGTACCCCCCGTTCTGGAGGTAGAACCCGCGGGTCATCTCGTCACCGTAACTGGGCATGATGATGCCCGAGGAGTAGCTCTTGGTGAAGGGGAAGAACGCGAAGGGCAACACGATGGGAAAGAGGGGCACATCGGCCACCACCAGCCAGGCGGGTCCCGTTACGACATCCTCGTTGGTCACCTTTGCCCTCGATAGGTTCAGGTAAAAGTGGGGGTTTTCATCGTTTTCGCAGGTGGAGTATTTCGCGTCGCGCATGTAGAACGATTTGTCGGGGTTCATCTTCGCCTCCTTGGCCACGATGTTCCCCTCGCCCTGTTGCGTGATCACGCCGTGGATAAATGCTTTTTCCGTTTCGAAGTTGTACCGTACCTTCTTCATCTCGTACTCGTCTTGTCCCTCCGTGAAGACAGGGTAACCGAACTCTTTGCCCAGGGTGTCGACACCAAACGTGGAGGAGATCATGCTGCTATCCATGTCCACGGTGATATACTCTCCCTTGATGGCCAGGTCGCCGTACTTGATCTCGGCATCACCGTAGAGAAAGCCCATGTTTTCGTTAGTGAAGACGACCGAGTCTTGTCCTGAGTAGTAAACTGTGAATTCGAGTTTCTCTTTCGGAACCTCCATCTTGATACTGTCAAGCGAAGTCTCAAGCGATCGCGTGCTATCTGTTGGGGCTACCGCGAGCGAATCGATTGCTGCCGGGAGGTCGGCTATCAAACTGTCTACTTTCAGTGGATGTTGAAGGGAGTCGGGGAGTTGAAGGGAGTCGGGGAGTTGAAGGGAGTCGGGGAGTTGAAGGGAATCAGGGAGCTGTAAAGTGTCAGGGAGTTGTCGAGTGTCGGCAATCCGCAATGAGTCTGGGAGTCGCTCTTCCGCTGGCATAGCCTCTGCCTCTGTGTCGGTAGTCAGTACCTCCGATGCAGCCGGCAGCTCTTCCCGGCTCGTCGTCACACCGGTCTTTCTCACGGACGAACATTGGACAAAGAGCCACAGGATGGTAAGCAGGTATATGAAACGTATAAATTGTCTCATGCGGAAAATGCAGGTCACGTATGGTTTTCACACGCGAAACTACGTATTAATGCATTAATATGCGGCAAAAATAATAAAAAGAAACTTAAGAGCGGGCGATTAGCACCTTTTTCAGTTCATGAAGGTCGTTGGGGAGGGGCAGCGACCGTTTTTCACGCGACATAAAGGCTTTAAGCCTTTCGGGAACCTCGATCGAGTTGTCGATGCAAGCTTCCACGGTCTCCTTGAACTTGGCCGGGTGCGCGGTTGCCAGGAACACCCCCGTTTCGTCTTGTCGCAACCCCTCTTTCAGGGCCATGTAGGCGCAGGCCCCGTGGGGGTCCAGCAAGTAGCCGGTGCGCTGGTACACCTCGCGAACGGCCGCTTTAATCGCTTCGTCGTTATAGGTGAAGCCATCGATCACTTGTTGGATGGACGCGTACGACGAGCCGTACAGGTCGAGGATGCGGTAGAAGTTACTGGGAGCACCTACGTCCATGGCGTTGGCTATTGTCTGTATTGATGGGGCAGGATGGTATTCTCCCGTTTTGAGGTACTGGAAAAAGACGTCGTTGCGGTTGTTGGCGGCGATGAACCGCTTAATTGGCAGGCCTGTTTGCTTCGCGAAGAGCCCAGCGGTGAGGTTACCCAGGTTACCGCTTGGCACGGCGATGACAACCTGGTCAGGCGAGGATCGGTTCGACAGTTGGGCGTAGGCCCAGTAGTAGTAAAATGATTGGGGCAGGAAGCGTGCCACGTTGATGGAGTTGGCCGAGGTGAGGTGCAAGCGGTCGTTCAGCTCACTGTCCATGAAGGCCGCCTTCACGAGTGCCTGGCAGTCGTCGAACGTGCCATCTACCTCCAGGGCGGTGATGTTTTGCCCCAGGGTGGTGAACTGTGCCTCCTGCATCGCGCTCACCTTGCCGGAGGGGTAGAGCACGAACACCCTTATCCCCTTCACCCCTAAGAAGCCGTTGGCTACCGCGCTCCCGGTATCGCCCGAGGTGGCGACAAGCACCGATACCTCCCCTTGTTGCCTTTCCCGTGCGAAGTAGGAGAGCATCCGCGCCATAAAGCGTGCGCCCACGTCCTTGAAGGCGAACGTTGGTCCGTGGAACAGCTCCAGCGCATATATCCCTTCTTCTACCTTCACAAGGGGGATGTCGAAATCGAGGGTCTCTTCGACGATCCTGTGCAGGGCTTCTTTTGGAATATCCTCCCCAAAGAAGAGGTCGGCTGCCTCTTTGGCGATTTCCGTTAACCCTTTTTCCCCGATACGGTCAAAAAACGGGTCGGGAAACTGCCCGATATGCTCGGGCATGTAGAGTCCCTTATCGGGAGCAAGCCCTTTTACCACCGCCTCTTGTAGGGAGGCGAGGGGTGCTTTTCCGTTCGTACTGTAATAGCGCATATTTTTGTTTAGTTGTTGATTAATCGAGGAGGGCCTTCATGAACCCGTCGCCGCTCAACAGCCCGTAGCTTCCCTCTTTCGCTGAGAACTCGTCATAAGCAAGTACTCCATCCGGTTCCCTATCCCGTCGGTAGATGAGAAAGGGGACGGGTTGGCTCGTGTGCGTTCGGATGGCGCAGGGGGTCGGGTGGTCGGGCAGTACCGCGATGGTCACCGGTTCCGGCCACGTGGCCGTCTCCTCGTAGATCGTCTTGACGATACGGGCGTCCAGGTACTCGATGGTTTTAATCTTAAGGGATGCGTTACCCTCGTGTCCCGCCTCATCGCTGGCCTCAACGTGCAGGTAGACGAAATCGTGTTCTTTTAGCGCCGCGAGGGCCGCTGTTGCCTTCCCCTCGTAATTGGTGTCGTAGAGGCCCGTGGCTCCCTCTACCCTTATCACCTCCAGCCTCGCGTAGACGCCGATGCCCCGGATAAGGTCCACGGCCGAAATGACCGCCCCGCTCCCGATGGGGAACAGCTCCGATAACGGTTTCATGGAGGGGCGGAAGCCGGGTGACCAGGGCCATATCGCGTTGGCCGAATCTTTCCCTTCACCCTTTCTGCGTTGGTTGACGGGATGATCCTCCAGGAGTTCCCGCGATGCCGCGATCAGGCGGTTCAGAAGGCCGGCCGTGGCTTTGGCATCGTCATTCACAGGTTGTATCAGGTGAGGAGCAAACGGTTGTTCCGGGATGTCGTGAGGGGGCGTGCAATGCAGCGCCTTGCTTCCACCCTTGATTTTCAGCACGTGTCGGTAAGAAACCCCCGGGTAAAAGCTGATCAATTCGTTACCCAACCTTTTGTCCAGGAAGCGAATCAGCTCGGTGGCCTCGGGCGTGGAGATATGTCCTGCCGAGTGATTCTTTAATTGGTCGCCCGTCAGGTTCACCAGGTTGCAGCGCAGGCATAGCTCGCCGGGTAGTACCTCTACCCCCATGCTCGCGGCTTCCAACACACCCCGACCCTCGTACACTGAAGGGAGGTCATACCCCAGGACGGAGAGGTTGGCGATCTCGCTGCCGGGTGAAAAGCCAGAGGGTACGGTCTGTAGTAATCCGTTTCTCCCCTGGCGGGCTAACAGGTTCATGTAGGGGGTATGGGCTACCTGCATGGGGGTTTTACCGTCCAGCGAGGCAATCGGTTCGTCTGCCATACCGTCACCCAAGATAACTATTCGTTTCATCGTTTTAAAAATGGCACTACCGTATGTTCGCGATCGAGATGATATCCGAAAAGACACCGGCGGCTGTCACACTGGCACCGGCCCCGTATCCCTTGATTACCATGGGGTACTCGTTGTACCGCTCGGTGGTAATCAGGATGATATTGTTGCTCCCCTCCAGGTCGTAGAAGGGGTGACCCTGTTCCACTTCCCTCAACCCTACTTCGCACTGCCCATGGTCGTACGAAGCCACGAACCGCAGCCGCTTCCCCTCTTTCGCCAGTTTCTCGCGCCGCTCCTCAAACGAGGGATCCATCTCGGGGATAGCCTGCCAGAACTCCTCGAGGCTTCCGTCGAAGTACTTTTGGGGGACGAAGAGGGTCTTCTTTACCTCTTCCTGGTTCACTACTGCCCCAGCTTCGCGGGAAAGGATTACCAGCTTCCGTATCACGTCCAGTCCGCTCAGGTCGACCCGAGGATCGGGCTCGGCAAACTTCGCGTCTACCGCCATGCGTATGGCCTGGCTGAACGGGATATCTTTGCTCAGCGTGTTGAAGATGAAGTTCAGCGTGCCGGAGAGCACCGCTTCCAGCTTCACGATCTTGTCGCCCGAGTTGATCAAGGAGTTCATCGTGTTGATGATGGGCAACCCGGCTCCCACGTTCGTCTCAAAGAGGAACTTCACCCCGGCTTTCCGGGCAGTCTCCTTCAGCAGGCGGTAATTGTCGTAGTCCGACGAGGCGGCGATCTTGTTGGCGGTGACCACGGAGATGTTCTTCCCCATCAGCTCACCGTACAGTTTCGCGATATCGGGGCTTGCGGTGCAATCCACGAATACCGAGTTGAAAATGTTCATCTTTACCGTCTCGTCGCGTATCCGCTCGGGAGAGCTCTTGTAGCCGTTGGTCATCAGGTTGTCGAAATATCCCTCCAGCGGTATCCCCTCGCGGGCGAAGAGGGCCCTCCTGCCATTGGCGATGCCCACCACGTTGATGCGGAGCTTGTTCTGCTCTTTCAAGGTTTGCTGTTGCTGTTGTATCTGCTCGAGCAGCTTGCCCCCTACCGTACCGGTGCCCACCACGAACAGGTTGAGCTCTTGGTAGGGCGATAGGAAGAAGGAGTCGTGTATCACGTTGAGCGACTTCCTAAGATCCGTCTTGGCGATGACGCAGGAGATGTTCGTTTCACCGGCACCCTGTGCAAGGGCCACGATGTTGATCCCGTTACGTCCCAACGCGCCAAAGAATTTCGCCGCGATACCCGGTACGTGCCTCATGTTTTGTCCCACGATGGCGATCGTTGCCAGGTCATACTCCACCATGATCTCGTTGATACTTCCCATCGCGATCTCGTGGGCGAACTCGTTCGACAACACTTTCTGGGAGAGAGGGGCATCTTGCGTTCGCACGCCAATGGAGGTGCTATTCTCGGAGGAGGCTTGCGAGACGAGGAAGACGCTGATACCGTTATCGGCCAGTGCAGAGAAGATGCGCTTGTTCACCCCGATCACGCCGACCATCCCCAGCCCCTGTATGGTAATGAGGGCGGTATCGCTGATGGAGGAGATCCCCTTGATGATTTTCCCATCCCCGGTAGGTTGAAGGTTTCGTATCCATGTTCCTTCCCTCTCGGGGTGGAACGTGTTCTTCAGGTGGATGGGGATGTTCTTATGGTAGACGGGGAAGATGGTGGGTGGGTAAATTACCTTGGCACCGAAGTTGCTGAGCTCGATCGCCTCGGTGAACGATAGCTCCTCGATCAGGTAGGCCGAGTTGATGATCTTCGGGTCGGCCGTCATGAAGCCATCCACGTCGGTCCATATCTCCAGTACCGAGGCATTCATGGCGGCCGCGATGATGGCGGCGGTGTAGTCCGATCCTCCCCTGCCCAGGTTGGTGATGTCGTTGGTATCGTGGCTCGATGAGATAAAGCCCGGCACGATGGCTACTTGGGGTGGCGGCATCTTGGCGAACGTTTCGCGTATCAGCTCGTTGGAGCGTTTCAGGTCGGGTATATGGCTGTTGTACTGTCGGTTGGTCTTGATAAAGGTGGTGGCATCGTAGAGTCTTGCCCCATCGATAAGTTCGCTGATGATGAGCGACG
>DUPB01000049.1 GCA_012838585.1 Bacteroidales bacterium
ACAATATCGTGGCCATGATACTCTTCTGCGTGAGCCGCTTCATCGCGACCTACCTAATGAAGTTCTTTAACCCCGGTAAAATGTTGCGCACGTTCGCCATCGCCGCGGGCCTCCTCATGGTGGGCGTGATCCTCTTCCAAAACGTGTGGGGCGTCTATTGCCTGGTCGGGGTGTCTGCCTGCATGTCGCTCATGTTCCCCACCATCTACGGCATAGCCCTCAAAGGGATGGGCGATGATGCTAAGTTCGGGGCCGCGGGACTGATCATGGCCATATTAGGGGGATCGATACTGCCCCCGCTGCAAGCCTCTATCATCGACCTGGGCACCATCGGGAAGCACTTCCCGGCGGTGAACGCCTCGTTTATCCTGCCCCTTGTATGCTTCATCGTGGTGGGGTGGTACGGAACGCGCACGTATAAACGTGGTGCGGTACATGATGTACGATGAAAGGGATGTAGTACAAAAGGAAAATTAGGGTAAGGTCAACCAAAATGCGCACCTCACCGTGAAAAATGATACAACGGTCGAATCAAAAGCGATCGTATGGTAGCTTCGATAACCCGTCCGACAGCTTCTCCAACGCTTCGCGCAAGGGTTTATCTACCATTCCCTTGATCAAGGGATTCATTTCGGCCCTTACCGTCACCCTCAGCCGGGTATCGGTTTCACTTTTACCGGCCAGCTGTACCCACAGGTAAACGGGCAGGGGCAACCGTTCCGCTTGAAATTTTAACAGTTTGTTCGGTTGCCGCTCCACCACCCTGAAGGTTACCTCTCCCACCGGGTCTACCCGAAACGAAACGGCATCATCATCGAACGTGAAACCGCCCATCCCATCCATGGGGAGCCACTCCCTCACCTGCTCCAAGTTCCGAAGGTTGGAGAGCACACCGAAAACAGTGGCATCGCCGTGAGGTATCTGCTTTACCTCGCTTACATACTCGGTCATTTCCGGCATTTTTCCGCAGGCTTTTCTCCCTGCCTCCCCCAGTTTTCAGGGTCGACCCGCCACTCTTGCAGCGTGTGCAAATCCGACTCGTCGATGTAATCGATCGCGATCGCCTCATCTAATATGGCGTTGTAGTCGCAAAGCGTGGTCAACTCCACCCGCGCATCGCGCATGCTGTCAAGCGCCCGCGGAAAACCGTAGGTAAAAATGGCCACCAAGCCCAATACCTCCGCGCCGTTTCGCCGAACCGCCTCCACCGCTTTCAGGCTGCTACCGCCAGTGGAGACGAGATCCTCGATTACCACCACCTTCTGCTTCGGTTTCAAGTCGCCCTCGATCAGGTTCTCCAAGCCGTGCCCTTTCGGGGTAGAACGGACGTACACGAAAGGAAGTCCAAGCAGGTCGGCCACCAACGCCCCGGGAGCAATCGCACCGGTCGCCACCCCGGCAATCGCCTCGACATGAGGGTACTTCTCCATGATGAGCCGGGCGAACTCCACCTTCACGAAATTGCGGACAGGAGGGTACGACATGATCTTACGGTTATCGCAATAGATGGGTGACTTCCATCCCGATGCCCAGGTAAACGGGTTGGAGGGTTGTAATTTAACCGCTTTGATTCCCAGAAGTTTTTCAGCCGTCAGTTTTTTTAATCGTTTCATTTCGTTCAATGTTTAACGCATCCGTGTTTGATTACATGTAACACGTGCTATGTAAGGCTCATCACGCGAAAAGGGGTTCAGATGTAACGCAGCCCTGTAATGTCAAGCACAAAAATAGCTCTTTTAGCGATTCTGCCGAAGGGTATCACGAAAAAAGAGGGTTTTAAAGCACTTGTCCCAAGGTGGCAATGCTTATTTTCACTCCTTTGCACGCTTGCAGCGCCAGGCCGCACGC
>DUPB01000050.1 GCA_012838585.1 Bacteroidales bacterium
ATAGCGATGAAACCCGGTGAAGCCCGATGAAACCCGGTGAAGCCCGGTTAAATGGGCTTCATCGGTTTAACTGGTTTGGTGGGGTAAGTGTGAAATAGATGCCTGGGTAAACGAGAATGTTGTTTTTATAAAAGATCGCATGAGGAACTATACATGGTTGTTTTTGTCGCTTCTGCTTGTTGCGACCTCCTGTCAAAGTGGTTACAAGGTCGGCCGCTCGGTAGTGAGCATCGAGCCGACGGGCGAGACGGTCTCCTTAACGCTGGCCGGTTTCTCCTTGCCTACGGCGGGGCGCTTCACGTTGGGTTGGGATGAGTTGGGTACCACCGGGCAGCTCGCGAACTTCACCGCCCTTGATGGCCGTTTCTATGCCGTTGACCCGCAAGGGAAGCTGTTCACCTTCACGAAAGAGTCTGTTGGTGAGTGGAAAAGTGTAGAGTCCTCCCTTTCCATGAAGCTGCTCGCGGGACACGCGGGGCAGCTTTACGGCATCACCGCGCAGGGCGACCTGTACAGTGCACCGCCGGCAGATACGGGACTTGCATGGAAAAAGCTCTCCCCTGTGAAGGGAGCCACCGCCTTCACCTCCTCCGGCGAGAAGCTATACGTGACAACCGATAACGGCCTTTTGCTGGAAGGCACCGTCGCGCAAGAAGGGGTGTCGTGGAACCAGGTAGCCGAGGTCGGCAAAATTCGCTCGCTGGCTTCAAACGGCACCAGATTGTACGCCTTGGGAAGCGACACCGTGCTGTATCAATGCGAGTTGCGCTATCCCGGGGAGAGCTGGGTGCGCATGGGGTACAACAACGGGGAGAGCTACCTGATTGATGTCAGCCAGATCGCTTTTCTCGATGGAAAGCTCTACGCGTTTGCCCAGGACAACAAGCTTTACACGAATAGGCACAACTCCGAGGGGAATCTCTCGTCACGTGCGTTATCCATCACCAAGGGTGGTAAAACTGCCGTGATTGTCAGCGTGGACGCCTGTGGCTTTGATTACTCTTTTACCCAGAGCGTAAAAGATGATATTTACCGGAAAACGGGGATCCCTCACGAGGCGGTCCTGATTAACACCTCTCACTCGCACTTCACCCCCGTGACGCAAAGTTGGATCACGTGGGAAAAGCAGAACCAGCATCCCGATACGCTCTACCTAAACCTGGTGCGCGAGGGGATCGTCCGGTCGGTTGAAGAGGCACTGGCCAGTGCTGCTCCCGGTGAGCTCTTCTTTGGCCGCGACTCCACCGTCATCGGGAGAAACCGGAGGTTAAGGGGTGACGAGGCCCTTTACGACAACTTCGTGGATGTGTTGCGGTTTGTTCCTAAGGGTGAGGGAGGGGAGACGGTTCTCTTTTTAACCGGTTGCCATCCGGTGCGCTCGCATCCCGAAGGGGGGCATTACACGATGAGTGCCAACTACCCGGGACAGACCCGCGAGATTCTCGAGAATGAACCAGCTGTCAGCCACAGCATGTTCCTACAGGGCTGCGCCGGGGATATCAACCCGAAATCCAACTCGTACCGTGAGACGGGTGAGCAGTTGGCCCAAGATGTTACCGCCGTGCTGGGCGGCACGTTATCACCCGTGGAGGGAGGCATCTTCTGCTACCTCGATACGATTCACGTGGCCGTCACCCCCTGGAGTCAAGAGGAGCTGCAAGCTCCCTTGCAGAAGGCCGAGGAGACCCCTGAAGACTTCCTGGCCCGAAGGAGTGGTCGTTGGGCAAGGCTCATGCTTGGCTACTACGAACAGCAGGGTACTCCCCCTACCGATATGCCCGTGTACGTGCAGACGTTGAACATTGGCGACTGGAAGTTGATCGGGTTATCCAGGGAGGCGACCACCGAGTTTTCTATTGCCATCAAAAACTTGTGGCCCGACCAGAAGGTCTCTGTAGCCGCGTACACCAATGATGTGCCCAGCTACCTGGCCACTGATCCCCACATCAAGAAAAAAGATTACGAAGGGTACGAATCCTTTTTCTGGTACGGTCAACCCAATCACTTCCCGCTGGGAACGTTTGATTTGGTGGTGAGCCGCATCAAGGAAAACAACCGGTAAAGGGTAGGGGGTTGCAAAACAGAGAGATGCAAAACAGAGAGATGCAAAACAGATAGGATGTAAACAGATACCTAATAACAGAGACGATATGATTTTAATTGCCGACAGTGGATCTAGTACAGCCAACTGGACGTTGGTTGACGATCGAAAAATTGTTTTTCAGTTCGAAAGTGAAGGGTACAACCCCTGTTACAATAGCAGCGACGAGATCACCCGTTCCCTATCGAAGAGCCTGCCCGATGGGTATGATTGGGACAAGGTCAAGTTGGTCGCCTTTTACGGCGCGGGTTGTTACGAGGACAAGTACGCGGTGATAGAGGATGCCCTGCGTCCGCTATTCCCCAACGCGCGGTTTGACGTGGCCATGGACCTGGTCGCTTCCGCGCGGGCCCTGCTTGGGAACGAGCCCGGCTTCGCGGCCATCCTGGGAACGGGTACCAACTCTTGCCTTTACGATGGAACCCGCATCACCCACAACGTGGACTCCATGGGATTCCTTCTGGGAGACGAGGGGAGCGG
>DUPB01000051.1 GCA_012838585.1 Bacteroidales bacterium
CAGAGGGGATCCTCCATGTTGGTGGCCTTGATAATATCCGTCAGCGTGAGCTCCTCCAGGTCCTTCACCAGTTCTGTGAGGATGGTACTCTCCCCCTTAGCGATACGCTCAAGCACATTTCGGTGGATGGCCAACCCGGAGGCTTCCGTCTCCAGGCATCCTTTCTTCCCGCAGTGGCACAGTATCTCGTTGTCGAAAATGGGGAAATGGCCGAATTCGCCCGAGAAGCCTGATTTTCCGTAATAGGGCTTGCCATCGATGATGATACCGATGCCCAATCCCCAAGAGATGTTCACGAAGATAACGTCTTTTTCGCCTTCCACCGCACCTTTCATGTATTCGCCGTACGCCATGGCACGGGTGTCGTTATCGATGCCCACGTTGTAGTTCAACCGGTTCGTGAGCGTTTCCGCGAGGGGGATCTCGTTAAAGTAAAAGCTGCTGTAGCTGTAACCCGACTCCGGGTTTACCCTCCCCGAGATGTTCAGGTTCACGTTGATGATCTTCTCCCTGTACTTCTTCTCCGCCTTGTTGATAAACTCTTGGATATGATCGCATAGGAGATCGAATGACTCCGGCGTGTTATCGTACATATAGGGGATGTTGATCCGTTGGTCCACGATGTTGCCCGTGAAATCCATCAGGGCCAGGTGAAGGTGATGCCGGCTCATGTCCACCCCCACGAAGTAGGCAGAGGTGGGGTTGAGCCCGTATAAGATGGGATGGCGCCCCCCGGGGGTGTGTATTTTCCCAAACTCGGTGATGAGCCCCTGCTCCTTCAACTCGGTGATAAACTTGGTAATCGTGGGGACGCTCAACTCGAGCTCCCTGGCTAACTCCGCGATGGTGTCATTCCCCGTCGTGATGAAGTGGTTGATGATCTCCTTCTTGATCTGTATGTTTTTGGGACTCTTGTCGGTCTTTAAAAAGAGTTTCTTTACCATAAGTGGGGCATTTAAATAAAAAATTTTTCCAACCGGAGACAAAGATACGAAATGTTTAAAGAACAAAAAAAGAATGGATAAATTTCATATGATTGCTTTATTATTATATCAAAGTGTATGTGTCCTTCCTGCAGTTCACGATAATCGTTTCAAAGGTTGTTAATGACTGTTTTAAAAAAGGTGTCGGTTTCATAATTTTTTAATACCTTTACGGCGTCAACCGTTCAATAAAAATAAACAAATTGAATATGAAGTACTTTTATCTTGTGCCCGCGGCTTCAATAGTGGCGTTGGTCTTCGCCTATTACTTCTTCAAACGGATGATGAAGGAGAGTGAAGGAACTGAAAAAATGAAGACGATCGCGCAGTACGTGCGTGATGGGGCTATGTCCTACCTTAAGCAACAGTATAAGGTAGTGACCATCGTGTTTATCATTATCGCGGTGCTTTTCGCGGGGATGGCCTTTTTTGGGCTTCAAAACAGTTGGGTGCCGTTTGCCTTCCTGACGGGTGGTTTCTTCTCGGGCTTGGCCGGTTTCTTCGGCATGAAGACGGCCACGTATGCCTCCGCGAGGACGGCTAACGCGGTGCAGCGTTCCCTGAACAGCGGGCTGAAAGTTGCCTTCCGCTCGGGTGCCGTGATGGGGCTGGTGGTGGTGGGGTTGGCCCTGCTCGACATTGCCCTTTGGTACCTTATCCTTGACCATTTTGTGGAAGAGGCTAGCGCCGGGCATAAGCTGGTTATGATTACTACTACCATGCTTACCTTTGGTATGGGAGCGTCCACACAGGCGCTGTTTGCCCGTGTGGGTGGGGGTATTTACACCAAGGCGGCCGACGTGGGTGCCGACCTGGTGGGTAAGGTAGAAGCGGGAATCCCGGAAGATGACCCGCGCAACCCGGCAACGATCGCCGATAACGTGGGCGATAACGTGGGTGACGTGGCGGGTATGGGTGCCGACCTTTACGAGTCTTACTGCGGTGCGATCTTGTCGACCGCGGCCTTGGGGGCGGCAGCCTTCAACATGAACCCCGAGATGCAACAAAACGCGGTGTTCGCCCCGATGATTATCGCGGCCATAGGGGTTGTCCTCTCCATATTTGGTATCTTCCTGGTGCGCACCAAGGAGGATGCCACCGTGCGCCAACTGATGAGTTCCCTGAACCGGGGGGTGAACGTGAGCGCCATCCTGATCGCGATATCCACGTTCGGTATCCTCTACCTGCTGGACTTCAGCAACTGGCTGGGCCTCTCCTTCTCCGTGATTGCCGGGCTCCTTGCCGGGATCATTATCGGGCAGTCCACCGAGTACTTCACCTCACACTCGTTTAAGCCGACGCGGAGAATCGCGGCCAGCGCGAAAACCGGGCCGGCCACGGTCATCATTTCGGGTATGGGTACTGGTTTTATATCCACCTCGATACCGGTGTTGACCATCGTGGTCGCTATCCTTATCGCCTACCTGTCGGCCATTGGCTTCGATGTGAAGAACATGGTGTCGGCGGGTAACTTGAGCATGGGATTGTACGGCATCGCGATTGCCGCGGTGGGGATGCTCTCCACGCTGGGTATTACGCTGGCTACCGACGCGTACGGCCCCATCGCGGATAACGCTGGTGGCAATGCCGAGATGAGTGGCCTGGGACCTGAGGTGCGGAAGCGGACCGATGCTTTGGACTCGCTTGGGAATACTACGGCTGCCACGGGTAAGGGGTTTGCCATAGGATCGGCCGCGTTGACTGGCTTGGCGCTGCTGGCCTCCTACATGGAGGAGGTGCGTATCGGGATGATCCGGCTGGGTGAAAACCTGATGCTTCTTTCCAGCGGTGAGTCGGTGGAGGTGGCGAGAGCCAGCCTGGTCGATTTCATGGATTATTACCAGGTAACCTTGATGAACCCGAAGGTATTGGCCGGTATATTTATCGGCTCGATGATGGCGTTCCTCTTCTGTGGCCTTACGATGAACGCAGTGGGAAGGGCGGCGCAAAAGATGGTTGACGAGGTGCGGCGCCAGTTCCGTGAGATAAAAGGAATCCTTACCGGTGAGGCTACGCCTGACTACGAGCGGTGCGTGGAGATCTCCACCCGGGGTGCGCAGCGCGAGATGCTGTTGCCTTCGTTGCTGGCCATCCTCGCACCCGTGATAACCGGGTTGCTCATGGGGGTGCCTGGCGTGATGGGCTTGCTGGCAGGTGGCCTGGGTTCCGGGTTCGTGTTGGCTATCTTCATGGCGAACTCCGGCGGTGCGTGGGACAATGCCAAAAAGTACATCGAGGAGGGCCACCTTGGTGGTAAGGGAAGCGAGGCGCACAAGGCCACGGTGGTGGGCGATACGGTTGGTGACCCGTTTAAAGACACCTCCGGCCCCTCGTTGAACATCTTGATCAAGCTGATGAGCATGGTCTCCATCGTGATGGCCGGGCTAACGGTATCCTGGAGCTTACTGTAAAATTTTTTCAGAGAATTAGTGATTATCAAATAACAATTAACAATTTTCTTAGGAGCAAGAGCAGAGCTAAGCTTGCTTAAGCTTTGCCGAGCGACGACAGAAAAGGCGCGTCAGCGAATTAAAAACAAAATTCAACAATGAGCTTTCTAACGAACGACAAATTAACTATTGTGGGAGCGGCTGGAATGATAGGTTCCAATATGGTGCAGACTGCCGCCATGATGCGTTTAACACCCAACATCTGCCTGTATGACCCATTCGCGTTGGGCCTGGAAGGGGTGGTGGAGGAGATGCGTCACTGCGGTTTCGAGGGGGTGAATTTCACTTTTTCCACCGATGTGAAAGAGGCTTTCACCGGTACCAAGTACATGATATCCTCGGGTGGTGCGCCCCGCAAGGAGGGGATGACCCGCGAGGACCTGCTGAAAGGCAACGCCGAGATAGCGGCCCAGCTGGGGAAAGATATCAAGTCGTACTGCCCCGACCTCAAGCACCTCACCATTATCTTCAACCCAGCCGATATTACCGGCTTGGTGGCGTTAATCTATTCCGGCTTGAAACCCTCGCAGGTGACCACTTTGGCGGCGTTAGACAGCACCCGCTTGCAGAGCGAGTTGGCCAAGCATTTTGGTGTGAAGCAAGATAAGGTGACCGACGCCCGCACCTACGGTGGACATGGGGAGCAGATGGCCGTATTCGCCTCCACCGCGAAGGTAGACGGTACGCCCCTAACCGAATTGATTGGCACGAGTAAGCTGACCGACCAGGAGTGGGCCGACCTCAAGGTACGCGTTACCAAGGGGGGGGCCAACATTATCAAGTTGCGCGGTCGCTCCTCCTTCCAGAGCCCTTCGTACACCTCGGTGGAGATGATTCGTGCCACCATGGGTGGCGAGGCTTTCCGTTGGCCTTCCGGCTGCTACGTGAATATTCCCGGGTTTGAGAATATCATGATGGCGATGGAGACCACGCTCGATGAGAATGGTGTCTCCTTTGGTGAAGTGAAGGGGACGGATGCCGAGTTAGCCGAGCTGAAACAGAGCTATGGCCACTTGGTTAAGTTACGTGACGAGGTAATCGCGATGGGCATTATCCCCGCGGTTGACCAGTGGAAAAGTGTGAACCCTAATCTTTAAGTATAAAATCTAAAGTCATGAGCAATCAAATTTCAAGAAGAAAATTTATCAAGACCGCCGCTTTTGGCGCGGCGGGCGTGGTTGTCTTACCCCAGTTCCTCGCTTCCTGCAAGGAGTCAAAGGGGAGCAGTGCCGACGATGGCATTATCCGCCTTGGGTTTATTGGGCTGGGGCAACAAGCCATGTACCTGATGAGTGGGTTTATCGGCATGCAGGACGTGTTGGTCGTCGCCGGTTGTGACGTGTATGGCATTAAGAGAGAGCGTTTCATGAAACGCGCGATGGCTCATTACGCCGGTACCGACCAGAAGGTGGATGTGTACGAGAACTACAAGGAACTTATCGCGCGGGAGGATATCGATGCCGTGATCATCGCCACCCCCGACCATTGGCATGCCCATATGGCAATTGATGCTTGCAAGGCGAAGAAAAACGTCTACCTGGAGAAACCGCTGACCTTCACCATCCGGGAAGGGCAGCTGCTGGTGAAAGCAGTACGCGAAAACGGGGTAATCCTGGGTGTGGGTAGCCAACAGCGCTCTGATGCCAACTTCCAGCACGCTGTGAAGATGGTGCAGGAGGGAAGGCTGGGAACCATCGAGAAGGTGAACGCCTACGTGGGTGCACCTCCCACGCCGTATGACCTGCCCGAGGAACCGCTACCGGCCGACTTGAACTGGCCGCTCTGGCTGGGTCCGTCGGAGTACGTGCATTACAACTCGCAGCTGAACCCGCCCATCTCGCTCGATCCCGAGCAGAACGAGCAGTTCTGGGGCGCTTGGCGCTGGTATAAGGAGCTGGGCGGTGGCTTCACGACCGACTGGGGTGCGCACATGTTCGATATCGCCCAGTGGGGGTTGGGTATGGACGAAAGCGGACCGGTGGAAATTATCCCGGCAGGGTATGAAGGTACCCAGTTCTTGACCTACAAGTATGCCAACGGGACGATCATGACCGAAGAGCCGTTTAACGAGCAAAACACCAAGGGTGTGAAGTTCTGGGGCGATAAGGGATGGATCGAAGTGTCGAGGGGTCATTACGTGGCTTCCGATGAGAGCCTCTACCCACCTGCTGTTGAAGCGACGGAGGGGGCCTACGAGACGAAGATCCCCCACCTGGCCAACTTTATCGAAGCGCTTAGGAATGGTACCGACCCGGTTGTGCCGGTTGAGATAGGGCATCGCTCCTGTACCGTCTGCACGCTGGGGAATATCGCGTACGACCTGGGACGTCCCATCAAGTGGGATCCGGCGGCCGAAAAGTTCGTGGACGATCCGGAGGCAGAGGCGAACCGCCTGTTCAACAAGAGCTACGCGGAGGGTTATCCCCTTGGGTAATTCACGTGTCTGATATAAGGCTTGTAGCTAATGCAAAAAAAGCTGTCTTGTTTTGAGACAGCTTTTTTTGTATTATGCCGCACATACAGTTTTCCTTAGAATATTTTTTATCTTTGTCGTGAACAATACAAAGTAGTGTTATGCTCTCTATGGTGGTTAAAGAATTTGTAATTACCAACAAAAATTTTTTCGAGAGTCCTGTTTTTGTGGAGTAAATCAATAAAAACTGCATAGATTATGAAGAGATTCTTTTTATTGCTTATATCAATAAGCTTCTTGGCAACAGCCTTTTCTCAGAAATCGGGGAATCCGGTATTTCATGGATGGTATGCCGATCCGGAAGGCGCTGTTTTTGGAGAGAGGTATTGGGTCTATCCTACCTTTTCAGCTCCCTATAACAGCCAGGTCTTCATGGATGCTTTTTCGTCACCCGATTTGGTGAATTGGACAAAACACAGCAGTATCATCGACACGACATCTATAAAATGGGCGTGGAGGGCCATGTGGGCTCCGGCTATTGTTGAAAAAGAGAATATGTATTATCTCTTTTTTGCCGCAAACGATATTCAAAATGACGATGAAGTCGGGGGGATAGGCATTGGGGTTTCAGATAAACCGGAAGGGCCTTTCCGGGATTACTTGGGAAAACCGTTAATCGACAAGTTCTATAATGGTGCCCAACCTATTGACCAATTTGTTTTTAAAGATGTGGATGGACAATATTACATGTTTTACGGTGGCTGGCGGCATTGCAATGTGGTGAAGCTAAACGACGACTTTACCGGATTTATTCCATTTGAAGATGGAACGATTTATAAAGAAGTTACCCCTGAAGGATATGTGGAAGGTTCAGTGATGTTTATCCGTAACGGGAAGTATTATTTTATGTGGTCGGAAGGTGGTTGGACCGGGCCCGATTATAAAGTGGCTTATGCCATAAGTGATTCACCTGTTGGGCCGTTTCATCGTATTGGGGTTGTACTGGAGCAAGACGGGAAAATAGCCAATGGCGCGGGTCATAATTCGGTTATCAATGTCCCGGGAACCGATGAGTGGTATATTGTATACCACAGGAGGCCGTTAACCGAAACAAGTGCTCATTCTCGCATGACCTGTATCGAAAAGATGGAATTTGATTCCGATGGTAAAATAAAGCCGATAATAATGACGCGAGAGGGGGTAGAAGCACGTCCTTTAACCAAATAATGAAAGAGCCGTCTCGAAAATGACATGAGCCCCGAAAGATAGACGACAAACTTTCGGGGCTCATGTTATCTTCTGATATCGATTCTATAGGAATACAAAGGGCCCATAACTCCTCTGCCTTTATAACGCGAAGGGTCAATGCGCCCCGCTACGCGGCTTAAGTTGTATACCCAGTTCATCCAGTTGCTCTTTTTCCACGCTCGACGGTGCATCGATCATCACGTCGCGACCGGCGGTGTTCTTGGGGAACGCGATGGTATCGCGGATGCTGTCCAGTCCCGCGAAGATGGAGACAAACCGGTCGAGGCCAAAGGCGATTCCGCCGTGTGGAGGTGCTCCATACTGGAAAGCACTCATCAGGAAACCGAACTGTTCCCTCGCCTTCTCCTCGGTGAAGCCGAGCACGGAGAACATCTTCGCCTGCAGTTGGCTGTCGTGAATACGGATGGAGCCGCCCCCGATTTCCACGCCGTTGATCACCAGGTCGTAGGCGTTCGCACGTACGGCGCCGGGATTGGTGTCAAGTAACGGGACATCCTCTGCCTTGGGCGAGGTGAAGGGGTGGTGTTTCGCGAAAAAGCGATTCAGCTCTTCGTCCTTCTCCAGCAGGGGGAAGTCGACCACCCAAAGGCATTCGAAACGGTGCTTGTCCCTAAGGCCCAATCGTGCTCCCATCTCCAGCCTCAACTCCGATAGCTGCTTGCGCGTTTTCTCGGTTTCACCGGCAAGTACCAGGATCAAGTCGCCGGGTACCGCCTCGCAGCGCTCGGCCCATTTCCGAAGGTCCTCTTCGCTGTAGAACTTGTCGACAGACGACTTCAAGGTCCCGTCATCGTTGTAGCGCAGGTAGATCAACCCAAGCGCCCCGATTTGCGGGCGCTTCACGAAGTCGGTCAGTTCGTCCAACTGCCGGCGCGTGTAGGATGCGCACCCCGGCACGCGGATGGCACCCACGTATTCGGCAGAGTCAAACACCTTGAAGTCCCGTCCCATGGTGAGCTCTTTGAGCTCGACGAACGTCATCCCGAAGCGGGTGTCTGGTTTGTCTGACCCGTACAGCCTCATCGCGTCGGCGTAGCTCATCCGGGGGAATGGGGGGAGGTCAACCCCCTTGATCGTTTTAAAGAGGTGCTTGGTAAGTCCCTCGAACGTGTTCAGTACATCGTCTTGCTCCACGAACGACATCTCGCAGTCGATCTGCGTGAACTCCGGCTGGCGGTCGGCCCTCAGGTCCTCGTCACGGAAGCATTTCACGATCTGGAAGTAGCGGTCGAATCCGGCCACCATCAGCAGCTGCTTGAACAGTTGGGGGGATTGCGGCAGGGCGTAGAACTGACCCGGGTTCATCCGGGAAGGGACGATGAAATCGCGGGCGCCCTCGGGAGTGGAGCCGATCAGTACCGGGGTTTCCACCTCCAGGAACTTCCTCTCATCAAGGTATCGCCGGGTTTCCAGCGCCATCTTGTGGCGCAACTCCAGGTTCTGGCGCACCACGTCGCGGCGCAGGTCTAAGTACCGGTATTTCATGCGCAGCTCATCGCCCCCGTCGCTGTCGGTCTCGATGGTGAAGGGGGGCGTTTTGGAGGCGTTTAGCACCGTTAGTTTGTTGACGATGATCTCGATCTCCCCCGTGGGGATCCGCGGGTTCTTGCTGCTTCGCTCTTGGACGGTGCCGGTAACCTGAACGACCCACTCGCGGCTCAGGCTGTTGGCCTGTTCCCAAAGGTCGTGGTTTACCTCTTGGTTAAACGATAGTTGGGTGATGCCGTACCGATCCCGCAGGTCGATAAAGGTCATGCCCCCCATCTTGCGAATTCTGGATACCCAGCCACTTAGGGTGACCTCCTTATTCAGATCCGAAAGGCGAAGTTCGCCGCACGTGTTGCTTCTGTACATGTTGGTGCATTAAAATTAGACTATTTCTCGCCACGGCATAGTCAAAGCAAGCTTGGCCTCTGCTCGTTCGTTTGCTTTAAAATTTGTATTGCGGTATTTTTAACAGTTCCCCGTCCCGCGTGGCCGACTGGTGGGCAACGATACCACCGACCGTCATGTTGAGCGACATGGCCACATCGATGAGCGGCTTCCTGTCTTCCAGGATCGCACGGATAAACTCTTCGGTGAGGTGCCCGTGAGAACCGCCGTGTCCACCGGCCTTTATCCCGGGCGGAAGGGCCGGACGGGTTAAGTCTGGAAGGGATTGCTCTATCCCCTCGTACTTGTCGTAATAGGATGCCTTGGTGCCGCGCACCCGCCCGGTTTCCGATCCGTACCCGTGCCCCATCGTGTCGGTACTCCTGGCCATTCGGGCCATCCCTCCTTCGCTCGTGCGGTACAACGCGATTTCGGTGGCGAACCGGTTGTTGTAGACGTTTTGGTTGGGCTGGTACCTCTCCAAGGCACTGGGCATGCCCAGGCAAGAGACTTCGAGGAAGGTACCGTTGGTCACCGCGATGTAGTAGGCATCGGAGTGCGTTGGGTACCACTGCGGGGGCATCCCGTGGCGCCAGTTCCTGAAGGAGTCAATCCCCTTTTCGGAGTAGTGCCAATATTCGCCCTCCGCGTAGACCAGCTTGCCAAGGCAACCGGTGTGGTACAGCCGGTGCATGGCGTACAGGTTTTCGCGGAACATGGAGGTTTCGAACATCATGTATTTCAGGCCGGTTCGCTTTACCGTTTCGTACAACCGGTCGGCATCTTCCAGCGAGCCAAACACGGCGGGAACCGCACAACCCACGTGCTTGCCGTGATTGAGCGCGTCGATGCAGTGCTGCGCGTGGCTAGGCGCATCGGTGGCGATAAAGACGGCCTCGATCGAGTCATCCTTGATCAGCTCCTCAAGGGAGGGATAGGTTTTGCTACACCGCGTCACCCTTGCCAGTTCGGCACAACGCTCCGGTATCAAGTCGCTCACGGCAACCACCTCCACGTTTGGGTGATCTTGAAAGCCAAAGTCAGCGGCAAACTTACATACACCGTACCCAATCAAGCCTACACGTACCTTGCGGTCCGAAACCGGCTGCCATATTTTCTCCTGAGAGGGCTGGCTCCCCCTGTCATCAAAGCCCTGAATATTGGGCCTGGTTGGCGGCTGTTGGTTTCCACCGTGGAGAGGCTGGAAAGCGGCCATACCCGTGCCAAGAATGCCCGCTCCGGCACCTATCCCCGCGACTTTCAGGAAGTCGCGGCGATTGAATTGTTGGTCATGTTTTTCCTGTTTCATATCTTCCCTGTTTTAAATCCTTTTGATACATCCCGAAATCTTTTTGATGAGCGTTCTTCAAAGATACGTCGCCTTTGAGAAAGCGTGTTTTCGTTGTGCTTCTGCAAAAATAGGTAAATTGCTGGAGATCCGGCAATGTTCGCGTTAAAAGTTTGATTTTGTCCAAAATTAGTTGTACTTTTGTCACCGCTTTTGAAAAAACTACTTAGTCTGCCGTGAGGCAAAAGCGTGGCTGTCGTGTTACAGTACTGTCACGTAGCTAAGTGAAATTTCGGGGTGTAGCACAGTCCGGTTAGTGTACCTGCTTTGGGAGCAGGGGGTCGCGAGTTCGAATCCCGCCACCCCGACGGAGTTTAAAGGTTTAGAGGTTAGCTCTGACGAAACTGAAAAGCCTTGACAGTCAGCGTTGTAGCGGTGATTGCCAAGGCTTTTTTCCTGTATGAACGGCAGCTCTCGACCCGGGAAAAACACCCGAAACTTTGTCCAATTATGCCAAAAGTTGCCCAATTATGCCAAAAACTGCCCAATTATGCCAAAAGTTGCCCAATTTTGACCAAATAAACTGCAAATTCCTTGCAAATCTGTGGCAGATACTCTCCCTAAAGGTGTGTAAAGCGCTTTTTACTTCACGGTGACGTTTAGGACATCGCTGTCGCTCCACTTGTCTACCCACTGTTTAACCTGCACGGGGATGTCGGAACATAAAAAGTCGCAACCGAGGGCTACCCCCAGTTGAAAGTCCTCCAGGGACCTGCCCGGGTAGCAACTCACGAATACTCCTGCCGCGTGGGCGGCTTTCACGCTGGCACGACTTGTGCCGTCCAGCGTGCACCCCAGCCTGTTTATCCCTAAATCCAAGGCCTCTTTGACGGTCTCGTTGGAGCAGGGCTTTGGGGTGATGAACAGCATGTCGGCATCGGGATAGCTGGCCTTTATGTACCGCAAGGGGCGCTTGTCGAATGATGTGAACAGGTAGGTTGAGGAGGCGGGCTTTTTTGCTGTTACCTTTTCATAGAGTTGGTCACAGTACTTTTCAAGTTTTTCTAGCGGGTAGTTTTTCTCATCGGTTTTCATTTCAAACTCAAGGTAGATACCTGGCTTATCCGCGAAAAAATTGATCACCTCGTCTACGGTGGGAATAGGGTTGCCTTTTTTGGTTCGTACCGAACGAAGTTCAGCCCAAGTTATCTCCTCTATACTACCTTCTTGTCCGGTCATCCTTTCCAGGGAAGCATCATGAAAAATAACAAGTACCCCATCTTTGGTTATTCGCACGTCGGTTTCGAATCCCCGCAGTCCGCTGTTATAGCTTCCCTCGAAAGCAGACATCGTGTTTTCATCAAACTCAAAGGCACCTCCGCGATGCGCGAACAGTTGAACGGTTCTGTTTTGGCTTGCGGCCACTTGAGGGTACAGAACGAATAAACAAGTCGTTAGGCTGCAAAAGCCAATGATTTTTTTCAGCGTGTGGGTCATGATTTTCACTTTTTTATTAATGCGGGGTAAAGATATGGGTAAATATTGAATTTGATGGGATTTTTCATCATTTTTATTTCTGTACACAACGGGCTATTAATTCATAAATTAGTTCTTTTTCATCTTTTTATTGGCTATATTTGAGGATTTAAATGAGAGATTTCCGCGATAAGCACCATTTGTGTTATTGCCATATCATGATACTCACGGGTGTGAAGGGTGAAATTTTCGGGAATTTACTCTGTTATAACTGTTTATAGATAATGAAGCGCATACTTGTCCTTATAGATTACTCGAGTGAATTCAGCCGCCGCCTTTTGAAGGGGTTGATTCAATACTCCGTTGATTATGGGCCCTGGATATTTTATCGTCTCCCAACTTACTATAAAACGCTCTACGGGAAGGAGGGGATCGTGGAGTGGGCCAAAGAGTGGAAGGCCGATGCCATCATCGCGCGGTGGGACCATGAGGGAACCAACCTGTTGGCCACGTTAAATATTCCCATCGTGCTGCAGAATTACAGGGAGCGGAGTCCCTACTTCTCCAACCTCACCGGCGACTATATTGGAACCGGTGAGATGGCTGCCCGCTTTTTCATCAAGAGACGTTTCCACAACTTTGCCTTTTACGGTAACAAGGGGGTCGTTTGGTCACGTGAGCGGGCCGAGGGGTTCCGTCGTGAGGTAGAGAAGGTAAACGGCAACTACTACTATTTTGAGAGCGCCGACTTGATGGGCGAGGAGTGGAGCACGAGTCACGTGCAACTGGATGAGTGGCTGCTTTCGCTGCCTAAGCCCGTTGGGTTGTTCGCTTGTGACGACAGTTTCGCTTTGCGGGTATCGCAAATCTGCACCATCAATAACATCAAGATACCCGATGATATATCCTTGCTGGGCGTGGATAATGATGAGTTGATTTGCCACCTCTCCGACCCACCCATTTCATCCATCGTCACGGATGTAGAGAAGGGGGGGTATGAAGCCGGCAGGTTGATTGATGGGATGATTAGTGGTGCCATCAAAGAGCCTTTCAACATCGTTATCAAGCCTACCCGGTTTGAACTCCGGAAGTCCACTGAAAAGTATGATATTACCAATGATTATATCTCACAGGTGGTGAATTTTATCGAGGACAACTTCACGAGCAACATCGATATCGATAGCCTGACCAAGTTGGTGCCTTTGTCGCGTCGCAACCTGGAGGTGAAGTTTAAAGAGTCGATGGGTACCACCATCTATCAGTTTATCATATCCAACCGGATCGAGTATTTCACCCATCTGCTCATGACCACCAATCGTACACTCTTTGACCTTGCCCTGGAGTCGGGATTCAACGATTGCAAAAATATCTCCCGGATATTCAAGAAAAAACATGGTTGCACCCCTACCGAGTGGCGTAAAAGGCACAAGGATTTTCACGCTGCCCTTAACTCTATATAGCGCTGCCGCTCGTTTGCTCAAGCCTAACGCGTTGGTCGACGCGTGGGGTGTTCATTCCGGTCGTCTGTATCTTGTGCCCGCGTTGCTACCATGCCTCCTTTCCACACATGCCTTCCTTTAAGAAACGCGTTTCATAATAGTGCACTACTTGCCATTAGATTCTGCCTTAACGTTTTTTGAACACTAAATTACGTTATTGAGGTTTTTTTCGATAAAATAAAAAATACATTTGTACATCAATTTTTATTGACTATCTAAATTATTGTTAAACTAATAAGAATAGCGATGAGCAATACACCTCACATCAAGCATGTTAGCGACAAAAGCACGACAGTCAAGTCAATGATTATCTTGGCTCTCTTGTATTTTATCTTCGGGTTAGTCTCCTGGGTAAACACCATTTTGATTCCCTATTTCGAGTTAACCCTTCAGTTGTCTCGTTTCGAGTCGTACCTTGTAACGTTCGCGTTTTACATCGCCTACCTTGTCATGGCCATCCCCTCCTCTTATCTCCTTAACAGGGTAGGGTATAAGCGGGGGATGATGTATGGCTTATGGTGTATGGCGCTGGGCGCGTTGTTGTTTGTTCCCGCGGCTTACTGGCGTGTCTACCAGGTGTTCCTGTTAGGGTTGTTCCTGTTGGGGGTTGGCTTGGCCATCCTTCAATCTGCCGCTAACCCTTACGTCACTATCGTGGGGCCCATCGAGAGCGCGGCAAAGCGGATGAGTATCGTCGGGACGGGGAATAAGCTCGCGGGAGTCATCGCGAACCTTATTTTTGCCGCGGTGGTTATCCGGGAGTCCGACAAGGAGCTGATGCGTCAAATCGAGGCGGGGGTATACAGTGGAGCAGACCTGGATGCCGCGTTAGACACCCTGATTAGGGGTGTTATGACCCCTTACCTGATTTTGGCCATCGCGTTGTTCCTTTTCGGTATTATCATTCGCTATTCGGTCCTTCCCGAGTTAGACCCCAGCGTGGTCAACAAGCGTTCGGAAGAGGACGAGAAGTCGAAGCGATGGATAGTCCAATATCCTGCCCTGATGTTGGGTGTTTTAGCGATGTTCTTTCATATTGGTACCCAGATGATCGCGCTGGGAACCAGTATCCAGTACGCGGGGAGTATGGGTGAAAGCCTCACCGGGCCGGCGCAAAATATTCCTTCCATCACTATGCTCCTCACTTTTGCCGGCTACTTCTTGGGGATTGCCCTTATTCCTAAACATTTAAAGCAGCGGAATGCCCTGGTGATATGCGCCGCTATCAATCTCTTGTTATCTGTTTTGGTGGTCACCTCGTCGGGCACGGTGAACTTCTTGGGGATGACTACCGATATTTCGCTCTGGTTCCTCGTGATGATGGGACTTCCCAATGCTTTACTCTACGCGGGGATATGGCCGCTATCTATCAAGGGGCTTGGGCGCCACACCAATCTTGGTTCCGCTTTATTGGTGATGGCGTTAAGTGGTAGTGCCTTTATGCCCATTATTTATAACGCGTTTTATGAAATGAAGCTCGTCTCGGCTACCTCTTTCGAAG
Organism: Bacteroidales bacterium; assembly: GCA_012838585.1. Classification (GTDB taxonomy): domain Bacteria; phylum Bacteroidota; class Bacteroidia; order Bacteroidales; family Dysgonomonadaceae; genus Proteiniphilum. The sequence goes on from DUPB01000051.1 coordinate 14,752, forward strand.
CGATGAAGTATGCTTACTGGATCCTTATCCCTTGCTTTGCTTACATTGTATGGTTCGCGGTATGGGGCTACAGGATCAAGTCTTGGAAGAGGGTCAAAGCGTCATGAGCCCACTGTTTTTTTGAATCACGTGAATGATTAGGATAATTAATAAATGCTATGAGTAAACGAGTTGTTATACAAAATGGGAAGGTGATCTTCCCTGACAAGATTAAAGAGAACCTCTCCATCATTTGTGAACAAGGGAAGGTGACGGCGATCGTACCTCCCGGGGAGGTTCAGCTTAAAGAGGGAGACAAGCTGATCGATGCCAAGGGGGACTACGTGTCGCCGGGCTTCATCGATATCCACACGCATGGTGGCGGTGGACACGATTTTATGGACGGAACGGTGGAGGCCTATTTGGGGGCTGCTGAAACGCACGCGAAGCATGGCACGACGGCGCTGCTGCCCACTACCCTCACGAGTACTACCGAGGAGTTGATACAGACGTTTGCCACCTTCAAGGAGGCGGTAAAACAGAACCGCGAGGGAGCCAGGTTTATCGGGCTGCATCTCGAGGGGCCCTACTTCTCGTATAACCAGCGTGGTGCTCAGGA
>DUPB01000052.1 GCA_012838585.1 Bacteroidales bacterium
ACCTCGCTTGACTACTCCAACTACGTGGGACGCATTGCCGTGGGGAGAGTACATCGCGGCACCATTCAACCCAACAAGGATTACGCGCTATACAAGCGCGATGGCAGCATCAAGAGAATCCGCGTGAAAGAGGTGAACCTGTTCGAGGGACTGGGCCGTACCAAGGTGGATGAAGCCTCATCGGGCGATATCTGCGCGTTGGTGGGCATCGATGGCTTCGACATCGGGGATACCATCAGCGACCTAGAGAAACCGGAGCCACTGGACCCGATCGCCATCGATGAGCCTACCCTATCGATGCTCTTCACCATCAATAACTCTCCCCTCTTCGGGCAGGACGGCAAATACGTTACCTCCCGACATATCCATGACAGGTTGATGCGCGAGCTCGATAAGAACCTGGCGTTGCGGGTGGAGAACAGCGATAGCGCCGATGCATGGACCGTGTACGGCCGGGGGGTGTTGCACCTCTCGGTGCTGATCGAGACCATGCGCCGCGAAGGATACGAGCTGCAGGTGGGACAGCCTCAAGTGATTATCAAGGAGATTGGTGGCGAGAAGCATGAACCGGTAGAACAACTCACGGTCAACCTGCCGGAGGAGTCGGCCAGCAAGGTCATCGATATCGTCACCCGCCGCAAAGGAGAACTACTCGTGATGGAGAGTAAAGGCGACCGCGTACACATGGAGTTCGTGGTACCATCCAGAGGAATCATCGGCCTCAACAACACCCTGCTTACCCTCACTGCCGGCGAAGCCATCATGGCGCACCGGTTCCTCGAGTTCCAGCCGTGGAAGGGAGCGATTGAAAAGCGACAAAACGGTTCCCTCATCGCCGGCGAGTCGGGCAACGCTTTCGCGTACGCCCTGGACAAGCTGCAAGACCGGGGGCGGTTCTTTATCGAGCCGCAAACCCACGTGTACGAAGGGCAGGTAATCGGCGAGCACAACAAGGAGGGCGACCTCGTGGTCAACGTCACCAAGTCGAAAAAGTTGACCAACGTGCGCGCGGCGGGAAGTGACGACAAGGTACAGCTGGCTCCACCCATCCTCTTCAGCCTGGAAGAAGCACTGGAATACATCAAGGAAGACGAGTACGTTGAAGTGACCCCCCTGCACATGCGCCTACGGAAGATCTTATTAAATGAAACCGACCGTAAACGGGCAGCAAAAAAGCAGGAAATAGATTAACACGCTATTTGAATTCACACCACCAGCACCGTTAAAAAAACACAAATAAGTCCAGAGTATTTAGATTTCATTCTGGACTGAATGGTTAATAAACATTTTTTTTGTTACTTTGTCATACTTTCGTAACAAAAATATATGTTCTTCGCGTGTAATTTCCAGAGCAACCACAGGGCTATACTTTACAAAAAACATAACAAATAGCATGATTAACTGCAATTTATAAACAATTCATTAATGGCTAAAATCATACAAAAAAACATGGGCAAGTACCCTATTAAGGAGAGCGGATACCTCAATAGTGGTGGGCATATCTTCAAAATCTTAAGAATGACCCTGTTCTTATTTTTTTCTTGTATACTGCACGCACAGGCGAGTAATAGTTTTCCAAGTGATGCAACATTCACACATCCGATGGAACTGACTCCCGCCGTAGAGAACGCGATCAAGAAAGTAGAGATCTTCTCCCGACATGTAGAGCAACGACCCGGCCGTGTGCTTATCACCGGAAAAGTGACCGACGCTTTTAATGACGATCCGATCCCCGGAGCCAATATTGTGATATCAGGCACGACAATAGGCACAACAACAGACACAGATGGTGTCTATGAGCTATCGGCAAATGAAGGTGATACGTTGGTGTTTTCATTTATCGGCTTTAAGACACAGAGAATAGAGGTCGGTACCGTCAGGATCATCAACGTGAGGCTGTCCGAGCATTCAGAAATGCTGGAAGAGGCTGTGGTGGTCGCCTTCGGGAAGCAGAGCAAGGAGAGCGTGGTTTCGTCCATCACTACCGTTAACACCAAGGACTTGAAAGTCCCTTCGAGCAACTTAACAACGGCACTTTCAGGCAAAATGGCCGGCCTTATCGCGTACCAAACCACGGGAGCACCCGGCGAAGATGATGCCCAGTTTTTCGTGCGAAGCGTCACCTCTTTCGGTAGCGGGCTCACATCCCCGCTAATCTTGATAGACAATATTGAGATGACATCGCGCGACCTGGCAAGGCTTAACCCTGACGACATAGCCAGTTTCTCGATTTTAAAGGATGCCTCCGCCACCGCTCTATATGGTGCAAGGGGTGCCAATGGGGTTGTTTTGGTGACTACAAAAGAGGGGAAGAAGGGGAAAGTGAATGTTCAATTTCGCGTTGAAAACTCCATATCAACCCCCACCACGAAAGTGGATGTCGTTGATCCTGTGACCTTCATGGAATTTTCCAATATTGCAAGCATGACGCGTCATGGGGAACTCACCTACCCTCAAAGCAAAATTGATCGCACGAAGGATCCAAATCGAAATAAACATGTATACCCGGCGGTGGACTGGAAAGATATCCTGACCCGGGATTACTCAATGAACAACCGTGCAAATATAAACCTAACGGGAGGTGGAGATGCTGCCACCTACTACATTGCCGGTTCTTTTTCTCATGATAACGGGATATTGCAGGTGGACAAAATGAACCCTTTCAACACCAACATTAGTTTGAAAGCGTACACTGTTCGGTCGAACGTGAACCTTAACTTAACCAAATCACTGGAAGCAAAAGTAAGGGTAAGCGCCAGCTTCGAAGACTACACGGGACCGATTGGCGAATTTGGAAGCGGTGGTGCCAACACGTACAGTAAAACCCTTATTGCCAACCCCGTACTATTTCCCCACGTGTATGCTCCCGACAGAGAAACACAATATGTGAACCGTATTCTTTTCGGCAACTATTCGGATGATGCGTATGGATACGGGTCGGATCTTTACATCAACCCCTACGCGGACATCATGAAGGGGTATGAGGATGTGAGGAACAACACGGTATTGGCTCAATTTGAATTGCATCAAAACCTCAACATGATAACCGAGGGTTTAAGGGCACGCTTTATTGGCAGTGTAACACGCTACTCCGGGTTTAATATTCAACGGAGCTATAGACCCTTCTTCTATCAATACATCAAAGGAACATATGATCCGAATGACAAAGCTTTCCCTTATGAACTGGCTGCCTTAAACCCCGAACAGGGTTCTGACTTCATTGACTATAGCGCGGGTAATAAGTTCGTGAGTTCCAGCTATTATGGGGAAGGCGCTGTTCTATATAACCGAAACTTCGCGAGCAAACATGATGTGGGAGGCCTACTGGTGGGCTCATTCAAAGAGAGCATGGATGGAAGTCCCCAAAACCTGGACACCTCGTTACCATCGAGAAACGTTTCTTTTGCAGGACGTTTCACTTATGGATTCGACCAAACATACTTTGCCGAATTTAACTTCGGTGTTAACGGATCTGAACGCTTCGACCCTGCCCACAGATGGGGTTTCTTCCCCTCTATTGGTGCAGGGTGGCAAGTCTCCAACGAACGTTTCTGGTCGGCCATAGAAAAAATAATCCCCAGCTTGAAAATAAGGGCCACCTATGGCTTGGTGGGGAATGATGTAATTGTTTCCGATAATGATCGCTTCTTTTTCACATCCAATATCAACCTGAACGGGGGATCAGCCGGAAGATTTGGCCACAACCCTTACGAAACTTTCAGCCGCCCCACGATAAATATATTAAGGTATGCCAATCCCAACATCACCTGGGAAGTTTCATACAAAACCAACCTGGCTGTTGAGTTGGGATTGCTAAACAACGACTTAACGCTGATTGCAGAAGTATACCGAGAAAATCGCACCAACATTGTCCAGAATAGACCCGATATCCCCTCAACAATGGGGTTGGGATCAGTAGGCATTAGAACCAACTACGGTGCGGCGGTTGGAAAAGGTGTTGACATTACCCTGGACTTAAACAAGGCACTTGCCAATTCAATGTGGTACATCATAAGAGGGAACTTCACCTACGGAACATCGAGGATTACCCAATACGATGAGCTGAATTATTCAGAAATCGCACCATGGATGTCTGTCGTGGGACAAAAGGTAGGCCAACAAAGGGGATACGTGGCTGAACGGCTGTTTATCGATGATGATGAAGTCAACAACTCGCCACTACAACAAGTTAACAGTGGTATAGGAGAGTACCAGGCAGGCGATATTAAGTACCGCGATATCAATGGGGATGGTGTCATCAACTCATTCGATATTGTTCCCATGGGATACTCTTCAACCCCGGAGATTCAATATGGTATAGGAGGCTCGTTTGGTTACAAGGGATTCGACTTTTCGATTTTTTTCCAAGGATCATCCAGATACTCTTTCTTCTTGAATGCCAGCGGCATGGCCCCTTTTGTAGAGGTCACCTCGGGAGGAAAGAAGGGAAACCGGGCCATGCTGAGCTTCATTGCTGAAAGCGTGTGGACGGAAACCGACAGGGACATTTATGCTAAATGGCCCCGCTTGTCGCCCGACGTCGGCTCCGCTGCCATGGGCAACAACAACAACTTCGTACGAAGCAACTACTGGATGCGATCCATAGGGTATGTCCGATTGAAATCAATGGAAATTGGTTATACCATACCGGCAATAAGGGGGATTAATCCCCGTGTCTATTTGAGCGGGACCAACTTGTTCACGTTATCTAATTTCAAGATGTGGGATCCGGAAATGGGCGGCAACGGGCTGAGTTACCCTTTGCAACGGGTCTTCAATTTAGGTCTTCAAGTTAATTTTTAAAAACAACCGAAATGAGAAAAATATATTTCCACTTAACTCTTTTTTTAGTTATCGCCATACTGTCCGGGTGTAACAATTATCTTGATATCTTGCCTGATGACAAGCCGGAATTGGAAGATGCGTTCAAGGACAAATATAACGCCGAGAAATACCTGTTTACCTGTTACAACAGCCTTCCCACTTACGTTACCCCGACAACCACGTTGGGCCTGTCCGGGGGAGGAGACATCATCTATTCGGAAAGGAATACCGGGGGTGGCCTCTCTGCCGGCCCCCCTGCCCCCATGATGGCTTTTCTAAAAGGCAACAATGCCACCAATCCGTTTATGAATTTTTGGGACGGGCTTAACGGTGCGCCCAGAGATCTATGGGCCGGCATCCGGCACTGCAATATTTTCTTAGAGGGCATCTTGGTTGAAAACGGGGGGCCTCGGGATCTGGATGAGTTTCTACGTGCGCAATGGGTTGCCGAAGTAAAGACCATAAAAGCATACCTCCATTTCTATCTTATGCGGCTTTATGGTCCCATCCCGATTATAGATACCGCGGTACCTATTTCGTCCAAAGGAGATGAGGTTAACGTGTACAGGGAGCCGATAGATAAGGTCGTGGAGTACATCGTCAACACCCTCGACGAAGCCATCGTGGATCTACCCACCATGAACGAGCTTGACATCGTGAGCGAATATGGAAGGTTCACCAAAACCATCGCGCTATGCTTGAAGGCAAAAACGTTGGTCTTAGCGGCCAGCCCCATTTTCAATAACAACAACTACTACAGTGGTTTTAAAGACAGTAGGGGAATCGAACTTTTCCCGACGGGCGACAAGATAGCGCGATGGGAAAGAGCGCTCGAGGCAGTTGACATCGCATGTCGTGCAGCCGAGGCTGAAGGAACTGTAATTCATATAACGACCGATGGGGGTAACAATGCCATCAGGGGCATTAACATGACAAACATCAGCGATACCACCAAGGCGATGGTCAGCTTTCGGCAAGCCGTCACCGAGTCTTGGAACCCGGAAGTAATTTGGGCGGTGAACGAGAGCACCACCATGCTTCAACGCTGGAGCACCATGCTTAGCAACGACGAGTGGTTTAACCTGGCCGGATCAGGTGGTTCCGATATCGGGCAACGCCATGCCCCCACCTTGAATGTCGTTGAAATGTTTTACTCCTCTAACGGCATACCGATTAACGAGGATGCCGACTGGGAAAACAATGGATGGTACCAGAATAGATACAGCACTCAACTGCCCGATAATGAGCACAGCAAATATTTCATTAAGAAGGGACAGGAAACCGCGATCCTGCACTTTAACCGTTCACCGCGCTTCTACGCCTCCGTAGGCTTCGATGGTGGCATATGGGAGGGGAGAGAAAAGGGCTTGTCCGAAGCATCATTCCCCAACATGTACCGCCATATGGGTAGCGGGTACAAACATGCTGAGACCTACGGGGGCTATCCCTTCTCCGGCTACCTGGCAAAAAAATTGAGCCACCTGAAAACAACGTATACAGAGAGCAGGATCACGCTGATCAGGGAAGATTACTCTTTCCCACTCATCCGTTTAGCGGATATGTATTTGCTACTAGCCGAGTGCCTTAACGAAGTCGGAGGATCTGAAAAAATTGACTCGCAAGGACACAATGCCTATTACTACCTTGATCTCATCAGGGCAAGATCCGGTATGGAGGGCGTAGTGGAGAGCTGGAACAAATACGCCTTGAGCAGGTACAAAACAAAACCCAACGATATCAACGGTTTAAGGAGCATTATCCGCCAGGAACGAATGAACGAACTGGCGTTCGAGGGACATTTTTATTATGATATACGAAGATGGCTATTGGCCGAAGAGATGTTTAACAAACCGGTATTGGGATGGAACAAGGATGGAGAGAACAAGAAAGATTTTTACAACGTGCGTGTACTGTTGGTTCCCAGGTTTTCAATGAAAGACTACTTGATGCCCATTAGGACAAACTCATTGCTGCAGAATCCCCATCTTGTACAAAATCCGGGTTGGTAACTTTTGATGATATTGGTTTACTTAAATAAACAGGATTACAATGAATAGGTATATACAGACTTTTTTGATGACCATAATGAGCTTGCTACTATTGACCACGTGCGTGGACTCATACATGGGCATAGAACAGGTGAAGACCAGCTCGGTCAAGCCGGAAAAGCTAACCGTGAACGAGATTATTCCGAAATCGGGTGCGCTAGAGATTCACTTCACGCTTCCCAAAGGCAACCCCCATATCGCTCAGGTAGTTGCCACCTACACCAACAAACGGGGTAAGAACATGGAGTTTAAAGTCTCCAGGTATAGCGCACACATCTTGGTGGAAGGATTTACCGGAACCGATGAAGTAAGCGTGGAGTTAAAATGTATAGACACAAGCGGCAACGAATCGGATGCCACGGTTGTAAAAGCATCACCGCTACTTTCTCCCGTGGAAATAGCACTGAATACCCTATACGTAGAGCCAGCATTTGGGGGTGTAAAAGTTGAATGGCAAAATGCAAACGCTAACCCGTTTATCATTCATGTACTAACTGAAGATTCCTTGCAAAAAGGGGTTGTATCATTCGTGGAGGACCCAACGAAAGCTATATACACCTCGGACTCCGTCAACACATTTGCCTATATTCGTCAATACCCCTCTATTGAAAAGAAGTTTGGCTTCACGGTATCAGATAAATGGGGTAATAGAACCGACACGATGGAGCAATTCTTAACCCCCTATAAAGAAGAGGAAATTGATTATACACGAATAAAGGCTATCACCTTCTTTAACCCCACCTATTATGCAGGAAGCCGGGATTATGATACCTACGCGATCAATCCGGCAACGGGAATTCAGAACGACGGCAATGCTCATGGTGCCAACTTTGCCCATCAAACCGTTTTTAATGGGAATAGAACAGGGAATCAATTTCTTGGCTACAAGTTTGTCAAAAACCTTTCAAATCCGGACCCTGCCAATCGAGAAATAGTGCATGATTATTACTTAACCTTCGACCTGAATATGAATGTGCGGTTAAGCCGAGTCATCATGTATCCTCGTACTGGTCTAGTGTACACGTATAAAAGATCGAGCCCAAAACGCTTTAGGATATGGGGAACTAACGATGCCAACAATCAAAAATGGGTGAAATTCCCCGAAACATGGACGTTGATAGGTGAATATGTAGGAAGAATGCCGGTAGATCCGGAGAACTTGACCCAAGAAGAGAGAGACTACTTCAACCAGAACCATGAGTTTACCATCAGTGAAGGCAATGTAAACCCGAATGCCAAACCCACGGAGAGCTTCCGTTATATGAGGCTTCAATTAATGGAGTCCTATAATAGGAACGAGGCTTTTTACACGATTAACGAGTTGAGAATGTTCGGGGATGTAATTGAGTATTATTAAACAGCAATTTTCAATATCAAGATAGTTATGAATAGGTATATTATTCAATCAATTCTGCTTTCAACGTTATTATTTGCAAGTTGCGATAACGCTAATGACCTGTTGAACCAATATATCAAGGATGGGCCTATCATTTATGCTGGCAAAATTGATGAGATGACCACACAGTCAGGCTACTACAGAGTAAGGACGAATATTTTTCCTGCCGAAGATGTCAACCGGTCGCACTGCGTGCTGAGTTGGAATATCACGGAGGGGGTCAAAGATTCAGTAACCCTTGAATATAGCCCGGCCAACTTTGATAAAGAGATGGGGTGTTATTACACTTTTATCGGGACAATATCCAGCGATAGTATCGAAGGAAATCTCGAGATTAGCGCCCAAAATGTAGACACGTTCGGGAACAGGTCTCTAATCACTACTGCAAGTGCATACATCTACGGCGCAAGCTATATTTCCTCTTTGATTAACGCGCAAGTGACCATTGCTCCTGCACGAAACAAAATTAGTTTTGAGCCTAGAATCGGTGCGGTCGGCAACCTGTTAAGTTTCGAACAAAACGATGGGAACTTCACCAAGGAGATTTTTGTGACCGAAGAGAGCTATCCGCTGACAAATGCAAAACCAGGAGGTATCGTGCGTACAAAAACCCGCTACCTTATCAATAAAAGCGATATCGATATGCTGGATGTAACTGAATACCTGGAGACAAGGATGCCGGGTAACTAATAGGCTCTCTCAGGGTGTAAAAAGGAGTATGAAAGAACGGACAAACAGGTGAATATGAAACGGATTATTATTTCTGGCCTAATAATATTATGGATAATCACCGCTTGCCAACAAAACGTATACAAAGAAGGTGTCCAGACCCCTTACATGAATGCAGCTGTAAAAGAAGCAGTGCAAACATTAACGAAATTCAAAAAGACATCTCCTCTGCTATTGGACGACGAGAGGCTAGCCCTGTGGGATAAGATTCAAACTTACTCGGATAACCTTGTCAACACCACGTTCAAAGAGTATTTGGAGAGTACCGAAGAGGTGGCGGTAAGGATGGAAGACACCATTCCCATACTTCATTTTTACCGGGAAGCTTTCGACAAAATCCTTTACGAGTTGAGAAACACGAAAGTTAAAAACGGCAGTGCTTCGGTCTGGTTGCTATACAACATGGGGTTCGTGATCAAGACACCATCGGGTTGTTTCGCTATAGACCTTGACCACCGCCTGGCGGAACAACTGGAGCCTTTTCTCGACTTTATCTGTATAACCCACAACCACCAGGACCACTATAACATAAAGCTCCTCGAAGCAATGGTTAAGAACGGCAAGCCCGTGATATCTAACTTCTACAAGGATAGCGGAGAATATCTTTCAACGAAACCCGCAAGTTACAAGATTAAAAACTTCACCATAAAGACCGATATGTCCGACCATCTTGCCAACCCTGACATGCAAGATTTTGTCACCCTATTCCGTGTAGAGTGCGGGGATGACTCCGGCAATTTTTCAATACTGCACTGTGGGGATTCCGGATTCAATCCCGAACAATTTAAACATGTGCAAGGCCCCGTGAGCATGGTGGTTCTCAGATGGGGAGCACCCAGGGAAAGCAACATTTTTGGTACCGGTGAAGGCCAAGTAGAGACAAACTACGCGGTGCTATCTCACCTTATTGAATTAAGGCATAAGCCATTTCCACATGGACAGGCCTCTATCACCAAAACCCTGGAGCATCTACCCAACGTGAAGTGTAAAAATACCATCATGCCCTTTTGGGGAGAGAAACTAACATGGAGTAAAGGGAAGATGCATTAACACCAAGCGTAGGGGGCATTAAATAATAGATAACGTAATGCACTTGAAAACACGCCTTGCTATAGTGGTTATTCTCTCCATCGTGTTGACCTATAGTTTTCCCAGTAAAAAAATGTATAGCGCAAAAGGAATCTTGAAGCTATGGTGTGTTTACATTCTGGATTGGATGATTAAATGACAATTATTTTGTTACTTTGCACAAAAGAACGGTTCTTTGCTAAAAAAGCCAAAAGCGACCCAAAGGTTGGATTTAAAAAACAGTTGTGAACAGATTCGAGAACGTTTTTGTCTACCGTCTGTTCACCTTACTAAAATAACTCTTTTATGCAAATTGAAATCAGTAAAAAAGGATGGTGCCGACACGTCATACTTGTCACGTTGACGATTCTCGCTCTTTGCCTATCATGCAAAGAAACGGGAACAGATATTAACCATTCCGGACAACCTTATGACCCCGGTAAACCCGTTGAACTCACGGAGTTTATTCCCGAAACCGGGGGCATGGCTTCCCAGGTAATCATCAAAGGTTCAAACTTTGGCACCGATGCTACCAAGCTGAAGGTTTACTTTAATAAAAAAGAAGCCAAGGTTATCCGTACGATTGGCGACCTTGCTTACGTGCTAGCCCCCAGGCTTCCCGGTGACACATGTACCATCTCGGTGGTTATAGGTGGGGACTCCGTATGTTACGAGAAACCCTTTTATTATCAAACCAAGGTACATGTCTACACCGTGGCCGGAAACCCTGAAGAGAAAGTAACGACCGATGGCACTTTGGTAGAAGCTCGTTTTGACAGGCCTTTCTATCTCGCGGTAGATAAAGAAAAAAACATTTTCGTTGGTGAATGGCGATGCCGTGCCCGCATTGTCAATGAGGAAAGGAACTCGGTAATCACCTTGATGAATGTCTCCACGAGCGGGGAAATGATGTCGGGTTGTACCGATGCCAAAAACGAAGTGATCTATTTCCCCATGAACGGGATGCCCTACTATTACGAGTTTGATCCGGAACAGCAATGGACACCAAGGAGAATCAACCCGACCATTCAGCCCGGTGACGATATTGATTTAACAGGCAAGTACTCGTTCGCTGTAAGCGAAATAGACAGTATGATTTATACCATCACCACCCGTGGGGAGTTGGTGAGAATTAACCCCAAAACAAAGGTCGCATCGCTGCTCATGAGAGATATTCTCAAAGAGCAGGTACAGGGGAAGCTACAGGTGTACCTCGCTTTTCATCCCATTGAAAAGCATATGCTCTACTTTGTTAATCCTTCTTCTATGGATCCAAGGGATGGTCCCATACCTGGGACGGATAAAATATATACCCTGAATATGGTAACCCAACGCATTGATGAGTACGCGGGGAGTGGAGTCAAAGGCCATGCAGATGGTCCGAAAGAGTCAGCAGAATTTAACAATCCCTGCCAAATATGTTTCGACAAGGATGGCAACCTCTACGTGGGTGACACAGACAACTTTTGCGTAAGGCGAATTTCTCCCGAGGGAGTTGTCTCAACCATCGCCGGGATACCCAGAACATCCGGGTATTTAGACGGTGATCCCGAAATTGCCCTCTTTAACCGCTTTTGGGGTATGAAGATAGACGAGGAAGGTACCCTCTATATTACTGACTACTATAATGCAGCAATCCGCAAGTTGACAATTGAATAAGACTATGAGAAAAAAGATAATCTCCAAAAACACAGTGCTAAAGTGGTTGCTGAGCGGATTGCTTGTAACTTGCCCTGTAATGATGATGTACGCGCAGGACAATCTATTGACACTATCCGGCGTAGTAGAAGATGAACAAGGTGAACCCTTGATCGGGGTAACCATTTTTCTGAAAGACCGGCCTGGTACAGGATGGATAACAGATATAGATGGAGGCTTCTCCATCAAGGCTGCCAATGGTGATGTGCTTGTTTTTTCCTATATCGGTTACGATAGGTTGGAATATCCAGTCAAGAAGTCGGAATCTGAGCTAACCATCACGATGGAAACCGCATCCAGTGAACTGGAAGAGGTGGTGGTCATGGGGATGGGAAGCACGCAACGACGAATAAGTGTAGTAGGTGCGGTAACCTCAGTGGATGTGAAAGATATACAAACGCCTGCCACATCAATAAACAACATGCTCGGAGGACGTATCCCGGGAGTTATCTCATTGCAAACAAGCGGGGAGCCCGGAAAAAACATTTCAGAATTCTGGATACGGGGTATAGGTACTTTTGGAGCCAGCAGTGGGGCTCTGGTACTAATCGATGGACTAGAAGGCACTCTCAATCAAGTAGATCCCGCTGACGTGGAGTCGTTTTCTATCCTCAAAGATGCCTCGGCTACGGCTGTATATGGTGTGCGCGGCGCCAACGGCGTGGTACTGATTACCACGAAACGGGGACAGGAAGACAGGCTCAGAATCACGGTACGATCCAACGTGAAACTCTCAGTGCTAAAAAGAATGCCAGAGTACCTGGATGCATACGACTATGCCATGTTGGCCAATGAAGCGTCAATCGTTTCCGGTAACCAGCCCCTCTACTCCGATGTGCAGTTAGAGATCATCAAACATGGTCTTGACCCCGATCTTTTTCCAAACGTGAATTGGAGAAAGGAGATTTTGAACACCAGCTCTTGGCAAAACACCCATTACATTAGTGCCCGGGGAGGTGGAACGGTAGCCAGGTATTTCATGAGTTTAGGGATGTCCACGGAAACGGCAGCATATAAACAGGATAAAGCCAGCAAGTACAGGAAAGACGTGGGCTATAACACCTATAACTACAGGACAAACCTAGATATCAACCTCACCAAGACAACGCAAGTGTACATGGGGCTAGACGGTTACATATCAATCAACAACCTACCGGGGATGCAAAACACGCAACTGCTTTGGTCTTCCCAGGCCAAGCTTACCCCCCTTACCGTGCCCACCGTTTACTCAAACGGGATGCTTCCCGCCTATGGTAGGGAGGATAATATCTCCCCTTACGTACTACTTAACCATACGGGGATGACCTCGCAGGAACATTATAAAAACATGGTTACCATCGCAATCTCTCAAGATCTGAAAAGCATCACCCCAGGATTGACCGCGAAGGTACAGGGCGCATTTGACAACCGCTCTTATTTTACAGAAAGGCGTCATAAAATGCCCAATCTCTATAGTTCCAGGAAAAGAAACACCAGTGGTGAGCTCATAATGACAAGGCGTGTTAACGCGTATGACGCGCAATATTCCTCTACAGAAACCCAATGGAGAAAATACCATCTGGAGGCAAATGTTAACTACGAGAGAGTTCTTGATGACGACCACCGTCTTGGAGGACTGGTTTATTACTACATGAGTAGTGAAAAAAACACCCGGTACACTACCAGCATGACAGCTATTCCACAAAGGTACCAAGGAGTTTCGTCCAGGTTGACGTATGGGTATAAAGACACCTATTTGATTGATGCCAACTTCGGGTATACCGGATCGGAAAACTTTAAAAAAGGCGAACAGTTCGGATTCTTTCCTTCGGTAGCAATAGGTTGGATACCTACCCAATATACATGGACCCAGGAAAGAATACCGTTCCTGAGTTATCTAAAGATCCGGGCCTCATACGGTACCGTGGGCAACGACCGCATTTCTAACGACCGATTCCCTTACCTAACCATTATAAACTCTAATGCAGCTGGGGGATGGGGAGGCTCAGGACTAATTGAAACGGTGGTTGGTGCAGACAACTTGAAATGGGAAGTAGCAAAAAAAGCGGATGTAGGTCTCGAAGGAAAACTGTTTAACAACAGCCTCGAATTTGTTGTAGATGTCTTCCATGACCGTCGTGACGGGATTTTCCAACGTCGTACCCAGCTTCCCACATGGGTAGGTTCAATGCAGATGCCTTATGGAAACGTGGGGTCAATGTCAAGCTACGGTACCGATGGCAATATCAGTTACAGCCATACCTTGAATGAAGATATGAGCTTCACACTCAGAGGCAATTACACCTACTCCACGACCATGGTAAACAATTGGGAACAACCTTTCCAACGGTATGAATACCTCTCCTACACGGGAAGACCATATAACGTGTTAAGGGGATTCAAGGCTATTGGACTATTTAAAGATGAACAGGAAATTCTCAATAGCCCCACCCAATTCGGCAAAGTTCGTCCCGGCGATATTAAATACAAAGACATTACCGGGGATGGGAAGATTACCGATGACGATAGGGTTCCCCTCTCCTACTCCCCATTCCCACGTTTCATGTACGGTTTTGGTGGTGAGTTCAGATACCGGGACTTCACGTTGGGTGTCTTGTTCAAGGGAACAGGGAATACCGACTTCTTCATGCACAACAATGGATTTGGATACATCCCATTTTATGGCGGGGAGACTGGAAATGTGCTCGCTCATGTGAAGGATCAAAAAAACAGGTGGACACCCGCATGGTATTCAGGAGACCCGGCGACTGAAAAACAAGATGTCCTGTTCCCGCGACTACATTACGGTTCTAACGAAAACAACGATAAATATTCCTCTTTTTGGCTAGCCAACAGTAGGTACGTGAGACTCGAAGAGGTAACACTTAACTACAACCTGAAAGCTAACACTTTGAGGAACGCCCTTGGCATTAACTCAATTGACCTCCAGCTTGTTGGAAGAAACTTGGCGCTGTGGGACAAGGTGAAGATTTGGGATCCGGAACAAGCGAATAAAAATGGGTATGAATACCCGATTCCCCTCACCGTAACATTTCAGTTATACATTAACTTTTAAGAAAAGGGAAGAAGTATGAAATCGATAAAAACCTCTATTTTGGCCATCGTCTCATCCGTGATGCTTTTCACATCCTGCAACTACCTAGATGTCAGTGATTACTTTGAGGATTTGGTAAACCTAGACTCCGTTTTTCAAAGCAAAGTCTACTTGGAGAAATACCTGTGGGGGGCAGCCGCGTTGTTGCCGGACGAGGCCAACATATTCGAGTACAGCTACTACCCAGCTATACTGGGATCGGATGAAGGATTCACCATGTGGGAGTCAGCCTACGTTCCACAGCGCTTCCTCATTGACGAGGTGACTGCCGATAACTTGGGAAGCATGAATATATGGCCTAACATGTATCAAGTGATTCGGAAAGCCAACACTATTTTCGCCCGCATCAATGAATGCGCTGAACTAACCGCTCAGGATAAGCGAGAAATAGTAGGATACGCCCATTTCATGCGGGGTTACGCGTACTATTTCCTGTTATTAAATTATGGACCACTCCTCATCGCGGGAGACGACGTGTATGATACCAGCCTTGAAGCGGACGCGTATCAAAAATACCGCTCCACGTATGATGAGAGCGTGGATTACATCTGCAATGAACTAGAAAAAGCGGCCACGTACATGCCACCCACCGTCCCAATTAACGTGTATGGACGTCCCACGCGAGCCGCCGCCTACGGCCTTATTGCAAAAGTCAGGGTCTATGCTGCAAGCCCTCTTTATAACGGGGGACAACCATCCAAAATCTATTTCTCGAACTTCAAACGTCAATCCGATAAGGTTCACTACATTTCCCAAACGTACGATGAAAAGAAGTGGGCACTTGCCGCCGCTGCATGCAAAAGGGTAGTCGACATGGATTTTAGCCTGCACACGATTGAGGCAAGCTTCGACACCCCACCGTTACCTGAAGGTATAACGCATGATTTGGATTACTACAAGCCCTGGCCGGAAGGTGCGGCGGGGATAGACCCTTATCGATCGTATGCTGACATGTTCAATGGCGAAACCTTGGGCTTTAAAAACAGAGAGTTCGTGTTTGGGAAAAACTCCAGCACGGTCAGAAACGCCACGCGACTCTCGTTCCCAGCTCAGTTTGGAGGATGGAACTGTTATTGCATACCGCAAAAAATCATAGATGCCTATAAAATGGTGGATGGAAGAGACATCAATAACTCGAGCGATGACTATCCCTATACCGAAGAGGGTTTTACCACCACCGATCAATCTTTTTCGGGATATACCATTCGGCCTAACGTGAGCAGCATGTACATCAACCGAGAAGCACGCTTTTATGCCAGCATAGGTTATAGCGGTTGCTTGTGGCCCATGAACTCCACAACGGAAAATGGTAAATTCATGCAGCAAGCATTCTACACGCTAGATGGAAATGCCGGCAAGAGTGCCGCTACCCAAGGTGACCTGCGCAACTATCCCATCACCGGCTACGTGTTGAAAAAATACATTCATCCCGATGACGCGTGGAGTGGAGCTAATTGGGCTGTCTTAAACAAATCATTCCCCATCATACGCTATGCCGATATTCTCTTAATGTACGCTGAGAGCTTGAGTAACCTAACTGAGACACATGTCGTTATACTGGGTGAAGAGGAAAATAGCTATACCGTGTCGAGGGATGTAGATGAAATCAAAAAGGCCTTCAACCAGGTACGTCATCGGGCCGGCCTCCCAGGATTAACGGATGAAGAGGTTAGTTCACACGAACACTTCTTTGAAGTATTGAAGACCGAAAGGATGATTGAGTTTCTGCACGAGGGGTTGCGTTATCATGATACCAGGCGCTGGGGAATCGTCAAGGAGGAAGAAGACAAGCAGCCCATTACCGGCATGGATACGGAAAAAACCGTGAGGGGGGGATACTTTAACCGTGTGATTGCCAATTATAGCACAGTGAGAAACAGGGTTTTCAAAGACAAAATGATGTTGCTCCCTATTGATAGACAGGAGATAAAAAGAGTACAGACATTGGATCAAAATCCAGGTTGGGAGAATTGATAAATCAATTTACAGTACAATGATGAAATCTAAACTTACCTATTTGTTGGCAGTTATAATGATATTGCCGTTTTTTGCTTGTGAGGAAGACCTCATGAATGAGGAACATTACAAGAAAATCGTTTACTTGAAAAGTGGAGACAATAATATCTTCGACTTTCCACATATGATGAATGACTCCGCGACCACCGGTTATATAACAGTTGGCAGTGGAGGATCCATGCCACTTACGGACGACCTCCTGGTAACGCTGGAAATGGATTACGAAGCATTGGAAACGTATAACTACCGGAACTACGGGGATGAGCTACAAAAGTACGCCCAATTATTGTCTCCTGAACGGTTTGTTTTCCCATCTTTTAGCGCGTACATCAAAGCTGGTGAACCCTCAGCTACCACCTTTATACCTGTCGAAATCGATGCAAACGGTTTATCTCCTGACACCACCTACATGTTGCCGGTAAAAATAAAATCGACAGCGGGTGTAGAAATTAACGAGGATAAAAACTTCCTGTTATATAGGATTCAATTGGTCAACAAGTACTCATCTGCCACATCAAGGACTTATAAGATGAAAGGCAGCAAGATACCCGAAGGAGCATTTGTTTCAAACATCACGACCAACAAAACACTATTGCCGCTGGCTCACAATCAAGTGAGGCTGTTCCCGGAAAACTTGACCAGTTCAACCTCCTTGACTGGCATTTATAACACGGCAATCGTGCTGGTAATCAACGATGACAACAGTGTGCGGGTAAAATCGTACAAATATATTGAAATCGAACAGTTAGATGACTGCCATTACGATCCCGAGAAAAAAGAGTTCAAGATTCATTATAAATACCGTCGACCCAGTGACACGAAATGGACTACCGTTCATGAGACACTTACACGACTGGAGTAGCAATGTTTTGATGTTTTAAAACAGTACAATAGCATGAAGAAAATTATTTATATACTACTGCTATCCCTTTTGGTTTTTGCCTGCAAGGAGGAGATTACCTACACGGAAGGCAGCTATTTCGGCTTATCCGACACAAACGTCAACTTCGACAGTAATGCCGGAGAGTTTGTGGTCTATCCGGTGAATCTGAATGGGAGTATCACGGCAACCGTTACATCAGAAGGAAGTAAATGGTGCAGCGTCACTGTAAACAACAACACGATTGTGATTAAAGTGGAGGAAAACGTGCTGGTTACCAGCCGCACCGCCGTGATTGAAGTCACTGGTGGCTCCGAAAAGCTTAACCTCTTGGTAAGACAAGCACGTAAGTACTTCACCAGCATTCCCGCGGTGAAAAATTTAGAAGCCATATCGGGTCCCAACCAGGTAACCCTCAAATGGATCAATCCAGAGCAGGATAACTTCTCGCATACCATCCTCACTTATCACAAAAGGGGGGAAGACCTGAGGCTTATTTTAGAAAGCGGTGTAACGGAATATACCGTTAAGGAGTTATTAAATGCCGATGGTGAGTATACTTTCTACCTGCAGTCGGTAGATAAGGATAACGACTTCGGCGAAACTGTTTCGATAAAGGCAACGGCAGGCAAATTGGTGGCATTTAGGTTTGAGCATGAGACCCCCACGCAATGGTTGCCCTATTACCTAAGAGAGAGCGACACCTTTACCACCACGCTAAGGGTTGGAAGCGAAGAGTATGATGAAGGTGAGGTGATTAGCGTAGAGCTGGCAGTAGATGAGGCCCTATTGGATGCATATAACCAAAAAAACGATACATCTATCCCATTACTGCCAGAAAACAGCTACAGCATGCCACAAAGTATAACCTACACGGGCAGTAACAACTATCAAGATTACAAGGTTGTATTAAATATTCCCGCCATTGGGGATCAACAAATATACGCCTTGCCACTAAAAATCGCGTCCACCTCCTCGGCCCAAATAAGCGAAACCATGTACTCCACGGTGGTGATTATCTACGTGGATGATCTGGAGGGGTGGTACACGGTCGATCGTTTACCCAAAAACGGCGAATCTGCCAGCAGATACCCCTCCGATCCTCAACAAAGACGGCGGTATATCAAGCGAACAGGTACCACAACTTGGGAGACCGGCTACCTCTTTCGCGCCTATGCCACTTCTGAGTCGAGAGCAGACAATGAATCGGTTGGCAATATCCAGCACATAAGTCTGGATCCGTCCACGAAGAAGATAACCATTCAACAAGGTGTTTATGCGACATCCACCCAGCTAAACCACTTCAACATAGAAACCAACGAGTTACACATCGAATATTTGTATCGGGACTGGAGTGGCTGGTGGAATAACGAGAGAATGCACAGTAGGTCACTGAAAAGATGAACCCACTATACCATTTAGGGTCACTTGACGGTAAATCCATCAAGTGACCCTAAATGGTATGGTACAGGTTCATCACCTAATCAACGCGATAAACTCTTCCCTTGTTTTTTGTTCCCGGAATACGCCGGTGAAATCGGAGGTGGTGGTAATAGAATTTTGTTTCTCCACCCCCCGCATCTGCATGCACATGTGTTGCGCCTCTATCACCACCATCACGCCCATGGGGTGCAAGGTCTTCTGGATGCACTCCTTAATTTGGGTGGTGAGGCGCTCTTGTACCTGCAGCCGACGGGCGAACACATCCACCACGCGGGCAATCTTGCTCAGACCCGTGATATAGCCGTCTGGGATATAGGCCACGTGCGCCTTGCCGAAAAAGGGTAACAGGTGGTGTTCGCACAACGAAAAGAGATCGATATCTTTCACGATTACCATCTGCCGGTAATTCTCCTTGAACAGGGCGGAACGAAGAATCTCCTCCGGATCTTGCCAGTAACCCGTGGTGAGGTACTGCATCGCCTTGGCTACCCGATCCGGGGTCTTCAGCAACCCCTCCCTGGCAGGATCTTCACCCAAGAGCGCGAGGATATCCCGGGTATGATCTGAAATAATCGACCTGCTTTTTTCTATCTCTTCGGATGACATCTGTTCGTCTATTCTGGCTAATTAATCGGTATCTTCACCTCATCCACCACGATATACATCTCCCTACCAAAAGAGGGGAACCGCTTCTTGAACTCCTGCATGGCCTCCTCCGCCTCCTCGCGGGTGGCAAAGTTGCCCACGCGCAAGCGCCAAAACGGGGAGTCGAACAGAACCACCGTCTCGTGCTCAGGGAATGCCGCGTTAATCTGTGCTTGTTTTCGGTGTGCCTCGTCTTTCGAGGTGCGCTGGTTATTCCCGGAGAACGCCTGGACCTTAAAGCCCCGCAGGCGATGGAACTGAACGGTTCCGTCGGCCGAGGTATAGACCGTGCGGGCAGGCGACATGGGACGCCCCAGCACGTGCTTGATACTCTCATCCTCATGTACCGTGACCCTCCCCTGACCAGGGGTAGTGGAGTTTAACTCCTTCAGTATCTCGTTCCGCTGTTTTTGTGGTGACTGGGCAAGCACGGTACCCGTCACCGCTGCACCCAACAACAAGATACAAACCGTCAAGGGAAAGCAAGATGGAAAGTGATGTTTCATTGAAAATGAGGTTTCGTGTAACAACCTATCAAGCCGTTAAAAACGCCTCGACAATGGGCAGGAACTTTTCTACCCCGAGGGAGGCACCGCCAATAAGGCCGCCATCCACGTCAACGTTCGAGAAGAGCTCCTTCGCGTTGCCGGCGTTTACGCTCCCCCCGTACAGGATAGAGGTTCCATCGGCAACTTCCTTACCGTACTTGGCGGTCAAGGTCTCCCGGATAAACGCGTGCATCTCCTGGGCTTGATCAGGTGTTGCCGTCTTCCCTGTCCCGATGGCCCAAACCGGCTCATAAGCCAACACGATCTTCGCGAAATCCTCTGCCGAGAGTTCAAATAGCGATGCTTGTAATTGCGCTTTCACCACGTCGAAGTGCCTGTTCGCCTCCCTCTCCTCCAACACCTCACCGATGCAAAAGATGGGGATAAGCCCGTTGGCCAACGCCAACTTCACCTTCTCCTTGAGTATCTCGGGGGTCTCCCCGTAATAGGTGCGACGCTCACTGTGTCCAAGGATCACGTACTTGGCGCCGGTGGAAGCCACCATCGAAGCCGACACCTCCCCGGTGTAGGCACCCGATTCCTTATCGGCACAATTCTGGGCTGCCACGCCAATCTTGCTCGTGTCAATGGCCTCCACCACGCCAGCCAAGTGAATGAAAGGAGTGCCGATAATTACATCACAATTCACGGCTTTGTCCTTCAACGCTTTGTCTAGCCCTTTCGCTAACTCCAAACCTTCTTGCAGGCTTTTGTTCATCTTCCAGTTGCCCGCTACAATCTTCTTTCTCATATTATAGTATATTAAATCGATTAATGCTTTAATAAACGTTGCTCACGCCCCTTCAACAATAACAACGGAACCAAGAAGAGCAACGCGGTAATGCCTAAACGACCGGCCTCGGCCCGCTTTCGATCCGGCGGGGAGGCCAACCGGGAATCCTCTAACGAAGCATTCACCTCGTTGAAACGGGGAACCCCATGATAGCCCCACTTGTTGATGATCACTCCCCCTTTTAACAATATCAACCCGGGCTGCGAACGAATCATCGTCTTCAGTTCCCGTTCATCGGCCTGTATAAACTGAAAACAGGTCTGATGCTGCCCTTCCCAGTTGCCCACCTCTTGTGGCGAGGAAGCGGTAAACAGGTAAAACGGGTAGTCATGCGCTTCCGCGTAGTCACGTGCCGCGATAAAACGATCCAAACGCCCCTCACGTACCCCCTCCAACGAGTAGGCAATCATCAAAAGCTGATAGGAAGGCTCCGACAGGATCAAGTCGGTCACATCACCACCGACATACCACTCGCCATCCGCATCTTCGCGGTAGATGGGAGCAAGGGCAAAATCCTCGATCGCCGGATTCTCCCCTTCCCGCACCACCCGTGTTCGGGCGTCAACGTAGGTCCACGTGCTATCATCCCACGGGAGATTCTCCTCGGTAAACTCCTGCTCTACCCCCTCCTTGCTATAAATAAAAATTGTTTCAAGCAGGTCGCCCTTTTCCGGGTCCACCTGCATCTGCGCCGGGATATTGGCACCCACATGGTAGGGCCTGAAATCCATGATGGGGTAGTGAAACAGGTTGTAGAGCGAGAAAAAGAATCCGAAAGCGATGGTGAAAATCGTCGCCAGCGGAGCCGATTCGCTCGAGAAAAGCGGCTTTATCTTCCTCCAGTTCAACAACAAAAAGAGCGTACCCAGCAAAAGCAGCAGATTTTTATAAAAAGTCTGCCAGTTGCTGATGATAAACGCATCGCCAAAGCAGCCGCAGTCCTCTACCGGGTTAGTGAGCGCGATCCACAGCGTGAGCGGGGTATAAAAGAGCATGAATAACCCGATTAACCGAAGCGTCCACTTCCTGTAAACTCCCAGTAGCAGCATCACGCCCAAGGCAAACTCGGCAACCACCATGAGCAAAGCCGCCGGCTGGGCCAGAGGAAACAGCTCCACGAGCTGGAACGCTATCAGGTAATCCTCTATCTTATACGCGAAACCAGACGGGTCGATCGCCTTCACGAAGCCGGAAAAGAGGAACGTAGCCCCGACCAGCAGGCGGGTAAACTCCACCAAAGAACCGACAACCTTAACCCTTGAATCACTCATCGCCCATTCGCTAACGCGCCTTTTCTGTCGTCGCTTGGCAAAGCTTGAACAAGTTCAGCTCTCAGTTTGAAAAAATTCGCTAACGCGCCTTTTCTGCTCTCGCTCCTAAGAAAATTGCTAATTGCTAATTACTCATTGCTAACTGCCAACCTCCCCGAACCTTAATTTAATCAACGCGAAAATCGCGTAATTAATCATATCCTTGTAGTTGGCATCCACACCCTCCGATGCGAGCGTTTGGCCACCCAGCTCCTCGATCTCCTTCGCACGGTAAATCTTCATCAAGATGATGTCGGTGTAAGAGCTAACCCGCATGCTGCGCCACGCCTCGTCGTAATCGTGGTTCTTATCGAGCATCAACTCCTTGGTTTCAGACACGTGCTGGTCATATAACCTCATCGCCTCCTCCGGGGAGATATCCACCCCATCGGCATAACCAAGCGACAGCTGAATCAACCCGATGATACCGTAATTGACGATAGCCATGAACTCGGGGACAATCCCCTCGCCCACCCGGCTCTCCTTTTTCATCTCAAGGGAGCGTATCCGGTTGGCCTTGATAAATATCTGGTCGGTTACCGATTCGGGACGGAGAATGCGCCACGAGGCACCGTAGTCATGCAACTTCTTCTCGTAAACCTCGCGACACAAGCGAATCACCTCGTCAAACTGGGTATTTGTACTATCCATAGTTGGCTTTGTCTCTTCTTGAATCCGGGCAAAGATACTAAAAAAAGGTACAAGTTTACAATCCTTGTACCTTTTCTATCATGTGAATCACTATCACTTTCGCCTATCCATATATTCAAGAGACCCGAAGGGTTCTGCCTATTCTCAGCACGGTGCGTGAGGTGATGTTGTTCAAACGGCATAACTCACCAACCGTCGTCCCGTAGCGCTTCGCGATAGCGCCCAGGGTATCACCGCTCTGTATCCGATGGTAGCTCACCTCACCCGACACGAACTTGTTGGTGCTCTCGGATGAGGCTGCATCGCTCGATGCCACGCTGTTGCCGCCACCGTTAGGCGACTTGTTGGAAACCACCACACGGCTACTGCTGTTCGTCTTCCGGTAACTGGAGTTGGTCACCAGGTACTCATCGCGATGGGTAACCTTATTCTCGAAATCGATGATGAAGTTCGGGTTTATGGGCTTGCCAAGAAAACGGGTCTCAAAATGGAGATGCGACCCGTATGAGCGGCCGGTGTTACCAGCCAAACCGATAGGCTGCCCCGAAAGGACGAAATCATTCTCGTCAACCAAGAACTTCGAGAGGTGTGCGTAAACGGTTTCCAGCCCGTTCACGTGACGAATCACCAGGTAGTACCCGTACCCTCTTCTTTCGTATTGCTTAACCCTGACCTTACCATCAAACGCGGCGTAGATGGTGTCACCCGTCTGTGCCTTCAGATCGATACCGTAATGATAACGACGGCTTCCCCTACGCCCGAAGTTGGAAGTCATGTAACCATCCACCGGCATGGTGAAATTTTCCAAATCGACCATAAACGTGTCGGGAGCGTTTTCCAAACCACCGTAGATGTTGACATGCCGGTTACCCCACATCCCGCCGTAAATATCGTCTGCCGGAATCTCGGTAGGGTCAAATTCTTCTCGCTGCTCTTCCACCTCTTCAAGTACAGAGAGGTCCATTTTGAGCTTCAAACCATCGGCAAACAAACCGTTTTCATCGCTAAAGCTCGAGCTATGCAATTGCTTGTACGTCACTTCCGATCGGGACTTCTCCTGGGTCACCGATTTTTCAGGTGCCACCGATGTCTCCAACTCCTCAGGAAGCGATTGTGAAAATGAATTGAGCGTGAAAAATAGTAAGGTCGAGCACAATAGAACGCTTGCTCTTGCGAATAAATTATTTTGCTCCATTACTTTGTTTTTCAGTGTTACGCGAAAACGACTTTCTAATTATTCATTTTTTCCTATCGATTACCAAAGTAAACTTTTTATTATTTCACGCGCAAATCTTCTTTATTCTTTTTTAGACAGCAAAGGATTAAAAATCACCTGGGAAAAGCATTATTAAGCTGACATACAGACAAATATCCCATATTATGTTATAAAACATATTTCTGCTATTTTTATTTTATTAGGATTATTTTCACTTCGTTTAGCCTATTTTTCGACATCCATCCTGGAGAAAGCCCGTGGATTCACGTTTTTTAATAACGTTCTTCACAAATGGACACTTTTTACTCCTTCAGTGTAAGGAGATTTCCGTATCTTTGCTCCGGTTTTTCGATTAAACCAGCTGCACCAGGTTGGATTTCCCTAAAAAACTAATGTAGAGAAAATAATGACCAAATACAAGTTAATCAACAACATCACGGGGTGGGCCGTGTTTGCCGTGGCAGCTGCCGTCTACCTCCTCACCATTGAACCGACAGCCAGTTTTTGGGATTGTGGCGAATTCATCACCCAAGCCTACAAGTTAGAGGTAGGTCACCCACCCGGTGCCCCCATCTTCATGTTGGTGGGAAACTTTTTCTCTCAACTGGCACAAGACCCGTCACAAGTAGCGAAAATGGTCAACAGCATGTCGGCGTTAATGAGTGCCTTCACTATCCTGTTCCTATTTTGGACCATCACCCACCTTACACGTAAGCTGGTGTTACGAAAGGGCGAATCCGAGCTGACCGTTGGGCAGACCATCGCGGTTATCGGCAGTGGTGTCGTGGGAGCGCTGGCCTACACCTTCTCCGACACGTTCTGGTTCTCGGCCGTGGAGGGCGAAGTCTACGCGTTCTCCTCCATGCTGACCGCCTTGGTCTTCTGGTTGATCCTCAAGTGGGAGGATAACGCGCACAAGCCACACTCCAACAAGTGGCTGGTGCTGATTGCCTACGTCATCGGGCTGTCGATAGGCGTGCACCTCCTTAACCTGCTCTGTATCCCGGCTATCGTTTTGGTCTACTACTTCAAGAAAAACGATGCCCCCACGCTAAAGGGGGTCTTGCTGGCGCTGTTAGCCTCCTTCGGAATCATCGTTGTGGTGCTATGGGGCATCATCCCCGGTTTCACCAAGGTGGGCGGATGGTTCGAACTCTTTTTCGTGAACACGCTGGGCCTCTCGTACAACAGTGGTGTCTTGGCATACCTAGCGCTGCTAGTAGCGTGCCTCGCGTGGGGACTCTTCGAAACGCTCTCCAGGAAGGGAGAGGAGTCGAGGGCACGAACCGCCTTCTTCATTAGCCTTGGATTGACGGGGATCCTCTTCATTGGGAATAGCGCCTGGCTGTGGGCTATCCTTGTAGCCGCTGGCGCGTACTTCGTGTTCAAGTATAAAAAAATGAACAACCAGTTCATCCACCTCTCGATGTCAATGTTGATGGTCATCCTGGTGGGCTTCTCGGCTTACGCGATCATTCCCATCCGCTCCAGTGCCAACCCCCCACTCGACCTGAACTCGCCGGAGGACATCTTCTCCCTGGCCAGCTTCCTGAACCGCGAGCAGTACGGGCAGACACCGCTCATCCACGGCACCACCTACGCGTCGCGTATTGAGCGGGATGGCAACGGGGTAGCTATTATGAAAGGAGAACGAACCTCCTACCAACAGGTGATAAAGAACAGTCCGGACGAGAAAGACTGGTACGAAAAGGTAACCTCTCCCATCTATAAATATACCCACACGATGCTGTTCCCCAGGATGCACTCAACCAGCAACAACCCGTCGTTCGTGAACCATATCCGGGGGTACGAGCGGTGGGGAGGGGTGACCGACCAAAACAAAAAACCCACCTTCTGGCAAAACCTGAAGTTCTTGGTTAACTACCAGGTCAATTTCATGTACTGGCGCTACTTCATGTGGAACTTCTCGGGCAGGCAAAACGATATTCAAGCTGATGGTGGCCTCACCTCGGGCAACTGGATTACCGGCATCCCCGTGGTGGATGAGCACGTGTTGGGGCTGGGGCCGCAAGATGAGATCGCCCCCGACATCGCAGATAACAAAGGGCGCAACAAGTATTACATGTTGCCGCTGCTCCTCGGGATCATCGGGATCCTTTACCAATTGAAGCTAAAAGAGCGGGGTGTGCAGAGCTTCCTTATCGTCTTCATGCTCTTTTTTATGACAGGCCTGGCCATCATCCTTTACCTCAATCAAACGCCCTTTGAGCCGCGGGAAAGGGACTACGCGTACGCCGGGTCGTTCTACGCCTTCGCCATCTGGATTGGGATGGGTGTTGCCGGTATTAGCCTCTTCCTGAGGGAGCGAATCAAAAACACTACCGTCGCCACGACCCTGGCCACGGCGGCCTGTCTGTTCGTGCCCCTGCAAATGGTCTCCCAAACCTGGGACGACCACGACCGCTCGGGACGTACACTGGCACGAGACACCGGTATGAACTACCTGGTAGGCGTGGGCGAAGACGGGATTATCTTCACCAACGGCGATAACGATACCTACCCACTCTGGTACGTGCAGGAGACCGAAGGGTTTCGTACCGATGCGCGGGTGACCAACCTCAGCTTCCTGCAAACGGAATGGTACGTAGACCAACTGCTGCGCCAGGCCTACGAGTCGACCCCCCTACCTATACAGTGGGAGCGCCCCAAATACTCCGGTGAGGCGGGCAGCGCGGCATTCGTCATTACCCGTAAGGAGATAGAAGATGTATTGCGGAAAAACAATATCCCCCCCATCAGCTACGGGAGCTATTTCGACCCGAGCGCTTACCGAGATACCGTCTCGCTTAAGCGGATCATGGAACAGCTGCGTACCGGGGAGCACAGGCCTAAAAACCCCTTTACCACCGGTGAAACACAAGTAATCCCATCCGACCTTTTAAGGTTGGAAATCGACTCGGTGAATGTCGACTGGGAACGGTTGGCTGCTTCACCGTCAGACCGGATGCACATCAGCCTGGCGGGGAAACAAGCTGTATACCGTCAAGAGCTGATGATCATGGAGATACTGAACAACATCAACGAGGGGAACTGGAAACGCGACGTGCATTTCGCGACCACCATCACGCCATCGCTCTACATGAACCTACAGAACAGCAATTTCTCTTTAAACGGGCTCTCCTACCAGGTGGTCCCGGGAACCCCGCTACACGGGGGTGTGAACATCAACGCCGCCTACGACAACATGGTGAATAAGTTCCGGTGGGGCGGACTTGAAGAGAACCCCAATATTTACCTAGACGAGACCTGTAGAAGGATGCTCTCCACCTACCGGCTCTACTTCTCGCAACTGGTGAACGCGCTCGTGGAGGCGGGTGAAAACGAGAAGGCGCTGACCGCCCTCGACAAGGTAACGGGAATCGTTCCCGACTCAACCGTACGGTACGGAAGTGACGGGGTGATGTTCGCACAGGCTTACTACCGACTGGGTGAAGAGGAGAAAGCGAAGGCCTTGATTGAAACCATCAAGGGACGATTAGATGCCAACCTGAACTGGTTCACGCGGTTGAGGCCCTCACAACTATCCAACACGATGAGCGACGTGATCTACAACAACATCAACCCCATGATGCACATCACGCGGGTATACCAGCAACACGATAAAGAGAACTACATCGCGATAACTGATGAGCTGTTGCAGCACGCTTATAGATTCTACACCGCGGGGGTTCCCTACTTGGGCGATATAGTCTTAAGGGAGATTACTGATGGTTCGCTACAAGGGTACTACTCCGTTGAACCCGGCGACACGGTAGGTAGAGCCACCGAAGAGGGCGTCATGCAAAAATCACTGGGGATGATGCAACAGTTCAGCCCCCGCCTGCTGGAAAAGTACAGCGGCTCAGCTGAATAAAAAATCAAGACGCGTATGATGATTGAACAACCCCCTTTGCTATATAGGGCACTCTATCCCAAAGCCCTTTGGTGCGTGAAAAAGCCACACCAAAAGACGGTCTACCTAACCTTTGATGATGGTCCCATACCCGAGGTCACCCCTTGGGTATTGGATCAACTGGATAGGTACAACGTAAAAGCCACCTTTTTCTGCGTGGGCGATAACGTGCGTAAATACCCCTACCTATACGAGGAAATTCTGGAGTGTGGTCATCAAGTGGGGAACCATACCTTCCATCACCTGCAAGGATGGTTAACCGCCTCCAACCGATTCGTGGAAGACACGTTGGAAGCAGGACGCTTAATCGCCTCCAACCTGTTCCGCCCACCCCACGGCCACATGATCTTCCCGCAGCCCCACCTACTCAAGAGGAAAGGGTACAAGATAGTGATGTGGGATGTGGTCACACGTGATTACAATGTGAAGCTATCGCCTGAACAAGTTTTGGATAACGTGAAAAGGTACACGCGCGATGGCTCCATCATCGTATTCCACGACTCGTTGAAAGCGGAGAAAAACATGAAGTTCGCGCTCCCCCGATCCATCGAATGGTTGCAAAGAGAAGGATACACATTCGAGCTAATCCCGGGTATGCCCAAACTTTCAAGAAACCAAGAGAAAATTCTGAAGCGGGAGGAGACGGTTGCTGTTGCAGCCTCCCGCTAAGCTACTACTCCAGCATCCCCATATCCCTTAACCAAGCGAGAACACGGTAAGGCCACTCGTTCACGGTATGCCCCGTGTTGCGAAGCCCGTACCCATGCCCACCCGACGGGTAAATATGCATCCCGGCAGGCACCTTGGCCTCCTTCAGCGCGTGGAAATAAAACAGGCTGCTGTTGATATGGCTGCTGTCGTCTTGCGTCTGGATGAGGAGCGTGGGAGGTGTATCGGCATCGACACGCAGCTCAGGCGATATGGAAAAATTGTCACCCGATAGGTAAGCCGGGTAAATGAGGATACAGAAGTCGGGGCGAAGGCTCACCTCATCGAAACTATCGACCGCTGGATAGGTACGTGTCCGATACGCCGTGCTGCCCATGGCCGAGAGGTGCGCACCGGCAGAAAAGCCCAACACCCCGATCTTTCCGGGATCAATGTTCCACTCGGTAGCATGAGAACGGGTGTACGCGATGGCACGCTGCAGGTCCTGCAAAGGCGCCTCATGCTTCTCCAACCCTTCGCGGCGGGGCACACGGTACTTCACCAACACGCAATTGATGCCGTACTCGTTAAACCGCTTGCAGATCTCCGTTCCCTCCAAGTTATAGGCTAAGA
This sequence comes from Bacteroidales bacterium, assembly GCA_012838585.1. Classification (GTDB taxonomy): domain Bacteria; phylum Bacteroidota; class Bacteroidia; order Bacteroidales; family Dysgonomonadaceae; genus Proteiniphilum. The sequence continues at coordinate 29,554 of DUPB01000052.1, forward strand.
TCCGATACCCACCACCGGGGTTCACGAGGATGGTAACCCCCGAATTGTTATCCGCCGATGCTGGATAAAAGGTGAGCGTTGGTTTATCCACGCTACCAATACGGAGCACGGGGCATCCCGCGACCTTATTGCCACCCAGGTCGTCCACCTGCTCCATCTTCCCTGATTCACCCGGTGCACCACCAGGGAACAACAAGACAGGCTGCTCTTGCGATGATAGGGTCGTTATCATAATGCATGCGAATACCGTTAATAAGGTTGTACGTTTCATCGTTTTTTATGCAAACCTACATAAAAAAACCGACTCTCATACGATTACTGCTGTTTACAATGACTATTTACACCTATTCAAGCGAAAAAAGGAGGAAAAAAATGAAGTCCCATGCAATGAATACGGCAGGTTGGTGTTATCTTTGTATCCTGTGAGCTGGCGTTACGTCCAGCCTCGACAGGAGAGCCGGTTGGCGTGAAACCAAGAATCAATCGAGAGAGAAAGGAAACAGAGATGGAACAAGAACAGAAGCGCTATTTACTGGGAATGACCCTGCAGGAGATCACCGAAGCGATGGTAGAACTGAGACTCCCCAAGTTTGCCGGCAAGCAGGTGGCCGACTGGGTATACGTGAAGCGGGTGAAGGGTATCGACGAGATGACCAACATCTCTCTCAAAAACAGGGAACTCCTTTTAGGGAAATTCGAGGTGGGACGCTCAGATCCGCTGGAAGTACAAACTTCGGTAGACGGCACACGGAAAATGCTGTTCAAAACGAGCAACGGCCATTTCGTCGAAACGGTAACCATCCCCGATAGGGAGCGGCTCACCCTCTGCGTCTCCTCACAGGTGGGTTGCCGTATGGGCTGCGACTTCTGCTTGACCGGGAAGCAGGGCTTTCAGGGCAACCTGAGCGTGACGGAGATACTGAACCAACTCTACTCGGCACCCAACAGCGAGGCGATAACCAACATGGTGGTCATGGGGATGGGCGAGCCATTGGACAACTACGACAACGTGCAGAAAGCGCTTGAACTATTGCAAGCGGAATATGGTCTTGCCTGGAGCCCCAGGCGAATCACCCTATCGACCATCGGGGTTAAGGCCAACCTGAAGCGTTTCCTCCAAGAGAGTAGGTGTCACCTGGCCATCAGCCTCCATAATCCCTTCCCGGAGGAGCGATTGGACCTGATGCCTATCGAGAAATCGACACCCGCGGCCTCGGTAATCGAGGCGTTTCAGGAACATGACTGGAGCAAGCAGCGTCGCCTCTCGTTCGAATATATCCTGTTCGATGGGGTGAACGACTCACCCCTGCACGCCCGGGAGCTAGTGAAACTACTCGGTGGGCTAAGCTGCCGGGTCAACCTGATCCGCTTCCACGTGATCCCCAACAGTAACCTGCGCCCCTCACCCGAGGAGAACATGATCAAGTTTCGCGATTTCCTGACCGCCAAAGGGGTCACCTGTACCATACGGACATCAAAGGGGGAGGACATTTTGGCCGCTTGTGGAATGCTATCAACCGCGCACAAGCATTAAAGAACTGCACGCGAGCGTTAGAGAACTGCACGCGAGCGTTAAGCTATTTTCAGATAAAATCGCCCCGATAGGTTCCATTTCCACCTGAATAATCGTATATTTGCCGGGAAACGGGATTACTGGTAAGGAATATCCCGCGATAGTGGCTACGGACACGACAGTTTCACCAAGGAAGTCAAGGAAAAGAAAAAAGGAATAAACAAGCAAAGCATGTCACATTTAACGAAAGTAGGAATCACACACGGCGATGTCAATAGCATCGCGTACGAACTATTGATAAAAACATTTTCGGATGCCCGGGAGATAGAGCTATTCACTCCCGTGATATACGGCTCCTCGAAATCGGCCTCCTACCACCGCAAGGTACTGGATAACAACACGGTCAACTTTTATATCATCAACCGGGCGGAAGACGCGCAAGATGGAAAGGTGAACCTGGTGAACTGCGTGAAAGAAGAGACCAAAATCGAACTGGGAACCGCGAGCAGCGAAGCGGGAGAATCGGCGTTCATCGCACTGGATACGGCGGCGAACGACTTGAACGAGGGGAAAATCGACCTGCTGGTCACGCTCCCCATCAACAAGGATAGCATGCAGAGCAATCGATTTTCCTTCCCCGGACATACCGAGTTCCTGGAGGAGCGTTTCGCCAAGGGCAACGATAAAGCACTGATGACCTTGGTGAGTGGATCGCTGAAAGTGGCCGTGGCGACCGGTCATATACCCCTCTCCGAGGTGCCAACCGCGATCAGCAAAGAGCTTATCCTAAAAAAGTTAAGAACGCTGAACCATTGCCTGAAACGGGACTTCCTCATCGAGAAGCCGCGTATCGCCGTACTGGGGTTGAACCCGCACGCGGGCGAAAACGGGCTCCTCGGGAAAGAGGAGGCAGAGATTATCGAGCCGGCAGTGAAAGAGGCCCAAAACGAGCGGATCCTATGTGCCGGACCGTTTGCCGCAGATGGGTTCTTCGGCACGGGACGCCACGCGGCGTTCGACGCTGTGCTGGCCATGTACCACGACCAGGGGTTAATCCCTTTCAAAACGCTGGCCATGAACTCCGGTGTCAACTACACGGCAGGGTTACCCGTCGTGCGCACCTCACCCGACCATGGCACCGCCTACGATATTGCCGGGAAAAACGAAGCCTCCGACGAATCGTTCCGCCAAGCCATCTACCTGGGCATTGTGATCGTGCGCAACCGGAAGCTCTATGACGAGGCACGAAAGAGCCCACTGAAGAAGATGTTTTTCGACCGGGGCAGGGACGACGAGAAACTCGACCTCACGAAAGAAGACGACGACATGTAAAAACGCTTACCACTATCTCTCTATACATACTGGAATTGTCTCAAAACGAGACGGTTCTTAATTCACTTTTTAAAATTTATTTACTATGAGAACATCAGCTATTTTGAGTTTAATTTTAGTGATCGTTTTGGGGTCGTGCGGCGAAAAGAGACAAGGCCCGAGTGTCGCTGTTCCTCAGAATGATGTTTCTTCCTATTTGGGTCAATGGACATTCGATTTCGGACAAAAATCCGTTGGATGGCTTCAGGTAAGACAGGAAGAAGGGTATTTGGATGCCGATCTTATGTGGGGCGGCGGAAGTGTTGCTTATGGGTTGCCTTATGTGTATGTTGCCGGAGACAAACTCTACATCGGAAGAAATCCTAGAAATGTAGTGTTAACCAGAGATGCGGAGGGTAAGCCTCAATTATCGCGAAGATACCCGACATGGATCGAGTTAAAAAGGGATGGAGACAGTATTTCGGGTTACTATCTAAGCCCGAAAGTGGATGGCATTGGACTCGACTCCGTTTATATTAGAGGTGCTAAACTGCCCGAAATGGGACCTGCACCGGATGTAAGTAAACTAAGTTTTGGCGAACCCATACAATTAATTAAAAATAACAACGACCTTACCGGATGGAAATTAATAGAAGATGACTTGAAAAACGGATGGTCAATGAAGGATGGCGTGCTCACGAATGATCCGGCTCAAGTGGAAGGACAAGATCATATTCGATATGGAAATTTGCGTACCGAAGAAGAGTTTGAAGATTTTAACCTGAAACTAGAAGTAAATACTCCTCCCGGCAGTAACAGCGGCGTTTATCTCCGTGGAATGTATGAGGTACAGGTCGCCGATTCCTATGAGCGTCCATTGGATTGGGGGGGTAGCTTAGGAGCTATTTACACGAGAATTACCCCAACAGTAAAAGCAGAAAAACCTTCGGGAGAATGGCAAGAATTGGATATTACACTTTATAAACGTCATGTTACCGTGAAGCTGAATGGTGTAACGATTATCGACAATCAGCCTGTGGAAGGTGCTACCGGAGGTGCCATACAATCGGATATTAATGCTCCGGGCCCGATTTATCTTCAAGGAGATCACACGGCTATTTCATACAGAAACATAGTTTTGACTCCAATAACCAATGAATAAAAGATCCTTACTAATGAAGTCTATGCATTCAACAAAAATCAGTCGGAGGGAGTTTATTGGAACCTCTGCGCTGGCCATTGGCGGGCTTACCATTGTTCCCGCCCATGCTGTTTCGGGTTTGGGACACGTCGCTCCCAGCGATAAACTGAACGTTGCCGGAGTCGGAATCGGGGGAATGGGTCGTGGCGATTTGGAAGACGTTGCCAAAACAGAGAATATCGTGGCGCTTTGCGATGTTGACTGGAATAATTCGGTAGAAAATGTATTTAAGATTTATCCGAAAGCGCAACGATATAAAGATTATCGCGTCATGCTGGACAAACAAAAGGATATTGATGCTGTAATCGTTGCCACACCCGATCACACACACGCCATCATCAGCATGGAAGCCATCAGAAGAGGAAAGCACGTTTACACTGAAAAACCGCTTACACACACGGTGTACGAGGCAAGAATGTTGGCTGAGGCAGCCCGTGAATATAAAGTAGCCACCCAAATGGGTAATCAGGGACAAGCCGGAGATGGGCCTCGCAGATTGCAGGAGATGATTCACGACGGGGCAATCGGTACTATTGAAGAAGTTCACGTCTGGACAGACCGTCCGAACAGAGGCTTATCCGACACGTACTGGCCACAAGGTGTAAAACGCCCGGAAGAGACTCCCCCGGTACCCGATACCCTTGATTGGGATTTATTCACAGGGCCGGCACCATTGCGCCCCTATCATCCCTCTTATCACCCTTTCAAGTGGCGTGGATGGCTCGATTACGGAACAGGTGCGCTTGGTGATATTGGCTGCCACTCCTTCGATTCGATTTTCAGGATACTAAAACTAAAATATCCAACAACCATTCAAGGAACATCCACATTAGTTAACGGAGATTCTTTCCCGCTTGGCTCCATGGTTACTTACGATTTCCCGGCAAGGGAAAATATGCCTCCATTACGATTGACGTGGTACGATGGTGGATTGCGCCCACCGCGCTTAGCCGAGATAGCTCCTGGAACTCAGATGGGTGCAGGCGGTGTGTTGTACTTGGGAAGTAAAGGAGTAATTTTAGGCGACCAACTCTTGCCAAAATCATTGAATGATACTTATAAAAGACCTGAACCGTATCTCAAGTCCTCTCCCGGACACCGTCAGGAATGGATCCTCGCGTGTAAAGGAGGTGAACCGGCCGGATCAAATTTCGATTGGGCAGGACCGCTAACCGAAACAGTGTTGCTTGGAAATATCGCGTTAAGGCCCGAGTTAAGGGAAAAGATGAGTTACCAAAGTCTGGATTTCGATCCTGTAAAATTCTCGTTCCCCAATATGCCGGAAGCCGACCAATTCCTGCATTACGAATACAGGG
>DUPB01000053.1 GCA_012838585.1 Bacteroidales bacterium
GCGTCGGCAGCATCGTAAGCTGACTGCCAGCGCCCTGCAAAAAGCATGGCTCTCGATTTGAATGCCAGCGCCGCGTACTTGGTTAGTCTTCCCTTGTCTTGGTCGCTCCATGATTCCGGCAGATTAGCGATGGCAAAGTCAAGATCGCTCTCGATCAAATCCCAAGTAGCTTCGTTTGAACTGCGGGCTTTGTCCTTTTCCATCTCATCAATTGAGGTGTAGAGAATAACACCGTCATGCCTTCTTGCCAGCTGAAAATAAATGAATGCACGGAAGAATAGCACCTGTGCCTCCCACCTTTTATTCATCTCTTCCGGAAATTCTCCATACAGCTCCATAGAGTGGAGAAACTCATTCATCCTACGAATTTTGTTATATGCATCATCCCATACGCTGTAAAATCCGCCGGTAGCCGTAGTGATCAACGTGGGATCAAAAACGTAGTTGTTGGGGTGACCTGCTCTATGCCCTAGTGCATAGGAACCATATTTTAAGGTGCTGGTAAGGCTTTCAGTCAGGTTATCGCTAGCTTGCGCCGATCCGAACTGACCATACTGATGAAGATAGGTGTAAAATCCGTTTACATATAGATCCACGCTCGATTCATCTTCCCAAATCACTTTATCGGTCAATCTATCAGTAGGAATCAGGTCTAACCAATCCGAGCAACTAGTAAACAGCAGCATGGGAAAAGTTATATAAAGTAGTGTATTAAATATCTTTTTCATTTTCTATCAGATTAAAGTTGTTATAATGAAAAGTTAATCCCAAAGGAGAATGTTTTTTGTTGAGGATAGTATCCATTGTTTACTCCTGGTTGCTCAGGGTCGATGTTGAATTTCGTCAATTCGCTGAATGTAAGCACATTGGATCCCTCCACGAAGAGCCTGATTCTATCGACGCCAACATTGCGCGTAAAGGCTACGGGAATGGTGTACCCTAGTTGGAACGATTTCAAACGAAGATAATTTCCATTTCTGTACCAGAAAGTGGAGGAGAAGCCATTATTGTTGCTGACAGTTACAAGCGAGAGACGGGGAAATTCCGCGTTTGGATTGTCTGGTCTCCATGAGTTTTCAGGTATGAACTGCGGTGAGTTGCCACCGTGATAAAAAAGCCTGGTAAAGGCGGTGTTGTCCATTATTCCTTCACTACCTGTACTGGTATATACTCCTGTCAAAGCAACAGTTCGTCCTAAACCTGACTGCAACAGGATATCGAAGTCAAATCCTTTCCATTCTCCGTTCACATTGAGTGAGGTTTGAAATTTGGAATAGGGACTCTTGCCCACATATCCCATGTCTTGAGCATATGTTATTCTACCATCACCGTTTCGATCTTTGTATTTGATATATCCCGGCACTACTTTGTAGCCATCTACAGTTGGAGAATTGTCGATCTCTTCCTGCGACTGGAACAGACCCTCTGCGATGAATCCAAGTTGTGCTCCCACCTCTTTGCCTGTCAATTTACGGTAGTCCGGGGTATTTTCAGAATCTCCGGCGTAATAGAGCCATCTTCTATAGGCTAATGTGCCAACCCATTTAACACCATATTTGAAGCTTCCAATTTTATTGTTGTGGGTAATGGTAAAATCGAAGCCTCTGTAGTCAATCTTGTTGATGTTATCGGTGCTAAAATAGTAACCTCCCATCGATGGCGGGTAGGAACCGCCTACACCTCCCAGCAGGTCATACTGATATTTGTAGAAGAGATCTATTTCCACCCCTAACAGCCCCTTCCACGCCATAAATTCAACTCCCCCGTTGTAAGTTATCGCTTTGGCCCAGGACAGATAGGGGTTGCCGAGTGTTCCGGAATAGATGATGCTCTGACTTTTGTTACCAAATATCACAGCGTTGGATGTGATCGTCATCAGGTTGAGATACTGAAAAGCACTGACCGCTGAGGTGGCTGTTTTACCAATTCCTCCCCTTAACTTGAGGTTATCTATCCAATCGGCTTGGAACCACTCTTCATTATTTATCCTCCAACCGGCGGATACTGCCGGCAGGTTGACCCATTGTGATCCTGCCATTCCGCTGAAGAGGTAGCTACCGTCACGGCGAAGCGATGCTTCCAGCAGGTAGCGGTTGTCAAAATCGTAGTTAACTCTTCCCACGAAACCAATCAGGCGCGACTGACCACTGCCTCCGGAAATGACCGGTACTTTTTCTTCACCGATACCGGTTGTGTTAGTGATCATGCTCAATTCATCCAGAGTCAAAAAATCGAGACCATAGCCTGTTGCCGCTAAGGTGTTTGAAAAATTGTTACGGGTTTCGGCAAGTCCGAAGATGTTGATCTTGTGTTTGTTGAATTGGCGATCAAAGGTAAGGCTCGATTGTGTAACCACACTGGTGGAGCTGTACGCGCTTTCCGAAAGGGAAGTGTTCCCGGAGTTGTTCAGGAATGGGGTGTAACTGATTGACCCCGTAGAGGTTGTCGGCAGACTGGCCATCATGGTTTTAAAGGGTACGAGTAACACCTTGCTAAATTGGAAGAACTTATCATATGCACCCATGAATTTAAAGCTTAACCCTTCCAGCCACGGTGCATCATAGTTGAGTGAAAAGTTTGTCTGAACAGTAGTATTCCTCGGTCTGTTATAGCCTGATTCGTAGATTGCCGCCAACGGGCTTACAGGTGAGGAGGCGGTACGGGTGGAGGTGTAGTACTCTTTCCCATCATCGGCTATAATCGTTTTGGGTATATAGGGCAATGCTCGAACAGCCTGTTGCGGTATATTATGCCAGTCGTTCGGATTTGCCGAATAGCTAGGACGATCATGTTCGTCGAGGCGTCCCGCCACGTTCATCACCATTGTGATATGATTGGTGAGCTTGGCATCAATATTTGCCCTCAAGTTGTATCGAGTATAGTTGAAATTCTCCACGTTACCTTTTTGTTGAAAAGCGCTTATGGATGAGAAGAACTGCACCTTATCCGTTCCTCCTGTTGCGCTTACGTTGTGGTTCATAGTGGATCCGGTACCGAACACCTCTTTGTACCAATTGGTGTTGCCCCAGCCATCAGTTCCAGTTTTCATCTTTTCCACCTGTTCTGCAGTGAATACTGGTTCATCACCGTCCATCTCACGCGCTTTATTGTACCAGTAAGCGTAGCTGGGGCCATCAAGCCACTCCAGTTGGTTGGCGTTTTTGCTTATCCCGTAGGTGCCGTTGTAGGATATGCCCAACTTCCCATCTTTTCCCCTCTTGGTGGTTACAATGACTACCGAGGTCGCGTTCAACCCGTAGACGGACGCCGAGGTGGCATCTTTCAAAATGGAGATCGACTCGATTTCGTTCGGGTCAATTTCATTGATGCTTCGAATCACGCCATCCACGATATAGGTAGCCCCTTCACCTCTAACCAGCAAGGAGGCAGCATCGTTACCGGGTTGCCCCGATTGCTGTAACATGGTGACGCCCGCCACCCTGGCGCCTAACACGTTGGTAACACCTACCACCGGTGCTTTTATCAGTTCGGTATTAGATAGGGTGGATACGGCGCCCGTGACGCTGGCCCTTTTTTGGGTCCCGTAGCCAACCACGATTACCTCGTCGAGGAACTCGGTGTCCTGCTCCATGGTCACCTGCAGTTCCGTTCTTCCGTTAAGCGCCACTTCTTGCTCTCTGAACCCGACGTACGAGAAGAGTAGCGTGCTATTTGATGATGGCGCCCGAAGGGTGAAAACTCCGTTTATATCGGTCACGGTGCCCTGATTGGTTCCTTTCACGATCACGTTTACGCCAATAAGGGCTTCTCCGGCTGTATCCATTACCTTCCCTCTCACATTCACCTGAGCATACGAAAGAATGCTTGAGAAAAGGAACAGCGAGAACAATAAGAGTCGTGAACTCCCTCTGTTCCATGGTTGATTTTTCTTGTGACTATTCATGCGATTAAATAATTAATGGGTATAGAACCCTTGATGCTTCTTTGAAGCATGTTTGTCTCATACGGTTAAAATGTAATTTAATGGTATGTGCTTCATGTAGATATCAGGAGGCTTACAATATCTCTTCCGCGACTTGGTTAAAGTACTCCACGGACTCTTTGATATGTGGGAGGTTATTGTCCCATTCGGCCTCGTACTCGATCGTGAAGTAGCCCTTGAAATCTTGTCGCTTGAGCTCCTCCAGCATCCCCTTTACGTTGAGCACGCCAGTGCCCCAGATCACGTCTTCCAATGTCTCTTCCTCGCCCTTGGGCGCGATGTCCTTGAAGTGTAGGGCGATTAGCCTTCCTTCTAACTCCTGCAAGGCTGGTATCGGCTCAATGCCCATCCGCAAGAAGTGGCCCACGTCGGCGCTCGATCCTAAGAGGGGGTCTCTTTCCCCGATGCACTCCAGCAGGATCTCCGGCTTCCAATAGGAGGCTTCGTTGGGGTGGTTATGGCAAGCCACCTTTATCCCCTCTCTCTTCGCGAGCTCTTCCACCAGGTCCCAATCCTCCCGGGCGGGCTCAGCGCTGATGAACTCCATCTCCATCTCCTTGGCGAAGGTGAACACCTGTTCCCACTCATCACGGGTGGGTGTCCATACGCCGGAAGAGATGATTTTTACCTCCTTCTCCTTGGCCAGCTCCTTGAGCTGTTGCCGTTGCTCACCGGTGAGGGTATAGCCAAAAACGGCATCTCCAAAACCCTCTCCCATTTTTTGTCCGGGGTAGATCTCGATGAATTGTAGCCCCAGTTCCTTGGTTTTATCCAGCGATTCCACCACGCTAAACCGGTGGAAGGTGTAGGACTGCATCGACAGCTTCCATCCCTGTTGTTCAGCTTTCGTTTCCGTTATTGTTTCTGTTTTCGTCTTCGAGCCGGTGCAGGCAAGAAGGGAACCTACAAGGGCGATAAGTAACCATTTGTTGATTTTCATTCTCATACGATTGATTTTTTAACGCGACGCGGCGCCAATTAATTTGGGCACGCGTCGCTTGGTTTGTTTGTTTTTCATGTTACCTTACTTGGTATCGGGCATCGGTGGCAGTGTGAACCCGTTCCGGTAGGTGTGTTTAATCCATTCGTTGGCCATTTCCAACGCGTTAAAATCGGCGAACCGGCGGTCAAAATTGGGGTGGCCGTCGATTACCGCGTACTCGTCAACCGTCACGATCTTGATGGTATCGTTCGGCGAAATGTTGGTGAACCGCATGTTTTCACCGTCCCACTTTAGTTCGCGGTGCAGTCCATGTAGTCCCGAGAGGCGGGTGGCCAAAACGCCCATCACCACCATCTCGTTGAAGGGACCGGAGAATTGGAAGTTTGAGGAGGCCTCCGTCCTGTTCTCGGGCGACTCCTTGCACGCCCGTATCCAGTCCTGCTCGTGGGCGTCAGTACTCCAGATGTTCCCGTTGCCCCCTTCCACGCGGGGAAGTGTCGGTTCCGGTCGGGTGAAGTCGTTCATCATGGAGGTCGGCAGGAGTGTTAGGTTCATCCCATAGCAACCGGTCATGATCTTCCCTTTTGTTCCGATGAGGATGATTCCCCCGTTCTCGTCCCCCATCATCTCCCCGTCTTTCAACTCCTCGGGGCGATTCGGCACCAGCCCCCCGTCGTACCAGTGGACGGTCAGCTCGGGCATGTTCACCTTCCCCTTGGACGGTCGTGCCGGGAACTTGTAGGTGACCTTTTGGGCTTGCGGTGGCGAGTAGAGGTTCGATAGCGTTGAGCTACCTTCCACGCTAACCGGGTACTTGAGGTCTAGCGCCCAGTAGAGTGGGTCCATGATATGGCAGGCCATGTCACCCAATGCACCGGTCCCAAAGTCCCAGAATCCCCTCCAGTTCCAGGGCGTGTAGGCGGGGTCGTAAGGTCGCTTTTCGGCGGGCCCGATAAACAGGTCCCAATCGAGCGTATCCGGAACGGGTACACCCCCCTTGGGCTCGGCTAACCCTTGCGGCCAGATGGGCCTGTCTGTCCAGCAGTGCGCCTCGTACACATCGCCGATCACGCCCGAATGCACCCACTCGGTTAGTTCTCGGCACCAGTCGAACGAGTTCCCTTGGTTTCCCATCTGGGTGGCCACCCGGTACTTCTTGGCCAGCTTGGTTAGCAGACGGGATTCGTACACGCTATGGGTGAGTGGCTTTTGCACGTAGGCGTGTTTGCCCAGGGTTATGGCGTGCGCCGTCACACCGGCGTGGGTGTGGTCGGGTGTGGCCACCATGATGGCGTCGATGCTCTTGGCCATCTTGTCGAACATCTCTCTCCAGTCTTTAAACCGCTCCGCGTTGGGGTAGTCCTTGAACGTTTTCGCCGCGTAGTTCCAATCCACGTCGCAGAGCGCGACGATATTTTCCGTTTTCATGTTGGCCAGGTTGCGGCGTCCAACACCGCCCACACCGATCCCGGCGATATTCAACTTATCGCTGGGAGCCATGTGGCCAAATGACTTGCCCAAGATGTTGTTGGGGACGATGGTCAATCCCACAGCACCGGCAGCCGCTGTTTTTAAAAAGCTTCTTCTTGAATAGGTTGTCATATTCTTTGTTTGTTTTAAATGATA
>DUPB01000054.1 GCA_012838585.1 Bacteroidales bacterium
ACAATAATCTTGGTATCTCTCGAGAATAAACCCTACATTTGTATGCGAAAATTAATGACAGTATAAACTATCTAACAAACTTGTAAACAATGAATCCACTGCTTATAAACTTAAATGGCTGGGAGATTCCCATTATCGTTTTGGTTATCCTGATCCTCTTCGGGGGAAAGAAAATACCTGAATTCATGCGTGGGTTAGGAAAAGGGATTAACAGCTTCAAGAAAGGATTGCACGATATCGAAGAGGATATCAAGGCTGACCCCACCGACAATAAGCCCACTACAAGCAACTAAACAGCCAGCCACTCATCTCATTCAACAAGGGCGGGGATTCCCGCCTGAGTTTTCTTATGCAAAACGGTTTCCGTTCTTCTTAACAGGTTCAAATTCGACCTCAGTAGGGGGTTGATGTCGGGTGTATACGTTTATAAATTTATATAACGAGGTTTTATGGCAGAGAAAGAAATGTCCTTTTGGGACCATCTGGAAGAGTTCCGATGGACACTGATCCGTATTATCATCGCGGTTCTCGTCTTCTCTGTCGTGGGGTTTATCGTCATCCCCCACATCTTCGACAAGGTAATCCTCGCCCCGAAGTCGTCCGACTTTATCACCTACCGTTTTTTTGAAAAGGCGAGCGAGCTACTCCCCTTCCTACCTGACTTTTCCGCTGACAAGTTCAGTGTGGAGATACTGAATATCAACATGATCACGCAGTTCATGACCTACATCTCCACGTCGCTCGCGTTTGGCGTGCTCTGCACCATCCCCTATATCCTGTTCGAAGTTTGGAAGTTTATAAGCCCCGCGCTGTACGTGAACGAGACCAAGGGGGTAAAGACTGCCTTCCTGTTTGGTGGTTTTATGTTCGTCATCGGCTGCCTGGTAGGTTACTTTATCGTCTTTCCCCTGATCTTTCGCTTCTTGATCACGTTCCAGCTGAGCGATTCAATCGACAACATGATATCGCTCGACTCTTACATGAGCAACTTCTACACGCTCATCCTAGTGATGGGGCTGGTGTTTGAACTCCCCCTGGTGTTCTGGCTGCTCTCGAAGCTGGGGCTGATTTACCGCTCTTTCTTCCGTAAGTACCGCCGCCACGCGATCGTCGGCTCACTACTCGCCGCCGCGATCATCACCCCGTCGGGCGACCCGTTCTCCCTGTTCGTGGTAACCATACCCATCTACATCCTCTGGGAGATCAGTGCCTTCGTCGTGAAAAAAGACCCGCCGGAGGATGAGGAGGAAGAAGAGGAGTACCTCCCCTCAATAACCGGTTAGGCGACCATCATGATTACCCACGGCCGTTACAATAAAATTCTCCCCCCGTGCTCAATAGCTAGTTAAGCGATAACCACACCACCCGTTTTTACCGTGCCGCGATTACCTCGATTTCAACCAACGCGTTTTTGGGTAACGACTTGACGGCGAAGGCCGATCGGGCCGGGAAGTCGCCCGTGAACTGACTGCCATACACCTCGTTCATCTCCGCGAAGAGCGACATATCCTGAAGAAAGACGGTGGTTTTTACCACCTGCTGGAGGGTCACTCCTGCCTCTTCTAACAACGCCTTTATATTGGTAAATATCTGCTCGGTCTGCTCTTTAACCCCGCCTTGTACCAGTTGCCCATTCGCGGGATCAATCGGCAACATACCCGACAAGAACAGGAAGCCGTTGGCCTCCACCGCCTGGCTGTAAGGTCCAATAGCCGCCGGCGCGTTTTGGGTTGAAATAATTTTCTTCATACTATTCTCCTATTTTTCGTTTTTCGTTTCTGAATCCAACTTTTTTCTTATGTTTGATTGCCATGTTTGCTTTCAAGGCGAAGACCTTAGCTCGCTTTGCGGGGACACATCCTGCGAAGTTCGCGTGAAAAAAGAAAAGCTGTTTGAGTAACAAATGGGCGAACTTTTGCGTTAAGCAAGACGAGCAGAAATGAACGTGTTCATATATGCCGTTGCGAGCAAAAGTGCAGCGAAGCTGATTTCTTTTCTTTTAGCGAACAAGTAGCTGATGGGTCGCAAAACGAGCTTCAGTTGAATATTTTCGATAAGTGAGAACAGAGCCAAGTTTACTTGAGCTATGTCGAACGTAGAAAATATCTGCGAAGCGAACTTGAAAGCAAACAGTAACATGACATTCAATGCATGGAGCAGCTGCTCATTCGCTGCCGCACCACTTCGTAGATCATCACCCCCGCGGCGACCGACACGTTGAGCGACTGGATGGTACCAAACTGCGGTATCTTCACCAACTCATCGCTCAGCCTCAGGTGCTCGGGCGCGACCCCCACGTCCTCCGCCCCCATCACGAGAGCCACTGGCACGGTCAAATCGCTGTCGGTATAAAACTCAGCCGCCTTCTCCGTGGCAGTCACCACCTTGATCCCGCATTGGCGCAAGTAGACGATCGCCTCTTTCAGGCTTCGCTCCCGGCACACCGGTATGGAGTGCAACGCACCGGCCGAGGTCTTCATCGCGTCAGCGTTTACCGACACGCTACCCCTCGCCGGGATGACGATCGCGTCCACGCCGGCCACCTCGCAGGTACGGGCTATGGCCCCAAAGTTCCGCACGTCGGTCAACCCGTCCAGCACGAGGATAAACGGGTTCTTCCCCTCCTCGTAAAGCAGGGGAACGATATGCTCCAGCTTCTGGTAAGTCACCGCGGAGGTGAACGCGATCACCCCCTGGTGGTTCTTGCGCGTCACCCGGTCAATCCGCTCCACGGGCACCCGTTGCACCGGTATCTCGTGAAGCCGAAGCACATCCAGCAATTCCTGAAAAAGCTCGCCCGACAGTCCCCGCTTCACCAGCACCTTGTCAATATCCTTGCCGGCCTCCACCGCCTCTATCACGGCGCGAATACCGAAGATTATTTCTTTATCTTTCATATCAACTACCAGCCAGCATCACCCGGGCGTTCTCGATCGCTTCGCTCGTCACCTCCGCCCCGCTCAGCATGCGGGCGATTTCGGTCACCCGCTCCGCCGGGTCAAGTCGCTTTATCCGGGTAGCCGCGCCATCCGTCAGCTCCTCTTTGTAGACCACGAAGTGGACGTGCCCCTTGGAAGCGATTTGGGGCAGGTGCGATATCCCGATGACCTGCATCTCGCCGCTCATCTCCTTCATGATCGCCCCCACCCTGTCGGCCACCTCACCTGACGTGCCGGTATCAATCTCGTCGAAGATGATCGTGGGCAACGCGGTGGCCCCGGCAATCATCGCCTTCAGGCAGAGCATCAACCGCGATATCTCCCCTCCCGAAGCGATCTCCGCCACCGGTTGCATCGGAACGTTCTTGTTGGCCGAGAAAATGAACCGCACCGCATCCATGCCGGTCGCGTCGGGCTCCTTCTTCGCCTCGTACTCTATCTTGAAGCGGGTGTTGGGCATCTTCACGTAGTCCAACCGTTCAATCAACTGTTTCTCGATGGCTGGTGCCGCCGCCCTCCGCTTTTCGCTCAGTGCCTTCGCCTTGGCGAGCATATCCAAGCGTTTCTCGTTCGCCACTTTCTCCAGCGCCTCCAACTGCTCGTCCAGCGAATCAATTTTTCGCAACCGCTCCGACAAGTCGTCACGCAGCGTTATCAACTCTTCCGTCGTATGAAGCGAGTGCTTCTTTTGCAGCCCGTATAGGGTACTCAGCCGCTCCTCCACCCACTGTTGTCGGGCGGGATCGAACTCCACCCCCTCGAAGTGGCGGGCCGCCTCCTCGCGCACATCCTTCACGTCGATATAGGCGGCATCCACCCTCTGGGCCAACTCCTCCGCCTTCGGGAAGAAACGCTGCACGCGGCGCAGCGCATCGGCCGCCGAGCGCAGCAGCGACTCCCCGTTTTGCCCTTCGCCCCCCAGGGACGAAACCGCCTCGTACAGCCCGCTTTTTATCTCCTCCGCGTGGGTAATCGTTTTCAGCTCCTCCTCCAGTTGCTCCTGCTCACCCTCCTGCAGCGACGCCTCCTGCAGCGCATCGTGTTGAAACCGCAGGTAATCCTCCTCCTCTTTGCTCTCCCGGGAGCGGGTCCTCGCCTCGTTCAGCGCCTTCTCCGCCGCACGAAACGATTCATAAGCCATCCCGTACTCCCGCTTCTCCTTGCCGGTATCGGCCAGCGCGTCCACCACGCTCAGTTGAAACAGGTTGTCTTGCAGTGCCAGGCTACGGTGCTGGGAGTGAATATCGATTAGCCGGTCGCCCAGCTCCTTCAAGTCGTTCAGGTAAACCGGCGAGTCGTTCACGAACGCGCGTGACTTACCGCCGGACCACAGCTCGCGGCGTAAGATGCACTCATCCCCGTCGTGTACCCAGTCCATCTCCTGGAAAAGGGGTTCGAGGCCGTACGACGAGATATCGAAAACCCCCTCGATGGTGCATTTGCTCTCGCCCTGCTTGATTTGCCGCGCGTCGGCCCGCTGCCCTAAAATAAGCGACAACGCGCCCAGGATAATCGACTTCCCGGCACCGGTCTCACCCGTGATGACGGAAAAACCGGAATCGAACTCGATGGAGAGGGAGTCGATCAGCGCGTAGTTCTCTATGGTCAGTGATTTCAGCATGTTTGTCTACCTCCGTGTTACGCTACCTTCGTGTAGGTCTCAGCCACTTGTCATCCCCGCCTTCCGGACATTTTGGACTTTCAAGCCAGGCTAAAACAAGAATCTCCCTCAAAAATACATGAAAAAACGGCGTTCCGCAAGCGCCAAGGGTAAAAAGCTGGAAAGATTTAAGAGCATCCCTTCATGGTTTAGTCGCCAGTTATTATGAAATCCCCAAGTTCACCACCCTTTCGTTCACGATTCTAGCAATCGTGAACGAAATATGTAAAAACCGAAAAGCCAAGTAACACAAAACTGAAAAGCCAAAACATGTTACACCCCATCGCCAATAACCGTGAAAGAAGTACGCCGGTTTAACTGATCCGCCACCTCCTGTTGCTCCGGCTCCAGTCCCTCGATAAACTCCTCTGTCAGGACATCCCCCTCCTGCAGGAAATCGTAGCGGTTAGCCAACCGTTTCCCCACGGTCACGGGTTGCGCTTTACCGTAACCGGTAGCCGAGAGCCGCCCCTTGTCAATGCCCCGATTCACCAGGTACGCCACGACCGACTCCGCCCTTCGCCGGGATAAGTCCTCGTTATACTCGTCGGAACCCTTACGGTCGGTATGCGCCGACAGCTCCACCAGCACCTCCGGGAACTCGTTCATCAAGTCGACCAGCTTCTCCAACTCGGCTTCCGATTCCGGTCGCAACGAGGCGCTATCGAAGTCGTAAAATATATTCTCCATCACCACCGCCTCATCGAACGGGATCATCTTGAAATCGACCCGCAGCAGCGTATCCATCGCTACCGGTATCGCAGGTAACGTACTCTTCCGGTTGAGGAAACCCTTCGCGTTCGCCAAGAGGAGATACTCCACGCCCGCGTCCGCCTCAAAGCGGTATATCCCTTCGCTATCCGAGTTCAATTGCCGCTTAGCGCCATCACTCCCCACTACCTGCACGGTAGCCCCTGGGATCACCTCCTCCTCGTGGTTCATCACGGCACCCTCCACCCGAATCACGGGAGGCAGATATTCAAACGAGTAGATGTGGTCGTACCCCCGCGCATCATCGCGGTTGGAGCTAAAAAACCCCTTCTCGCCATCAGCATGGAAGGTAATCCCGAAGTCATCCGCAGGTGAGTTAATCGGCGAACCCATGTTTTGCACCTCCCACCGCTGTCCATAGGTCGGTCGTACCGCGACAAGCAGGTCCAATCCCCCCATCCCCGGGTGACCGTTTGACGAAAAGTAGAGGGTCGTGTCGTTTCTGACGTACGGGAACATCTCGTCGCCCGGGGTATTGATGTCGGACCCCAAGTTTTTAATCGCCCCCACTTCCATGGTTCCATTCTGCTTTTTCAGCGTGGCTCGCCAGATATCTTTCCCCCCCATGCCACCCGGCATATCCGACACGAAGTAGAGGTAGTTGCCACAGGGTGAGACCGAGGGGTGGGCGAAGGACACGGACGGGGATATCGAAGAGTCTGCAAACGATACAGGTGAAGACAACGAAGATTCTGCGAACAAAGCGGGCGGTGCGCCAGAACTTCCACCGGTATTAGCAGGTGCATCTTCAAGGGTAAAAAGCGAATCCAAAAAGGCCAAGTTTGAAACACCCAGAGGTGCCGACCGACCCGTGAAACGGGTGACCGATAAACTGTCAGCGGAACCGCCCAAAGGTTTATCCGCGGGGTACCCAAGCAGAAGTTGACCGCCGCTCCACTCGGCGTTGACCCGCCTCGACAGGTAAATCGCCGTTCCAGTCGGTCGAGTCGCATCGGGGGAACTAAAGGTGTAAAACATCCACTCCCCGTCCGGGAAGAAGGAGGGTGTCCCCTCATCGAAGTCGCTGTTCACCCCCGATTCAATCCGCTTCGGTTTCTGCCACTCCCCGTGGACGTTCGTCTCCGCGTAAAACAGGTCGTTGTACTTCATCCCCGTCACCGTGCTTTTTCCCTCCCCCCCCGCCTCTTCCCGGGACGAGGTGAAGTAGAGCCGGTCGCCCTTCGGTGAGAGCATCGGGCTAAAGTCGGCCCGGGTAGAGTTAAAGAGCGGTTCACGTTGCACCTTGAACCGCGTGGGGGTATCCCGCAGTTTCACCGCCTGCTCAACCCCGTTCAAGCCGGTCACCCCCAACGGGTCGTCGGGGCGCAAGGCCAAAAAGTCACGGTAAGCTGTCGCCGCCTCCTCGTACTTACCCTCCTGGTGCAACATCCGAGCGAAGTGGTACACCATCAGCGTATCGGGGTAGCCATATCGTATCGCGTTTCGGTAGGCCGTGGCCGCCCTCGTGGGCTGGTTAAGGTGTCGGTAGTTCTCCGCCATCTCGTAGGCGATAACCCCCCGCATAGCCCGCTGTTCACGGGGCAGTTTCCTGTAGAGCTCCCGGTAGGCATTAGCCGCCTCGTGGTACTCCCCTCGTGCGTAGTGATCCCGTGCCTTATCCAGATTAACCGATTGGCATGAGAAAAGCAGCCCGCAGGTAATCAGCAGCAGGACCCCGTGTATCGCTCCCCGCACCCCTATCCATATACTATGAAACCCGACCATCGTTTTAAAAACGGGTCGGGTTCCATTTTATTGCGTGAAAGAAACGCTTACTGGTGTTCCGGTCGCAGCAGGTCGTTCACCGTCTTCACCGGGTTGAACGTGCTGATCGGCACCTCCACGAACAGCGTATTCCAGTCGCTCATGGCCCCGTTCCACAGCCCGGGCAACTCCAGCGCTTTTAGCTCCCTGCCATCTTTCGATTTGCGGGAGATAAAGCCGGTACGCTTGTCCACGTGCTGGGTAAGGTCATATTTCTCCCCTTTCCAGTTTTTCACGCCGCACACCAGATCCACCGGGTTAAAGTGCGAACCGTTCTTGAAGGCCGATACCGCCTTCTCGTCGTTTTTATCAATTTGCGAACCCTCCAGTATTTGGAGCGACGATGAACCATCGCTGTTCACCGCGATAAAGGGGCCCCCACCCGGTTCGCCCACGTTCTTCACCATGCCGCACACGCGGAAGGGACGATCCAGCTTGGCACGCAGGTAGCTTTTCAGCTCCGCGTCAGAATCGATCCCGGCCGGCGGGGTAATCGACAGGTCGTCCTCCACGAAGGAGACTATCTCCAAGAGTTCATCGGCATCCACCTTACCCGATTCCAGTTTCCTCAGGTACTCGAAGGCACGTGCCTGCAGGGTGACCAGCACCCCGGCCAGTAAGGTTTTGTAGCGGGCATCCTCCTCTTTCAGTCGATCCGGCACCACGTTATCGATATTCTTGATAAAGATCACGTCGGAGTCAATCTCGTTCAGGTTCTCGATAAGCGCGCCATGTCCACCGGGGCGGAAGAGAATCGTTCCATCCGTCTCCCTGAAAGGCTGGTTCTCCATATCCACCGCCACGGTATCGGTACTTGGTTTTTGGACGCTAAACGACACCGATATTTTGGCATCCAGTTCACGTTCGAAGTGCGCCTTCCTGTCGGCCACCAACTTCTCGAACAGGGGCTGATGATTCTCCGACACGGTAAAGTGAATGTCCACGTTACCCTTCCCATCTTTCGCGTACATGGCCCCCTCCTTCATGTGCTCCTCCACGGGTACGCGGTTCCCCCCGGGGTAAGCGTGAAAGAGTAGCAGTCCCTTAGGCAGGTTGCCGTACGCCATCCCCTTCTCCCCCAACAAGGCCTTCACCACATCCTTGTAACGCCCCTCGGTGCATAGCGCGGTCACGCCTTTCCCGTGCTGCTCCTTGCACAACGCGTCCAGCACGTCGAAAAAGGCGAATTTCTGGATACCGTCGAAAAAAGTTTTCTCAAACGGGGTGGTCGGCACGTCGTACTCCGCGTCGATAAACGCGAACAGGTCCTTGAACATCCGGCTGGCCGCTCCCGATGCCGGCACGAACTTGGTGACCTTTTTGTCCCCCTTCAGG
>DUPB01000055.1 GCA_012838585.1 Bacteroidales bacterium
GAAGGATGCAGAGCATCTCGTCAACGTACTTTTTAAAAGACTTCACCCGGTACTCTTTCCACGCCCACACCTTGGGGGAGATATAATAGAAAACCGGGATGCCCAGGTGGCGCCTCACATACTTGGCAACCTTGAGGTTAAAACCGGGATAATCAATCAGGATGACGGCATCGGGACTATACCCGGCAATATCCCGTTTACAAAAATCAAGGTTTTTCAGAATAGTGCGGGCATTCAATATAACCGGGAGGAAACCCATGAAGGCCATCTCGCGGTAATGTTTCACCAGCGTACCCCCCACTGCTTGCATCAAGTCACCCCCGAAGAAACGGAAATCGGCCCCTTCATCCAACCCCTTCAACGACCGCATCAAGTTAGAAGCATGCAGGTCACCAGAAGCCTCCCCCGCGACAAGGTAATATTTCATACGATTATTTTACCTTTACTTTTCGGTGTATGGAACTCGCTTTTAATCGTCGTCATGGGTGTAAATGATTTACATGCTCGTTTCATACGATTAATTTATCTTTGAACAAAAGTACTCATTTTTTCAGACAACCGATATTATTAATCGACTATAGACGTTTCATTTTCATGAAAAGTTTCGAAATATTTTCTTCTATTGATTTATAAAGTATATTTGCTATCAAACATAATCATATAGTATTCAATGACACGAGGATCCATCCACATCATTTCGTTACTCTGTGTATCATTCCTTTACGTGGCGTCATCCCAGGCTCAATCGCTTTTCATTGAAGCGGAAAGTTTTCAAGATAAAGGGGGGTGGGTCGTGGATCAGCAAAGCATAGACGTGATGGGGTCTTCCTATTTGATGGCTCACGGGCTGGGTGTACCTGTCCAGGATGCTACAACAATCATAAAAGTTCCTCAAAGCGGGAATTATAGGGTTTGGGTGAGAACCAGAAACTGGGCCGCACATTGGGCGCCAACCGGGGATCCACCCGGGAAATTTCAACTGTTGTTTAATAATCAGCAACTAACGAAAGTAATATTTGGAACCGAAGAGGCAAACTGGCACTGGCAAGATGGAGGGGTAGTCGCCTTAGAAAAGGGGATGCTGAAGTTGTCGCTGCACGATATGACGGGGTTCAACGGCAGATGCGATGCTGTTTTATTGACGACCGATTTACAGTTTTCACCGCCGAACGACAACGAAACCCTGTCGGCTCTAAAGAAAAATTCACTACATAAGGTTACACCGCGTTACGCGGGTAAGTACGATTTGGTTGTGGTTGGAGGAGGTATTGCCGGGATAACCACCGCCATTACCGCCGCGAGGATGGGGATTAGGGTAGCGTTGATTCAAAATCGCCCCGTATTGGGAGGAAATAACAGCTCCGAAGTCAGGGTGGGCCTTTCGGGCCTTATTTTTAAAGAGCCATACCCCAACCTGGGGAAAGTGGTGGATGAAATAGGACCGATAGGTCATTGGACGCTCTATGAAGCCAACCAAGACCCCGAAGCCGAAAGGAGTAAAAAGATACTCAAAGTCATTGAGAAGCATCCCGAAAAAAAACAACACAACGCGGGCCCGAAAAGCAATTACGAGGATGAGAAGAAAATAGAAATCGTGAGGAAAGAGAAAAACATCGACCTGTTCCTG
Source organism: Bacteroidales bacterium (assembly GCA_012838585.1). Taxonomy (GTDB): domain Bacteria; phylum Bacteroidota; class Bacteroidia; order Bacteroidales; family Dysgonomonadaceae; genus Proteiniphilum. The sequence goes on from DUPB01000055.1 coordinate 1,628, forward strand.
AACACCCATGTCTTTGATCTTAAGAAACAGGGCGACAAAATTACCGCGGTCATAGGAAAAGACATTATCAGCGGAGAAGAGACGATTTTCGAAGGGAAACTATTTGCCGATTGCACGGGCGATGCCAACTTGGGATTTTTAGCCGGTGCGGATTACAGGATGGGGCGGGAGAGTAAAGCGGAAACAGGAGAAGAAAGCGCCCCCGAGGAGCCTGATAGCCTGGTGATGGGCACCTCCGTTCAATGGTACTCGGAGGAACTCGCGGAACCGTCCTCGTTCCCTATTACGCCATGGGCCATACAGTTTACGGAAGAGAGCTGTCAAAAATTAACCCGCGGCGACTGGAACTGGGAAACAGGCTTGTGGCTCGACCAGGTAAAGGAGATCGAGAAAATACGGGATCACGCTTTAAGGGCGGCTTTCGGCAACTGGTCATTCCTTAAGAACCAAAGCAACGACAAAGAGCAATACGTGCGTTACAAGTTATCGTGGGTGGCCTACATTGGAGGGAAACGGGAATCAAGGAGATTACTGGGTGACGTGATTCTTACGGAACAGGATGTACTGAACAACATTCCTTACGACGATGCCAGCTTTACGACCACTTGGCCGATAGATTTACATTATCCAGAACCAGTAGAGGGGTTGGAAAATGAAGCGCCCTTTTTGGCGAAATCCGTCTCACGATCGATTAAACCGTACGCGGTACCGTACCGAGCCCTTTACTCGAGAAACATTGAAAACCTGTTTATGGCTGGGAGGAACATCAGTGTAACGCACGCGGCATTGGGGACAGTGAGGGTTATGCGAACAACCGGCATGATGGGAGAAGTGGTGGGAATGGCTGCTTCGATTGCCCTTACACACGACACTACTCCACGCGGGGTTTACCTATATCATTTGGATGAACTTAAAACGCTGATGGCAAAAGGAGCACCCGAGACGTAATACCGTCTCTTAGGCATTGTTTTACTTGTTGTGGGTTAGCATACCGGTAAAAATGAAATTATTATGAATATTAAAAAGTTTGTTGCATTTGCTTTAACAGCATGTATCATCTATTCGGTAAATGCAGAAATTGCAACCTCGCTTTTCATTGAAGCGGAAAGTTTTCAACAAAAAGGGGGCTGGGTGGTCGACCAACAGTTCATGGATTTAATGGGATCACCCTACCTGATGGCACATGGACTAGGCACCACGGTAGAAGATGCGACCACCACAGTACATTTCGCTAAGTCCGGAGAATATACCCTGTTCGTGAGAACCTACAACTGGACATCGCCCTGGACAACAAAGGAGGGCCCCGGTAAATTTCAAGTGACGGTAAACGGACAGCCACTAAACGGTAAGGTTTTAGGTGCGAAAGGCAACGCTTGGGAGTGGCAAGAGGCAGGCAAGGTGAAGGTACACGCCGGGGCGGTTACCGTTGGATTGCGAGACCTAACCGGCTTCAACGGCCGTTGCGACGCCCTGTACTTTACCATGGATGACGTTGCACCGCCCAATGAACCCGAGGCTTTAACGACATTCAGGAAAAAGCAACTCGAGTTGCCGGATGTTGTGCCCAGCGCGGGGGAATTCGACCTCGTGGTGGTAGGTGGGGGAGTTGCCGGTACTACCGCCGCCCTCACGGCCGCCCGATTAGGCTTGAAGGTCGCCCTTATTCAAGATCGCCCGGTCTTGGGGGGCAACAACAGTTCAGAAGTAAGGGTGCACCTGGGAGGGCGAATGAACCTTGACCCTTACCCAAGGTTAGGGGACGTGGTCAACGAAATCGCCCCGCTAAGGGGAGGTAACGCCCAGCCGGGGGTATATTATGAGGATGAGAAAAAGTTAGAGATGGTCAACGCGGAAGATAATATAACCCTATTCCTGAACTTCAGGGCCTTCGAGGTTGAAAAAGAGGGAACGGCTATTAAAACCGTGCTTGCCAAACATATTGAAACAGCCGAAGAGTTAAGCTTTTCCGCTCCTCTTTTCGCGGATTGTACCGGTGACGGGACGATCGGGTATCTGGCCGGTGCCGATTTCTCCATGGGTAGAGAAAGTAGGGCAGAGTTTAATGAACCGTCCGCCCCCGATGAGGCAGATAGCCTCACCATGGGCTCATCCGTTCAATGGTACTCGAATGAAGGGAAGGGAAAGTATCCTTTCCCCCTGTTTAACTACGGCATAGAGGTTAACGAGGCAAACGTCCAAAAAGTAACCATGGGCGAATGGACCTGGGAAACGGGCATGAACTTAGACCAAGTTTTTGACTTCGAACGAATCAGGGACTATGGTATGCTGGTGGTTTACTCCAACTGGTCTTACCTGAAAAACGAAAGTTCGGTCAAACAAGAGTATACATCCAGGTACCTGGACTGGGTGGCCTATATCGCGGGAAAAAGAGAATCACGCCGATTGTTAGGGGACAAGGTGCTGACGGAAGTAGACCTAACCGACTTCGTGATCTATCCTGACGCCTCCGCGCCGACAAGCTGGACGATTGACCTCCATTACCCCGACCCCAAAAACACGGAGCATTTCACCGGTGCGGAATTTAAATCGATCGCGGTTCATAAAGCGATACATCCCTATCCAATCCCCTATCGCTGCCTATATTCCCGAAACGTGGATAATCTTTTCATGGCAGGTAGAAACATAAGCGTCACGCATGTAGCTTTAGGTACCGTTAGGGTCATGCGTACCACCGGGATGATGGGAGAAGTGGTAGGAATGGCTGCCTCGATCGCCACTAAACACGACACAACCCCCCGGGGTGTTTATCAAAAGCATCTACGAGAATTACAACGACTCATGACCGCAGGAGCCGGAAAGCACGACATCGAGAACGTTCAGGATTATAATTTAGGGGGAACCTTAGGGCCGAGAAAAATTAATCTGCAGATTCCCCCATACGATAAAAACTAAGGCCTGTTCCCTACAGCTCCCACCCTTTAAGTTGCGAACAAAAATCGTACGCGGTCAGATCAGTTTTTATGGGAACCACGGCAGCGTAACCGTTAGCGAGCGCCCACTCGTCATTCTCCTCGTTATCCTTATCCCAGTTATCGAACTGGCCGGTCATCCAGAAGACCTCCCTCCCCACGCCATCTCGGGTTCGATAATACTCGTTCACCCACTTCCCGGGTGTCTGGGTGGCTACCCTTATCCCGCGCACCTTTCCCTTGGGCACGTTCACGTTGAGGCTTACCCCCGTTGGGAGACCCTTTTCCAGCACTTTGCGCGAAACCACGCGGGCCACCTTCACCACCTCAGAAAAATCAGCATCGGGATGGAAATCGCAGAGCGAGTACGCGATGGAAGGGACATCGAAAAGAGACCCTTCAACGGCAGCTCCCACGGTTCCCGAATAGATCACGCTAATCGCGGCGTTGGAGCCATGGTTAATACCCGACACCAACAGATCGGGCTTTCGATCCACGAACTCGTTCAGCGCCAGCTTCACGCAATCGGCGGGCGTGCCATTACACACGTACATGGTAAATCCCTCCTCCTTCGTATGCAACCAAGCCCTCAGCGCATGTTCGGCAGATATGGCTCCCGCCATACCGGAACGGTGCGTGTGGGGTGCAAACACGATAATCTCTCCCAACCCCTTCATCGCCTCGGTGAGCGAAACAATGCCCTTCGCCTGATACCCATCGTCGTTCGTTATCAGTATCAGCGGTTTCTTACTCCTCATGTTATCTCTTTTGTTCAATGATCAATGTTCAATGGCAACGGGCATTTCGGGTCACCCCTTCACATCTGACGGAATTCCCCATGATACCGCCCATTCTTGTTGAAGCGCAAATATAATCAAATTTAGCCATTTCCTCCTACCCGGGATATTACAAAACGGTTAATTCGCCCGTTCTGGCATGAAGAGCTATCCTCATTTTTTGTCTTTTTCCGCCA
>DUPB01000056.1 GCA_012838585.1 Bacteroidales bacterium
CACTTCTCGATGTCGGACCACGGCGGTCCCGGTGTCTATATCTCCACCCCGAAAGTAACAGAAACAAGCGCGGACGTCAACATCGACTATCACCTAAAAAATGATACGGGAAAACCCTCGAAGCTGCAACTAACCACCCTTATTCGTGATAAAGAGGCTAAGGTACTTACAGAGAAATCGACTTCACTATCCCTACCCGCCTTCACGGATACCGTGGTTACAATCGCGATAAACAACATTCGTGATTTCGAGCTGTGGAGTCCCAACACTCCCAATGTATATTATGTGGAAAACAGCCTCATGGAGTCGGGTGTACTGCTGGATCATATCACCCAGCCGATGGGCTTCCGCTGGTTTAGCTTCGATGCTTCCAACGGGTTTTTCATTAACGGTGAAAACGTGAAGCTGATGGGTGCCAACCGTCACCAAGACCGGGTTCCTTACGGGAACGCGCTGAGCAACGATATGCATCGTCAAGACATGCAGTTGCTCAAGGAGATGGGTGCCAACTTCTTGCGAAACGCGCACTACCCGCAAGCGGAGGAGATATTGAGAAGTGCCGATGAGATGGGCTTCGTGGTGTGGGAAGAGACGCCACTGGTAAATGAAGTCACCATCAGTGAGGCACACACGGAAAACGCGATGCTGATGGTGAAAGAGATGATCAAACAGCACTACAACCATCCATCGATCTTCATTTGGGCCTACATGAACGAGATCTACTGGGCACACCGTTTCAAGCCCGAAGAGGAGCTGCCGGCCCGCAACGCTTACACGCTAGAGCTGACCCAACAGCTTGAAAACCTCGTTCGTGAGATGGATCCCTATCGCTATACCGCCATCGCGATGCACAACTACCCGTTGTACGATGAGTCGGGCATAGGCGCTATCCCCATGATTGCCGGGTGGAACCTGTACCACGGTTGGTATTACGATGAGTACAAGGATTTTGGCATATTCATGGATGAACAGCGCGCCAAGTACCCGGAACGGATTCATATGATTAGCGAGTACGGGGCCGGTTCGGATACGCGGTTATACTCGGAAAAGCCGGAAAAGTTTGATTTCACGGTAGAGGAGCAAATCAATTTCACACGGTCGCTGATGACCCAAATCTTGGAACGCCCCTACATTGCAGGTGCCACCTTGTGGAATTTGATTGACTTTAGCTCCGAGCGTCGGGTGGATGCCACGCCACACCTCAACAACAAAGGGTTGGTAACGGCAGACAGGAAGCCCAAAGATGTGTACTACTTGGTACAAGCGCTGCTTTCTGAAGAGCCGATATCGGTACTGGGCTATCCATTCCGCGATCAGTGGGTACACGCGGCTGAAAACCCTTCCGACACGTTGGTCCCGGTTAACATGTACGCTTTTTCCAATGAGCCATCCCTCTGCTTGTACGTCAATAACAAGTTGTGGGAAAAGAGCGAGGTGGTAAACGGCATGGCGGAGTGGCGTTTGCTGTTGCCCGCGGGAAAGCACCTGCTCTCCCTTAAGCCCAACGACTTTGGCTCTGCAAAACAGGTCCAAACCACGTTAATCCCTTACGGGCTGGGAAGCGACCACCTGGACATCGCGGTAAATATCGGCTGCCATTACGCGTTTATAGATGACAGGACCAACCTTTACTGGTTGCCCGAAAGGGAGTATACCCCTGGCAGTTTCGGCATTATCGGCGGCAAGCAGCTATACATCAGCAACAAGGTGGGAACCAAAGAGGATATCCTCTCGGTACACGAAGAAGATCCCCTCTACCAGACCATGCGCGTAAACCCGTCTGAGTTTAGGGCCGATGTCCCCAACGGTATCTACGAGATCGAGCTGCTGATGGTGGATTACGTGAGGCGATACCGCCGCTTTGCCGACGTTGACAGAGAGATCAACTATGAGCCCGGGAGAAGGGTGTTCGATATTTCGGTAAACGATGAACGTGTGATAAAAGAGCTTGACCCGGGAGGCACTTACGGGCTAAACGTGCCCAATCGCTTGCGGTTTACGCGCACGGTATCCAACGGTGAAGGTATTTCCATCAAATTCCACCCCGTTAAGGGAGAGCCTATACTCAGTGGCGTGAGAATAAGAAAGGTACGCTACTAGTACCTCTTCACGAAAACGAGCAAGAGAGGTGACAGGTAACATAGTTCCTCTTTTTGGTAACATGTTTCACTGGAAAAAAGAAAATAAAACCCGATATTGAGATCGCAAAATCATATAGTTATGAAGAAATATGTAATGAAGTGGGTATGGCTATGCTGCTGTTTATTCACGCTACATGCCCTGCAGGCACAGACCTACGAGATCAGGGGTAGGATAACAGATGCCGCGACCCAAGAGCCTTTACCCGGTGCCACGATACATGATAAGGTGAACTACAGTGGTACGGCCGCGGATTACGACGGCAACTTCAGGTTAACGAACCTGAAGCGCGGGAAAACGGTGTTAACCATATCCTATTTGGGTTATGACAGCAAGGAGCTCGAGGTAACGATGCCTGACGATGGTGATAAAATGTTTGACATTGTCTTGTCGGATGCCGGCATGCAGTTGAGCGAACTGGTGGTAACGGGAAGCTTCGAGGGACAACAGCGTGCACTCAACCTGCAACGTTCGGCCGACAATATCATGAACGTGGTGTCGGCAGACCTTATCGGTAAGTTTCCCGATAAGAACGTCGCGGAAGCTCTTCAGCGTCTGCCCGGGATCAACATCCTCCGCGACAAGGGGGAAGGCTCTACCGTAACCATTCGTGGAACGCCGCAACACTTCACCAACATCAGTATCAACGGGGAGCAGCTGGCCTCGGTGCAACAAAGCGGGGCCAGGACTGAAGCGCTGGACCTTATCTCAGCCGATCAACTCGGCTCAATCGAGGTAACCAAAGCGCTTACCGCGGATATGGACGGTGATGCCATTGGTGGAAATGTCAACTTGAGAACGCCCACGGCGCGGACGCATACCTGGCGGGTAAGGGGCGACTTGGGAATGGGGTTCAATAATCTTTCAGGAAGGCTCAACAACATCAGCAAGGTGCAGGTAAGCAGAAGGTTCTTCCCGAACGCGCAAAATCAGCAAGGACGTTTAGGCGCGTTGCTCAGTGGCAGCTATTACGGGAACAACAACTCCGAAGACCGCATGGATGCCACTTGGGCAGGAGTGAGAAGACCTGTAAAGATATTAAACGACCATTTGATTTTGCCGGAAGACTACGAGTTCCGAAAGACCGAAAACAAACGTGAGCGGGTTGGGCTTACCGCGACGGTGGACTACAAGGTGACAGACCATCAGGTGATCTTCAATTACATGTACAACTACCGTGAAGACGATGATTTGCGAAACCGCGTGCGCTTTGACTTGGATCAAAGCGGCACGGAATGGATATCGCTCGACAGTATCCTTAACGGAAGGATACGGCGCGACATCAACCTGTGGAACGAGATAAAAACCAATCACAACTTCAACCTCGAAGGGGTACACACCTTCCATAGCTGGAAGGTGGATTGGGGAGCTTTTTACACCCGCTCTCAGCGTGATTACACGAGTACGCGAGGAGACTTCGCAAGAGCCGGGATGACCATTATTCCCGACAATGAAGGTGGTATTTTGCAACAAGTACCGCGGCTCAGACCGGCTATACCTTACGATGTAAAAAACCCGTTGTTGCTGAACGACTTCAGGCGTTACGAGGAAGATATGGAATATACCAAAGCCTCCAATCTCGTGGGGAAATTCAACGTGCGGAAAGACTATATATTGGGTGGTAACAGCGGTAACTTCCAGTTTGGAGCGAAAGTAAGAACGATGGTTAACGACAAGTTCAGGGATAACAGGGTATTCGCGTTCTTCGACCCCAACCAGGTGCTGAACCTCGAGGAGGCCTTTGCCCACGTCTCTACCCGAACGGAACCCATCAACTTCCTGAACAACCGATTCGAGTTCGGTCCCCGTGTCGATAGAGAGAAGTTCACCCGTTACATCGATACCTACCGGCGTTTGCTTATTCAAGGTGACGACTCATGGGATGCCGAGCGACTGTCCAAAAACGACACGTACGACGCGTCGGAAAATGTGTACGCCGGCTATTTGATGAACCGCCTCCAAGTGAAAAACCTCCTCCTCATCGCCGGGCTAAGGTACGAGTACAACAATGTGACGTACAACGCCTTCGATGTAAAGCGGAGGGGTACCAACGTGGAGGCAACCCCCATTCAGGGTGGCTCCGATTATGGTTTTTTATTGCCGAGCCTGCACGTGAAGTACAGCGTGAACGACCTTACCAACTTCCGTTTCGCTTACACGCAATCGTACGCGCGCCCCAACTTCGTGGACCTGGTGCCTTTCGTGAATTACGATGCCGACGCGGCCCGGTTATACATTGGCAACACCGAGTTAATGCCCTCCCGTTCCAACAATATCGACCTGATGTTTGAAAAGTACGACCGCGATGGCGGTGTTATTTCAGGAGGGCTGTTCTTCAAGCATATGGACCGCTTTCAGTTTACCCGTATCGTGCCGTCGCTACTCGAAGATTTCCCGGGTTACCCGCAAACGGCAGGGTTTGAATTCCGCCAGGAACAAAACGGGAAAAGAGCCATCGTGTATGGATTCGAGTTCAACTACATGCAGCAACTCTCGTTCCTACCGGGGATATGGGGTGGACTCAGTGCCTACCTAAACTACACGTTAACAGCAAGCGATGCCAGCACGCAAGACCGCTCGGGGATGCGTTTACCCGGACAGGCCCTGCACACCGGGAACGCCGCGTTATCGTGGGACTACAGAGGTTTTACAAGTAAGGTAAGTGCCAACTACAACGGTTCATACATTAACTCGGTAGCAAGCAACGAGAATGATGACATTATCCAAGGCGACCGTTTTCAGGTAGACCTGAACCTCTCCCAACGTGTCAACAAGAGGGTGAGTGTTTATGCCGAGTTTGTGAATATAACCAATTCGCCATCTATCCGATACCAGGGAAATGAAAATCAGATTTCACGCATCGCGTACTTCGGATGGTCAACCCGTTTTGGTATTACCTACAGGTTATAACGATGAAACCGATGGGATGACAACAGTCATAACCAACAAAGGTTCTAAACCCTTAATGAACAAGAAAATAATCGCATTACAAAACAGCAGATAGATATGAAGTTCAGATTATTAATTATTATAGCGCTTGCTCTATTGGTCGCCTCGGGATGCGAGCGCGAACAGGAGCTCGTGCTACCCGATGCCACTATTTCGGTACTGAACTACGACGGTAGCCCCATTATCCAAGAGCTAAACGGGGAGGTAATGATAGATATCACCTCGCAGTCGCTTGCCGGCGTGGATAAAGTGGAGGTTTGGGTAGATGGCAGTTTGGTTGAAACGGTACAGCCGGAAAGCGACCTGTTCACATTTAATTACGCCTACCTATATAAAGTTGCACCGACTGCCAAAATGGGTGATAAGGTAACCATCTCCTTTCGGATGACCGATAAAGATGGGCGGGTGGTAACATCAACCCCGGTAATAATTCGGATAGACCAACCCTACCGCGTAGAAAGTTTTGTTTCCGAGGGAAACAGCTTCCAAAAAGTCACCGGGAGAATCAACACGGATTTGACCTTCACGAAAGATAAAAAATGGCTGATGGACAGCGTGGTAAGCGTCAGCGAAGGGGCCACTTTAACCATTGAGGCAGGTACCACGGTTTACTTTAGAACGTTTTCCAACAGTGACAAACTGAGCCGATTGGTCATTACGCGGGGTGCCCGAATCATAGCCGATGGCACACGCGACCAGCCCATCGTGTTTACCAGTGACCAGGTACTCAGTGGCAAAGCTACCAGGGGCGATTGGGGCGGACTCTCCATTTTTGGAAGTGCTGCCACCAATGCCGGAAGCACGGTCGTGTTAAATGGTTTCCGTTATGGCGGCACGTTAAATTCGGAAAACTCGGGAACCTTGCGTTTCGTTCGCGTGGAGTACTCCGGAAAAGGAGGCTTGCACTCGTTGGAGTTATCGGGCGTGGGTGGCGGCACGAAGGTTGAATATTACCAATCGTTTGAATCGTACAACAACGCCGTTCGCGTACGCGGCGGACGTGTTTCCC
>DUPB01000006.1 GCA_012838585.1 Bacteroidales bacterium
ACGACGGGCCCCGGCCCCGGCCGGCCAACTACTACGTTTGGAATCGCGACTTCTACTTCGACACGCTGCTGAAAGACCCCGCGTTCAAGAAACTGATCAAGGAGGAGTGGCAAAAGCTGAACGTGTATGACCAACTGCTCAACTACTTTGACGAGACGGCAAAGCTGCTGGACAGATCTCAAAAGTTCAACTTCCAGAGGTGGGACATCCTGAACAGCAGGGTGAGCGTGGGTGGCATACCGCTGGGGTCGTACGAGAAAGAGGTGGCATGCGATAAGCAGTTTTTCATCAATCACTACAACTGGTTGAACGGCGAGATTTCCAGGTATTAAATTTTCTTCAAGAAGAGGTTGTTATCGTTGTTAGCCCCTAGTACCATCACTGGTCTCCCCTTGTATTGATAGAACCTTCGGTTGGCTTTCCAGGGCTGGATTCCATTTGTTATCCCGGAAAGCCGCATCCCCTTTAACATTTAGAATGACATTTTGCGTAGTTTTAATGTCAAATTATGCAGCTTTGTTAAAATATCTTCTACTACATTCGTAGCGTGTATAGTCCCATGATCGCGTGGGCTTTACGCAACTATCTGAGGGATAGAGGATTGGTTTTGCTTGGTGATTGTGGTGGTGAAAGTACCAAGCAGGGTCTATCTTGTAATTTTTTAAAACCGAGAAGGATTAAAAACATTCAAAGTACCATACAGATAAATGTGAAGACAAAATAATTCTATGAAATTTATTCAAGCAATAACTGTAATAACCTAAAAACATGAAGGAATGAAAAAGAGATTTCCATTACATTCAGGAAAAAGGCTGATGTTCCTCATTTTGTGCCTATATTCCTTTGGGGTGTTCGCGCAAAATGTGACCGTCAGGGGGCTCGTTTCGGATACACAGGGTGAACCCCTTATCGGGGTTACCGTCCGGATCGAGGGAACTTCTCAAGGGACCATAACGGGTATGGACGGGAGGTACGTTCTTGCCAACACTCCCAGCGATGCCACGTTGCTCTTTTCGTACGTGGGTACTAAGCCTCAAGCTGTAAAAGTCAACGGGAGGACAACGATTAACATCACGCTCGTTGAAGATGTTGAGATGCTCGAGGACGTGGTGGTGGTTGCCTACGGTGTCCAAAAAAGGTTGCCGTTACGGGAGCCATCTCCTCGGTCAGCACCGATGAGTTGCGGGTATCCTCCTCGGCAAGTATCGCGAACGCGCTTGCCGGTCGCGTGGCCGGGCTCACTTCGATGCAGCGTGCGGGAGGACGCCCCGGGGCAGACGATGCGACCATGTATCTTCGCGGGGCAGCCACGCTCAATGGCGTAACCCCTTTAATCCTCATTGACGGGGTTCCGCGGGATAATATCCGCACCATCGACGTAAACGAGGTGGAGTCAATCTCCGTGCTTAAGGATGCCTCCGCGACCTCCGTCTTTGGGGTACGCGGCGCGAACGGGGTACTGATTATTACCACGAAACGGGGTAAGGTCGGAAAGCCGGAGTTATCGGTGAACGTTACCCAAAGTTATTCACGCTTAACGAGGGAACCGGATATGCCGGGTTCAGTGGAGTACATGAACCTGCGCAACCAAGCGCTGGTGAACGATGGGTTTGAACCCGCGTTTACTCCCGAGGTGATAGCAAAATTCGAAAACCCGCTGGCAGGACTGGATCCCAATGATCCCGATTATGAAGAGAAGGCAGCGCTCAGGAAATGGATGTATCCTGATAACGATTGGTACGATATCCTCATTGCCCGCTGGTCCCCTCAAACAAACGTGAATGCCAACATGAGCGGGGGAACCGACAAGATCACCTATTTCTTGAACGTGGGCTACCTGCATCAGGGGGGTAACATGAAGACGTTGTCAGAAGATATCCTGAAATATGACCCCTCCTTTAAGCTGGATAGGTACACTTTCCGTTCAAACGTTGACTACAATGTGACCAAATGGCTCTCGGCCTACTTGAACTTGGGTACCTATATAGAGAAGGTGAACATGCCCAACCCGGGCGTGATGTACGGAGGCGATCGGAATTGGCTTGTGCGGGACATGCTCTACCAGGCCCAGGCCATTCTGCCCATCTCACCGGGTCCGTTGACCATTGCCGGCTTTGGCGTTCCTGCCAATAAGCCGTTGGACCCCACCTACCTGACCAGTGGCCACTACGCCGACCGATCGCCCGTGATGATCATGAACTGGTACGGTTACAACCTGGACACCCGTTCCAACCTGAACTCTTCGTTTGGGCTCAATTTTAAATTGGATGCCATAACAGAAGGGTTGGAGTTGAGGGGGATGATTTCGTACGATGCGAGGGGAAATAGCATGACCCGTGGGAACATGCGCCAGACGGACTACCAGGCCTTTGTTGACCCTGAGACGGATGAACTCACCTTTTCCGTACATGAATTGCACCAAGACAACTTTTGGATGTCCTACGGTCAAGGTTCGCGGTATAACATGAACTTGCAGGGACAGCTCTTGTACAATCGTGCCTTTGGGAAACACTCGGTGGCCGGTATGCTTCGGGCCGAGCGTGACTATTGGGATTCGGGAGGTGCTGCCATACCTTTCAACGTGCTGGGTATGGCGGGACGTGCCACCTATGATTTCGACTCCCGCTACTTTGCCGAGGTAGACTTCGGCTATAATGGCTCGGAGCAATTTGCACCTGTCAAGAGGTTTGGCTTCTTCCCTTCGGCTTCCGTGGGGTGGGTCATCTCAAACGAGAGTTTCTTGTTGGATAACCCGCTGATTACCTTTCTCAAACTAAGGGGGTCTTACGGGAAAGTAGGAAACGACCAGCAAGGGGGGTACCGTTTTCTTTACCAAGATGATATACGGGTAGGCGGAGGCTTCTCCGGTAGCCTTGCCGCGGGAAAAGGAATCAATGAAGGGTTGCTTGGCAACAAAGTGATTACCTGGGAAACCGCGAACAAGTATAACGTGGGGGTTGATTTTTCTATCGCGACCGATATTACCGGGCAGGTTGACTTTTTCAAGGAACACCGTTCCGATATTCTTCTTCAACGTGCAAGCATACCCGTGTGGCAAGGTACCCCCTTGAACTATATCCCCAGGGTGAACATGGGAGAGGTGGAAAACAGGGGATACGAGATTGAGCTGGGGTATAACAAGCAGGTTACTCGTGACCTGTTCTTGCAGTTCAAAGGCCAGTTCTCCTATAACCGTAACAAACGCTTGAACGTGGACGAGGTGCCTCGCGATGATACCTACGCGTACAAGTACCGAGGTACCGGTTACCCCCTTGGGCAAAATTGGGGCTACGTGATCGATTGGGATCAGGATGGTGGTTATTGGACTGAGGAGACATTGGCCGATCCAGATCGGGTAACGTATGCATTCGGTACCCCTATACCCGGTGACTTCGTTTATAAGGATTTGAATGGGGATGGGATTGTTGACGATAAAGATCAGGCACCGATTGGAGTGGGACATATTCCCCGGTATAGTTTCGGCGCTTCCTTTTCAGCACACTGGAAAGGTTTCGATGCCTATATCTTCTTCCAAGGGTTGGCCAAGTTTAACTCCACGTTTGCTCACCAGGGGACCTATGAAACGGTTCTCAGGGGAACCTATTTCCCTTATCACAAACAGTCGTGGACGAAAGAACGCTGGGAAAAGGGGGAAAAGATCACCTATCCTGCCCTGCACTCTCAAACGACAGTTAACCACAGGACAAACTCGTTTTTCGTGTTCGATCGCGATCTGGTTAGGTTGAAAAACTTCGAAATTGGCTATACGCTTCCCAAAAATTCCCTCAAGGTGCTGGGCGTGTCTGATATGAGGCTGTTTTTCAACGGCCAAAACGTGCTGACCTGGTCGCCCAAGTTCAGGCCCTACCACTTGGATCCTGAAAACGATGACTCTATCGGTTACCCGCAGACGACTATATTTAGCTTCGGCACGAACATCAAGTTTTGAACTATTTAAATGAATATACGTATGATCAAGCAATATACAACCCCGATAATTGCCCTACTGGTTCTAGTGGCGGGCTTTTCTCTACACTCCTGTTCCGATGTGTTGAACCAGGCCCCCGATGGAAAGATCACCCTCGAGGAGGTTTTTCAAGACGATGAAAAGGTAGCGGCTTACTTGAACTCTTGCTATCTCTACATCCCCGCGGAGGGAAAGAACTACTTCTTTTGGATGCGGGGCCCGGTAGATTGGAGTGACGAGGCTTGGGACACCGATGCCGAGGCCGAATCGTGGATTACTTCCGGCCAGCTTTATAGCGGGAACGTTTCCGCCTCCTCCCATTTTAACACCCAATGGGCTGAAAACGGGAACGGGAACTACTGGGTCCGCATGTGGACCGCTATTAGAAAGTGCTCGGTGTTTCTCGCTAACATCGACGAGGCTACCGTTAAAAGCGAGGCCAATCGTTCACGCTGGAAAGCCGAGGCGCATCTTTTGCGTGCCTATTATTACTCCATACTGCTTCGATTTTTCGGATGCCCGCTACCCATCATGGATGAACCGAAAGGCTATGCTGATGACTTCTCTGGAACCGAGCGCAGCTCCTACTACGACGTGGTGCAGTTTATCATACAAGATTGCAACGCGGCGCTTTCGAGTCCCGAGTTACCTTGGCGTATCACGTCAGGACACGAGGCTTACCGTTTCACGAAAGCGGTAGCCGAAGGAATCAAGTCAAGAATGTCTCTTTACGCGGCCAGTCCCCTCTACAACGAAGGGGGAAACTATTGGGAGGAGGCGTACCAGGTAAGCAAGTCCTCTTTGTCGAACCTGTTGGCTAACGGGTACGCGTTGTACGATAAGGTGAATTATTCATCATGGAATAACAACCCCGATGTGCACCTTCCAAACGATGGCGCCAAGCTGTTTAACGAGTACTTTTGTAATAACATGGGATTTGAAACCAATCCCACCGACAAGGAGACCATATATCAAACCAGTGCCGGACAGGATTGGATTATGACCGAAGGGATTGGTGCGGTCATGGGGTACAAATCGGGCTCATGTCCCTCTCAAGAGATCGTGGACTGCTTTGAAACCATTGATGGCCAACCGATACTTGATCTGGCCAAACCTTACCTCGATGAGGTGACCCATCTCAAACCAAACTTCAATCCAAACAACACGCTCTACGATGAGCAAAATCCTTACGAGAACAGGGATCCCCGTTTTTACGCATCAATCTATTACAACGGTTCTTTGCGAACCTGTTACTGGATCTTTGATGAAACGACCGAGAGCGTGGAGAATTATCCCGCTAAAAAGGGTTACCGTACCCGCGTTGTTGCCACCTGGGAGGGTGAACCCCAGACCGGTCGTCACCCGACCACCCGGAAAGCGACCCGAACCGGCTATTTCTTGAGGAAATTCCTCCACCCCAACTCGGGGCAAGAGGTGGTTACTGCCGCGCATGCTCGCGCCAAGGTGTTGCGGTTGGGAGAGGTTTACCTGAATTTAGCCGAAGCTGCCGCTGAAGCGGGACATACCCAAGAGGCGTATAACGCGGTGAACACCATTCGTCGCCGCGTGGGTATGCCCGACCTGCCCCAAGGACTATCTAAGGATCAACTGATTCTTCGTATTCGCAATGAACGGCGTGTAGAGCTGGCATTTGAAGCCCATCGCTACTTTGACGTTAGGCGGTGGCATAAGCCTAACGAGGACCTCGAGAAGACGGACCGCTGGATTACCGCCGCTAAGATTACGCGCAATGATGATGGCACTTACACCTACAATAGGGGGCCAGTCTCAAGAGAGCGTTTATGCTATCAAAATAAATTTTTATGGTTCCCGATCCCAATGAACGATGTCAACATCATGTTGGCGCTCACGGGTGAAAACTGGCAAAATCCAGGGTGGTAATCAATTTATTAATTTAAAACGCAGGAATATTTATGAATCACTTGACAAATAAAACCTTAGTAACGTTTGCTTTCATCGCGCTCTTTTGTGTTTCACTTGGCGCACAGGTAAACGGCACGGTGACGGACGAGTATGGCCGTGTTTTGCAGGGAGTTATGGTGAAATCGGGTCCTGGTGACAACGGCACGATGACCGATTACAACGGCCAGTACGAGCTGCTTATCGACGACGGGAGCACTGAGGTAATCTTCTCGTTGGAGGGGTACATCACCCAGACCGTGAACGTGGAAGGTGCAACGCTTGATGTGGTTTTGCCTCGAGCCGAAACCTACAATTTGGACGAGACGGTTATTTTTGGCAACTACACCCAACGCGAAGGGGACATCACAGGTTCCGTTGCCAGGGTAACGGGAGAGGAGCTCCGGAGGTCACCGGTGGGCAATCTCTCCATGTCCCTCACCGGGCGACTACCGGGACTGTTTACACGGGAAACCTACTCGGAACCCGCTCGAACGGCTACTGAACTATGGGTGAGGGGGTCATCTTCCCCCAATGGGGGTACTGCCCTCGTTGTCATCGATGGGTTCCCCTACGATTACAACGCGAACCAACTTTTCGAGTACATCTCGGCCCATGAAGTGGAGTCTATCAGCGTGTTGAAAGACGCTTCCGCCCAAGCCCTGTATGGCATTCAAGGGGCCAACGGGGTTGTCGTGATCACGACCAAACGGGGCATTAAGCAGCCCCTGAAGATTGATGTTGAGCTGAACCACACGTTTGAACAACGAACGAATACCACTCCTTTTATCAACTCTGCTGACTTCGTGCAACTCAGGAATCAAGCCGGATACAATGATGGCGGGGTTGAGTACGCGTACTTTAACCAACATGCGGTGGAGGGTTTTTTAGCTGGCGACAACCCGGAATATTTCCCGAATAACAACTGGAGGGCCATGAACGCCAAGGATATCACGCACATGAACCGTTTGAACCTCAACTTGCGGGGAGGGGGCGATAACGCCGTTTTCTACACGAACGTGAACGTGTTGCACCAAGATGGCATGTGGAAAATTGACCCAGCCACTACCCGGTACAATCCTAACAACCTGTTTGTATGGGCCAATATCCGGTCGAATGTTGACGTGAACCTTGGCAAGTATCTTTCCATCGGTTTGAACCTTAGCGGGAATATTAAACGGGAAAGGACCCCGGGCGGACACGCCGTGGAGTTGACTTACGGGGGAAGTTGGGATGGATTCGCCAAAGGGATATGGTACCGGTTCTACACCTTGCCTCCCTACGTGTATGGCCCTACTACCCCCCTCATTCAAGATCCTGAAACCGGGGAGATTTCGGGAGGGGAAGTGGTTGTTACCGATACCGAGCCCATAACCTCTTGGGCGTTGATCAACCGTGTGGGTTACGACCAATATACCGTCACGAATATTTACGCGCAGTTCATACCCAAACTCGACTTGAGCTTTTTAACCAAAGGGTTAAGCATAAGTGGAAGCTACGGGTATCAGACCAACGCGGTAAAGGGACTATTCATGAACCGAACGTACCAAGAGTGGGTGCGCACGAAAGATTACTCCGAACTGGAATTTCAAACCATTCGTACCCAGGTGAACTCACCCTTGCAGGAAAGGGGTAGTGCCTCCTTTTATTACAACCTTAACTTCAAGGGGGTATTGGATTATCAGCGTCGCTTTAACGGGTTGCATGACGTGAAAGCGATGGCCTACGGGTTTTACCAAAACCTTAACAAGGCAGGAGGCGGGTTGGCTTATAAACGTCTGAATTCGGGTATCAGCGCGGCCTATGGTTATGATGACAGGTACCTGGTAAAATTCGATTTGGGTTACTCCGGATCGGAGCAATACTCTAGGCAAAACAGGTTTACCGCTTTCCCCGCGGTTTCCGCCGCCTGGGTAGCAAGTAACGAGGGATTCCTTGAAAATAGCGACCTGTTGACCTACCTCAAGCTTAGGGGCTCTTTCGGGAAGACCGGTAACGACCGGGGTATCGGACGTTACGTCTACCTGGATAATGTCACCCTAACGGGAGGAGGGTTTAGTTTCTTGGGTGGTGATAACGTGAACGAGGGGCAAGTGGCAAACCCGTTCTTAGACCCGGAGATTATCACCAAAAAGAACGTTGGCCTCGACCTAACCTTATGGGACAACCTTGCATTAACGTTTGATGTGTACAAGGAGAGAACCGAAAATGGCGTGACGAGCGCGACCTCTAATACGCCCGAATACCAGGGTATACCCCTTGGAAACTACCCGAGGACAAACGTGGGGATATATGAAAATAAAGGGTATGAAATCGAGTTGGAGTACACGAAAGAGCTGAACCGGGACTTCACCATCTCCCTCGGGGGATGGTTCGCCCACAACAAGAACAAGGTGATATTCTGGGATGAAAGTGAAAGGGCCAGCGATTACGCTTACCCTATTCGTACCGAAGGCTACCCGTTAGGGCAGCAATGGGGCTACATGGTGGATGATCACAACGGTAACGGTTACTTCAACAGTCAGGAAGAGATTGATGAGAGCGGACTCACCTACGAGATAGGAACCCCCCTGCCCGGCTACTTGAAGTATTACGACTTGAATGCCGATGGCAAGATCAACGATAAAGATAAGGTGCCACTTGGTCATGGCTCTTTGCCCAACTTCTTCTACGCTTTTAACGGGGGATTCAAGTATAAAAACTTCGACCTCTACTTCATGTTCCAGGGAATCGCGGATTACTGGGCGATGGATATGTCGAACGGACGGGTAGAGTATCGATTTGAAGGGATCTACACCGAGTGGCATAAAACTGCCTGGACCGCGGAACGGTACGCGAATGGAGAGGACATCACCTACCCCGCGTTATCGGCCAAGAAAAACTCGAATCATGAGGCCAGCAACTTCTTCCTGGAAGATAAGTCGTACCTGCGTTTAAAGAACCTGGAGATCGGCTACACGTTTAACGTGATGAACGGTATTAGGCTTTTCTTTAATGGACAAAACCTGTTGACGTGGGATAAGCTTACGCACGATATTTACGGGCCGGAAGGGCACTATAACGGAGGTATCGAGGGGATTCCCGTGTATCGTTTATACAATGTGGGACTGAGTATTAAATTTTAAAATCAGACGATAATGAAAAAATATTTACTGATATTGACCATTATACTGGCAGCGGGATTTGCTACCTCGTGCAACGACATGCTGGAACTGGAATATGATGGACGTTCGTCGCTCGATGAGCTGTTCTCCAGGAAGAACGGGGTAAGGGGGTACTTGAACTCCTGCTACGGGGCCCGTATTTTTCCAAGCGTGAACCTTTCGGCCCTCACCGATGAGGCGCAGAGTTCTGAAAGGGTGTTTCAAGGGTCGCTCCCCTCGCTGTGGTACGCGGACGCATTCTCGGCAGCCAGTTACAGTAACGTGGATGGACAACCGTGGAGCGGTATATACCAGGCGATTCGCAAGTGCAACGTCTTTTTGCAACGAATTGATGAGGTCTCTCTCGATGAGATAGCCGCGCTTGAAGCCGAAGTAACCTCGTGGAAAGCGCAGGCGCACACGTTGAGGGCGCTCTATTACCTGCAACTCATTAAACGGTACGGCGCGGTACCCTTGATTACTGAACCGTATGAGATTACCCACGACTACAGCCAGGATGTACGGGTTCCCGTTTCTACCATCGTCAAGCAGATCCTCGATGACTGCGATGCGGCTATGAGCGCACCCGATATCACTTTAGGTTTTTCCTGGACCGTTCGCACGGGAGAGAACTGGATCATGAACCGGGCAGTTGTTCAAGCCATCCGATCGCAAGCCATTCTCTACGCGGCTAGCCCGCTCTTTTCGGATGGCACGTATAGCTGGGAGGATGCAGCCGAAATAACCGGCAACGCTTTGTCCAACTTGCTGGCTCATGATTACAAACTTTGGGATGAGGATCCCACCGATGGGGCAGCTCAAAATAGGTACGAGCTCTACTTTATCACCCATCATGACGAGCAACGTGCCAGGGATAAGGAGACCATCTACGGGGGACCGGGCGTGAACATATGGGGACAACATGGGATGCCTTCCACCCCGGGACAAAGCTCTGCCGGTGCTTGTCCTACCCAGGAGTTGGTGGATTGCTACGAAATGCAAGCTACCGGATTGCCGCCCATCACCGGGTACTCCGATCAACGCTTCCTGCAGCCCATCGTAAATACGGCTTCGGGGTACGATCCTGATAACCCGTACGAGGGTAGGGACCCCCGTTTTTACGCCACGATTTACTATAACGGGGCTGCCCGTGATCTGGCCGAAGGCGACGGTTTTGCCCGTAACGACTTCTACCCGCTTACCCTCAACCTCTCAGGGAATCACGTGAACGTGACCGATCTGGGGGATGGGGCGGTTAAGATTGAAACGCTGGGGGGAGATCCTTACGTGCAGACATCCACTTTGGGCAAGGATATCAATGCCGCGACGGGATCGATCATACTTAGGTTTCAATACAAGAGCAACCATAACATCAGCAATGCCCAGTTTTTCTTCTGCGCACCTCATGCAGCAGGGGGGCAGTCAACCCCGGAAAACGTGGTGTTGAAGAAAGCAACGGAGTGGACCGACTTTGAACTCGATCTCACGGAGTATAGAAGCCAAAGCTGGTGGAAGTGGGGAGCCCCGGGTCACTCGCTTCGCTTTGACGTGGGTAACGAACCGGAGCACGTGGTGCAGGTGAGGAACATGGAGGTGAACGTGCGGGTGGAATCGATTCCCGCGGCTCCATGTGAGAGCTACGTGGGAGGCCTTGATGGCATTTCCGTTACCGACCGCCGGGCTACGCACACCGGTTACTACCTGCGTAAATATAACAACTGGAAATCGGGTCGCGACAACAACGCCGACGGGGAGATACGCATGTTCCGTCTCGCGGAGATGTACCTCAATTTCGCGGAAGCTGCCTACCAGTCCACCGGCAACCCAGACGCTGCCATAAATATTGGCAACGGTAGGTCGATGAGCGCACGTGACGCGGTGAACGCCATCCGCCGCAGGGTGGATATGCCGGACCTGCCCGCGGGCCTCTCCAAAGAAGAGTTCGAGAAACGTTACCGCAACGAGCGCAGGGTAGAGTTGGCCTTTGAAGGGCATCGCTATTTTGACGTACGTCGTTGGCAAGTGATGGAAGAGAATGAACGGTATGTTACTGGGATGAGAATCACCCAGGGCGATGACGGCTCATTCACCTATCAACGTATTGGGTTTGAACGTCAGTCTTATAAAGAGAAAATGTATTTTTACCCGATTCCTCAAGGTGAAATCAATAAAATTCAGAGCCACACCGGTCAAGATTGGCAAAATCCGGGATGGAATTAATAATGGATTAATTTGAATCATATGAAACTAACAATAAGACTATTTATAGGTGCCGCCATCGCCGCGTTTCTTTTATATTCCTGCAGCGAGCCCTACGCGGAATCCATCGAGTTGGAACGGTTCATGTACCTTTCTCTTTCGGGATCCGTGGATAACCCGGTCGTGAAGAAAATAGATCTGGACGAGAATTTTACCTTCCCGTTGAACGTGTCGTACGGCGGAACGACCAACTACAACCAGGGGGAGATCGTGGCGCAAATAGCTCCCGACGTGTCACTGGTTAGCGCGTACAACGAGGAGAACAACACCACCTATCGCACGTTGCCGGCCGGCTCTTATTCGTTGAATAAAACATCGGTAACCATTGAAGATGGGAAAAATTCTTCCGATGTCGTCACGCTTACCGTAGATCCCACTAAGGTCAACTTCGCGTATAGCTATCTGCTTCCGGTGACGATTCAATCGGTTACTTCGGAAAAGATTCCGGTGAACGACGAGTTTAAAACCTTGTACCTGGTCCTCGAAGGCAACGCCAACATGCAGGCCAATGAACACCTTTGGACCGTGGCAGGCTCTTCATCGGTATGGCAAAATGGTTTTGAAGTGGAGAAAGCATGGGACTTGGATCGTAAAACCATGTGGCATAGCGCGTTGAACGGTATGCCTCAATGGTTTGCAGTGAACATGAACGACTACAAGTTTATCGATGGCTTTACCTGGGTGAACCGGCAAGATGTGAATCAGCATGCACTGCCGAAGCACGTGATCTTCGAGACCAGCATGGATGGAGAAAACTGGAACCAAGTGTTGGAGATTGAAGCGTTGCCCAATAACCGGGTTCTGCAAGTGTTAGAGCTGCCGGAAAGGGTGGTAGCCAAATACTTCAAGGTGACCATGCTGTCGAACTGGGCCAACGCTCCCTACACCTACGTGGCTGAAGTCTCCACCTGGGCAGGTGAAAAACCGTCCGGGGATTACGATTGGGAGAAAAACACGTGGCAAATCCTGGATTATTCGTCTCAATGGGGCGATGGTTGGGCGGTCAGCAATATTTTTGATGGTGACAAGAATTCCACGTGGCATAGCGAACCTTTCGACCCGGCGAAAAATGGAATGCCGCAGTGGTTTATCGTGGATATGATGAAGCCGAGGCCCGCCATCAAAGGCTTTTTGATTTGGAACCGACAGAGTGACAGAGGCTGTGAGCCAAAGCACGTTGTCTTCTCCATCAGCTCCGATGGTGAGACGTGGACGGTAATCCTTGACCTGGCGCAGATGTCCAACGACAACACCGTTGAACTGGATTACAAGACAACCAACCCGGTGCCTGGAAGGTACCTTAAGGTGGAGGTAAAAACCAACTGGGCAGGTGGAGCCTGGACCTACTTCGGGGAGATTACGCCATATTAACCATGTATAAAGATGGGTAAAGGGGAGAACTACACTCCCCTTTACTTTTTAAATCCCATCGTGATAACGAAATAACACCGCATAATCACACGAGATGAGACGCTTTTTACTGCTTTTTCTGACTATACCGATGCTCGTTGCCTGCAACGAGCCTAAACCGCCTATAGAGGAACCCGCCAAGAAGGAAAAGGAAACGGACGTGGTTTATTGCAACCTCACCGCGACAGACGCGCTGAACCGTACGCTACCCGACTGGGAGGAGGTGGGTGACCCGAGGGAGAAAAAACAGGTGGGCATCTTCTATTGGACCTGGCACACGCAACAGTCGCAGCACGGCCGGGTTCCCGCGTACAACGTGTCTGAAATCCTGCGTGAACACCCGGACGCGATTAACGACTTCCACCATCCCATGTGGCCCAACGACACGCATTGCTACTTCTGGGGGGAGCCGTTGTTCGGGTTTTACCTGAATACCGATCGCTGGGTGCTGCGAAAACACGCGGAGCTGCTTGCTCTGGCGGGTGTGGATGTCGTTATTTTTGACTGTACCAACGGGAACTACACCTGGAAAGAGTCTTACATGGCTTTGTGTGATGTGTTCATGAAAGCCCGTAACGATGGGGTAAAGGCGCCTCACATTGCCTTTATGCTCGCCTTTGGTCCTACGGAGGGAAGTAAGCAGGCGATCGAGGAGATTTATGAAGATTTGTATAAGCCGGGGAGGTACAAAGACCTTTTCTTCATGTGGAAGGGGAAGCCGCTAATCATGGCCTACCCCGATAACCTGTCGGATGAGATCAAAAACTACTTCACGTTCCGCCCCGGACAACCCACCTATAACAGTGGTCCCTCGAGGGACGACCATTGGGGATGGCTTGAGGTGTACCCGCAACATGGTTACGCGAAAAAGAGCACCGGCTACGAGCAGGTGACGGTGGGTGTGGCCCAAAACTGGTCGGCAGTAAGGGGGTTAACCGCCATGAACGCTCCCGATGTCTTCGGGAGAAGCTATACCCATCACTCGGGACTGATAGGGGGCACCGACGCGGTAAACCATGGCTACAATTTTCAGGAGCAGTGGGAGAGGGCGTTACAGTTAGATCCCCAGTTTATCTTCGTGACTGGTTGGAACGAGTGGATTGCCGGGCGTTACGAAACGTGGGGACAACAATATAACGCGTTCCCCGACCAATTTAGCCAAGAGAGAAGCCGTGATATTGAACCCATGAAGGGGGGACACGGTGATGCTTACTATTACCAGTTGGTGGCCAATATTCGCCGCTATAAAGGAACGGGACGGGTAGAACCCCCCTCCGAAGAGTTAACGGTGACCATCGATGGGAAAAAGGATGAGTGGGAGAAGGTTAGACCGGTCTACCATACCCCGAGGGGGAACACGCTGCACCGTAACCACCCGGGGTGGGCGGGTATAGAGTTCGTAAACACTTCAGGGAGAAATGATTTCACCTCCGCGCAGGTTGCCAGGGATAGCGAGAAGATCTACTTTCTCATTGAAACGGCAGAAAATATCACCCCTAACAGCGACCCGGCCTGGATGTGGCTCCTTATTAACACGGACAGAGAAAGGAAGACAGGATGGGAAGGGTATGATTTTATTGTAAACAGGATGACCCCCACCGAATCGACCCTAATCGTTGAAAAAAACAGGGGCGGTTGGGAATGGGAGAAATGCGGGGAAGCCACCTACAAAGTATCCGGGAAAATAATGGAGGTTGCCATTCCAAGGTCTGTACTATCCCTGGATAATGGTAAGTTGAACTTCGAGTTTAAATGGGCAGACAACATCCAGGAGGCAGGCGATATCATGGATTTTTACCTTTCCGGAGATGTGGCACCCGCCGGCAGGTTTAATTTCGTATATCAAGAGAAATAGGCTATTTCCCGCTATGGCCTTGTCCAAGTGAACTTGTCCAATGTTCATTGGACTTAACGGAATAGGAAAGATAAGGATCAAACAATCATATGAAAAAAGTTCAATTTAACCTATTGCATTCAGTTGCTTTAGCGCTTGCGCTTGTTTTTCTCTTCGCTGCCTGTGGAGAAGAGGGGGTAGTGGAGGAGGAGAAGATATTCTTGGATATCGAAATCACCAAGTTGCCCGACAGAACCACGTTCCGCTTGGGTGAAGAGCCCGATTTTTCCGGGTTGGAGGTGGTGGAGGTGTACACCGATAGCACCAGGAAGCCCAACACCAACTTCAAGGTTAGCTGGTCGGCCGACGTCTTCAAGAAGGGGATCACGAAAGCGACCGTCACGGCCAGGAACCGAAACAAAACGTTTGACATCACGTTTGAAGGCGATCTCGTGGAAACGGGCCTCCCGGTCCTCTACATCACGACCGAAAATAACGCGGTGATCGACTCGAAGGAGAATTACGTGCAGGCGACCATGACCATCAAGGAGAAAGGGAAAGAGCCATCGAAGCTGTCGACGAGGATTCGTGGCCGGGGTAACGCCACCTGGACCTACCCCAAAAAGCCGTACCGGCTTAAGCTGGATGAGAAGTCGCCCCTGCTGGGGATGAACGAGCACAAGGATTGGGTGTTGTTGGCCAACTACTGCGACAAGTCGCTGTTGCGCACGGGTATCTCGCTGAAGCTTAGCGAGCTGATGCAGTTCCCCTGGACACCCGACTCCCGGTTCGTCGAGTTGGTGCTGAATGACGAGTACATGGGTAACTACCAGCTGGTGGAACAAATAAGGCGAGATAAGAACCGGGTGAACATACCCAAAAAAGGCTACCTGTTCGAGCGTGACGGTTATTACCTACAGGAGCCCCGCTACTTCGTATCCAGCCGGGGGTACGGGTTCTCGTTTAAAAACCCCGACCCGGAAGAGGACTTGACGGATGAGCAGTGGCGCTACCTCCGGGATTACATGAACGAGCTTGAAGCGGTGCTCGCGTCCGACCACTGGAATGACCCGGGAACGGGCTACCCGAAATACATCGACACGAGGAGCTTCGCCTTGTGGTTTATTTTTCACAACATCCTCGCGAACATGGATACGAACGTGTACGTGACCAAGGACGACATGGGCAGCTCAAAAATAGTGATGGGCCCGGTGTGGGACTTCGAGTGGTCGATCGGTATCGGCTGGTACGACGGGCCCCGGCCCCGGCCGGCCAACTACTACGTTTGGAATCGCGACTTCTACTTCGACACGCTGCTGAAAGACCCCGCGTTCAAGAAAC
>DUPB01000057.1 GCA_012838585.1 Bacteroidales bacterium
AAAAACAACATTCTCGTTTACCCAGGCATCTATTTCACACTTACCCCACCAAACCAGTTAAACCGATGAAGCCCATTTAACCGGGCTTCACCGGGTTTCATCGGGCTTCACCGGGTTTCATCGCTATTCCTTTAAACTATCCTTTCAACTCGGTCGCATGCTTTTGGATACGACGGACCGCTTCGGCAATCTTGTCCATATCCGAGCGGTCGCCCAACAACATGGGCTGCGTGAACCATACGGCCTGCTCCTTGGTAAGCTTGTCATTCTGCGGGCAATGGTTCCGCTCGAGCCACTCCTTCATGGTCTTTTCACCGTAAACCTTCAGGTAGTGCTTGTTCTCGGCCAGACCCCTCACGTACTCGCTGCTGTTCATTTGACCGTAGCCCGAGCTACAAGGAACCCCCTCGGCACGAAGCGCCTTGATGAACTCATCGCGGGTTAAGCCATCGAAATGGGCGCTATCGAAACGGAACATGTAGAGGTGATACGCGTTACGGGTGGTACCCTCGTGCTCCTTCGCGGGCGTGATGCCAGGTATCTCGTTGAAGAGCTCAGTGAGGTAGTCGCCGTTCGCGCTTCTAATTTTCATCTGCTCCTCCAGGCGGGTCATCTGGGCCAACAGTATCGCGGCTTGAAACTCTGTCAGGCGCAGGTTGCTGCCCCTCGTGCCGGAACCCGTTCCATACGAGGCACCCCTTCCTCCTTGACCCTGGTTGTGGAAGATGTAGCAGCGCTCGATAAACTCCTGATCGTTACTGGTGATGGCACCCCCTTCCGCGCAATTCAGGTTTTTGCTCGCCTGGAAACTGAACGCACCTCCCAAACCGAAAGAGCCCACCTTCTGCCCTTTCCATTCAGCCAGGTGAGCCTGACAAGCATCCTCGATGACCGGCAGGTTGTGCTTTTTCCCTATTTCCATCACGGCATCGAGGTCGGCAGGTGCCCCCCCGATATGCACGGGCATCAACAGCTTGGTCTGCGGGGTAATCGCCTGCTCCATCTTTTTGGTGTCAATCTGGAAAGTCTCGATGTTGGTGTCGACCAGGATAGGCAGCGCGTAGTTTAGCCCCACCACGTTGTAAGAGGCGACGAACGTGTAAACGGGAAGCACCACCTCGTCGCCCGGACCCACGTCCAAAGCGCCAAACATGGTGAACAACGCGCTGGTACCACTCGACACGGCCAGCGAGTGAGCCGTTCCATTTATCTTCGCGTACTCCTCCTCGAACTTCTTGGTCACAGAGCCGCTGAGGCGACCCCAATTGCCGCTGTTAAGCACATCCAGAAGGGCTTGCTCTTCGGTTTGATCGTAAATGGGCCATTTCGAGAAGCTGTAGGTGGGCTTACGCCCTCCCAACAGAACGGGTTTGCCGCTATTTTGACCGGTACACCTAAGAGCGAGACCGGGTGCCAAAGTCAGCCCTGCACCTGCAAGGGCTGACGCTTTAATAAAATTTCTTCGGTTAATTGTTTTCATTTGATTAGTTATTAAATTTTCGCATGTTATTTACTGTATGAGCTTTCAGAGCGAAGACCTCGTAAATTTCGTGGGGACACATCCTGCGAAGATCGCGTTAAAAAAGAAAAGCTGTTTGAGCGTAAGCGAGTTATTTTTCTTTTAGCAATCAAGCAGCAGATGGGTCACGAAATTTACGCAAGTTAAGCCTGAAAGCGATGAAACAGTTACATGCTAAAGTTAAGTTAGTCATTTACGCTCCATGCGTTCACTTGTTTTTAAAAGATTGAATCACGCTACCCACTTGGTCAATCGCCTCACAGTGCCGCTCGAAGCAGGCTGGCAACGTGGGCCTCCAAATGGTCTGCAAGAAACCCTTGAGCCGGTCGGGAGCGATTACCTTGGTGCAATACTCAACCGTCTTCCCGAAGTTGACGTTGTTGCTATGATTGCCTCCAGCCGGCACCTGGTCATACCCGTGCGCTTCCAATTGATCATATAGCTTGACGTAGGTCTCATTGGTGGGATTGTCAAAATTGTCAAACTGACTACCGTAATACCAATTGCTCTGCAAAACGGTCTTGGGCATCTTGGCGAAAAAGTCCTCCGGGTAGTTCCAAGCGTAATCCGACCAGATCCAGGACCTCACGTTTTGCTTCTCCACCACATCCACCAGGTAGTAGAGATCATGCCACCACAAGTTACCCTGACGAACCACCACATTCTCATGATAGCGCTGATGACCGGCGGTCTCTTCGTCCATCCCCAGATGGAAAAAACGGGGGGAGTCGAACAACTGGATAACCTCTTCGATCAAGTTCTTGCAAACGGCATAATAGGTGTCCGAGGAGATCATCCGCTGGTACGGTCCCAGCCAAGCCTTGTGCCCCGTTGAAAAGTTCAACTTGGGAATCGGCTCTATCCCCATTTTTCGTATTTTCTTGAGCTCCCGCTTTAACTCCCCGGTAGTCCACGCGCCCTTCACCGCGATCTCGGGGTGGCTTTCGTACCGCACCCCGTCTCCCAAATCGATAATCAGCATGTTCATGCCCGCCTCGCTCATCTTGACCAACAGCTGATCCCAAACCGCCTTGTCGAAGGTGAGGTGGGGGTGGTACTTATGGGCCCAAAGGTAAGCCTCCCGACAATCATCACCGGTATACTCGGGTGCCTCGAAGCCCGGGGGAGTATTGTCTTCCCACATGTTATAGCTCAGGTGGAGCAAGCTGGCCCAAATAAAGTTCTCATCGTCTTTTGCTGCCCGTTCAACGCTAATGCCGCCAAACAGCGTCTCGGGCAACGATAAGGCTATACCCGCGGCAGCCGCTTGCTTGATAAAATCCCTACGACTCGTCATGGTTATTGGCTTTACTTTTAATATAATCGACCGATTTCTTCACGTTCCCGCGTTCTAACAAAATGGCTTTCGCCTTATCGTAGTCACCAATATCGGTGAGTGACAAGATCATTTTTACCGACCGGTCGATTACCTTGTTGTTAATAAGCCGCACGTTCACCATGCGGTTGTCCTCCACCCTTCCCAATCGAATAAGGACGGTGGTGCTGATCATGTCGAGCAACATTTTTTGCGCGGTACCGCACTTCATCCGCGTGCTGCCGGTCACGAACTCCGGCCCCGTGATCACTTCAATGGGATAGTCTGCTGCCGCGGCTATCGGCGAACCCGGGTTGCTCACGATGCAGCCACATGGGATGCCATCTTCATTGCATTTCCTTAACCCGGTCAGCACGTAGGGGGTGGTACCACTGGCAGAGATGCCGATGACGAAGTCTTTATCGGACACGTTGTAGAGCTTCATCTGCCGCAACGCGTCATCCACGTCATCCTCCTTCTCCTCCAACACTTCCAACAGCCGCTCCTCACCTCCGGCCAGGAGACAGTTGAATATCCCCTTCTCGATACCGTAGGTGTTGGGCAGTTCCACTTTATCTAAAACCGACAGGCGACCGCCGGTGCCGCCACCCATGTAAAACAACCTGCCCCCCTTCCTGAGAACCTCTTCCAGTGCGGAAATCAGCCTGGCAACATCGGGTAACACTTTCTCGATGGCCAACGCCACCTTTTTGTCCTCGTTGTTGATGTTCTTGACCAGCTCCTCAACGGACATCTTCTCCAGATGACGGTAGAGCGAAGGTTGTTCCGTAATCTTTTCCATATAATGCATCAAAATTAAATTATTGCAGCACGGCGTATAGCTTGATGTCGCTCAAGTCAACATCCAGGCTATATTCCTTGCCTTTTTTTATACATGTGATCTCCCGATGAGCCTCTTTAAGCTCGGGACTCTTCAGGAGGTATGACGTTTCATTCAATGACTTAAAGTTTAGGCGATAGCTTAACCGGTTGTCCGTGATGAACGAGTCGATATCCTGCAAGATAGCCACACCCCCGTTATCTTTGATCGTGGGGTGCGGTATGGCTTTGATGGCCGCGTTTAAAAAGTGAAACACCAGTTTGTCGCCGTGCCAACGCATCCTGACCGCCCAACGCTTATCGCCGGCGACCTGCGTGAGGAGCGGCTTGAAGCGACCCTCTTGAATGAGCTTGTCCAACATATCGCCTTGTAGCGCTGAATCCAGGACGGTGATATTCCTTTTGAAGCGCCGCGGCAACGCGTCGTGTAGCGGCTTATCCCTGAGGTAGCCCTTTTCATCACGCGTGCCAAACGGGAGGGCCAGCCAGGCCTTGCCCCCTGACGCCAGAAAGCTGGAAATCGCGTTGTATTGCGCATCCGACACGCACGCCACCCCATCAAGGACTAACGGTGTCTTCTCGCTCAACAGCGATGCGGCATCGGAAAGCTCTCGCGCGCGCACGAAACGATAACCCACGTTATGCGCCACGCAGGAGGCCGACCAGGCCTTCAGCCTGTCCCAGTGCTCTTTGCCGTCCCCGTCGCGCCAGCCGTTGTCCCTGCAATAGCTGTTGCTTACCAGGCGAACCTCCACCAGGTCTTCCCCTTCCCTGAAGTCTAAATCGCTCTGTTGTACCTCCCAGTTGTTCCACTCGTGGATCACCTCCTCCATCTCGCGGGCATCCGCCGGGTCTTCAACAAGCCGCTGGTTGTGCGTGCTGCTCCAGTTGGCTACCCCCCAAAAACGGCTCAAGGCCCAGCCCAAGTAGCCGCCCTTTTCGTAGATGGTGTAGCTTAGCGCGATAGCGGGTGAATCGCCCCGCTGTTTCGCGATATCTTTTTGATGCAGCGCCTCGGCATCCTTGGGTATCCATTGAACGCTGTTCACATTGGTGCCCACGTTCTCCAGCATGAAGAAGTCGAGGTAGGGCGACATCTTTTCCAAATCGAGGGAGATGGCGTTGAGCGTGATGGGCCCCGTGCTTGAACAACAGGACATAAGAGGCAGATCGCCCACCACCGACTTAACCAACTTCACGTGATCCACGATGCCATCGGTCTTCATCTGGATAAACTCCCTGAAAGCGGGGTTCTCGTAGTTCCCCCACCACAGCATCGGCTTGGAGGTGTCCCCCCAGAAGCTCTTGTCGTCGAACGGGGGTATCTCCCGCCCGTAATCGCGCTTGAACCGCTCCCTACAATAGACGCACCCGCAGGCGGCGAGACCCACGTAGTCGCACATGTCGTCCACCTCGATCGCGTCAATGGGAACCTCGTTCAACAGCCGCTTGAGGTACTTCACGTGCATGTCCAAGAAGTTGGGGTTGTTGTGGCAAAAGGCCTCCATCTGGTATTGCAACGAGTAGCCCCTGCTGCCATCGCGGATATCTACCTCGCAGATGTCTTGAAAGCGATGTCCCTCGTACTGGGCATGCACGGCAGCGATGGGATCGTGAAACAGCAACACGTGATGGCGATGTCTCCGGTGCAGCTTGTGAAACTCCGCTTCGTCTCTGGGGCGTTCAACGTGGTTGCAGGAGTAGTGATCCATGAACTTGATACCATACTGGTGCAGCTCCTCGCACGCGTTAGCCATAAGGCCGTGCAGCTGACCGAAGTAGTTGGAGAAGTCAAAACGGATATGGAACCCGTAATTGACCACCATATCGATCTGTGCCTCGGCAAAGGCCGCCGCCCGCCTCTTGATCTTATCCCGGATGCTCTTTTGCGACCACTGTAAATCTTCAATGGTCACCCACCAGCTTGCCACCCTCCGCGGAATAAACGGCATGTCCGGGGGCATCGACACCATATTGGAGATATCGGGTAACGAAACCGATTTCACTGCCGGCTTCTCAGCGGCTGGATTAGCCAAGGAGATTCCTCCCATGCTTAACCCGATACCGGAAGCCAACGACTGTTTGATAAATTTTCGCCTGCTACTCATTGATATAGATCTAATCTTATAAAGGTCTTACCTTAATGTTTTTAAACCAGAGGGTACAATCGCGGTAATTCTGCAACGAAAATGCACCGCTCCTATTTTCACCGTAACATGGATTTTCAGCCCATCGGCTTTTCCGCAAACGGTCGTACCAATCCTCCGTCCATGCTTCAAATTCCACGATCTTATTGCCGTTCAACCAATGTTCAACATGCCCGTCGCGGAACACGATTTTCGAGACGTTAAACGAACCGGCAGGATGCAACTGCTTGTTTTCAAGCTTCATGTGCATGGCATAATCCACACCGGTGAAGTGATC
This sequence comes from Bacteroidales bacterium, assembly GCA_012838585.1. Classification (GTDB taxonomy): domain Bacteria; phylum Bacteroidota; class Bacteroidia; order Bacteroidales; family Dysgonomonadaceae; genus Proteiniphilum. The sequence continues at coordinate 6,099 of DUPB01000057.1, forward strand.
TTCGGATAGGGGAACGGGCCATCCCAGGTCATCGATGATCTGATATTCGGGCCCGGTACAAGGGGGAGCTTCTGTAAAGGCATCACCAAGGTGATAGATGATGCCACTATTCGAGCCCGGGGCTAACTTCCACTCGATAGAAAACTCGAAATCGGCGAACTCCTGCTTTGAAATGATGTTCCGGTTCCTTTTTCCCTCTTTCCACTCGACCTTTAAGCAGTTATCCTCCACGCTCCAGCCTGCATCTGAGTGCATAACGCTATCCCCGGCTACCCGCCACCCGTCGAGCGATTTCCCGTCGAACAGCAAAATCCAACCTTCCCGCTTCTCTTCCCTGGTGAGTCGATTATCACGAGCCTGCACGACAGAAGCGATGTGCAAAACTATCACGACCCACAATAACCATCGTCTCATGAGTTACAAATTTTGAAACACGCCCGTACGAGTGCGTGCAAGGGGCAAGCGCTAACGCTACTTAGTTGCACCTGCCACCTCAACCGCCGTCGTGGTGATATAATACTTTGCCAGCGTGTTGGTTTTCTCCCAATCGGGCATATCCCGATCCACCAGGTATTTGAAAAAGCGCTCACCCACGTACTTGAAGTGGGCCTCATGCCCCTCCCTGTTTTCCAGTGGTATATGGATCAGGTAGGTGTCACCCAAAGCGGTCTTCTCATAGGAGAGGAACGGAAACCCCACTTGAAGGCGCTCGATGGATGCCTTCAGGTTAGCCTCGAACAGTCCCTCCTCCACCCCCTCCGGGCGTTGGACGTACAGCTGCTTCACGAACCCTTGCTCGCTACCCTGCTCCGTCCTAAGAATGGCTTTCGTGCCCTTTATCACCGACTTAAACGTGTCGCCACCACCTTGGGGTGCCTCCCAGTTCCAGAGGACTTTTAACCCGGCATGGTGACCCCTCACGGTAAAAGAAAGGGTGCCGTTAGCATATACCTTCAACAGGTCACCATCGAGGTACTTTTGCAGGTAGTCCGGGAATTCGACCTCGTTGGTTGAACTCGTGAATTGAGGCAAGGTAATCTCCGTAGGCCAATGCTCGGCCGTGATATCGGCAATCTCGTTGCTTTTATAGTCGATTACCTGATCGGGAAAACATTTCCAAAACAGCTGGTCGATCAGATGGGTGGTCACATCGGCAATCCCTTCGCCCTGCTGCTCTACATCGTAGTACCAGGCGGGGCGGATGAGCGGGCTGCCGGCCACGGTTTTGAAAAAGTGGTGGGTGCTCTCCATAAAGACGGCGGGCTCGTCGGCAGTTCCCTGCTGCAACTCACCAAACAGATCCACATCGGCCACCAGCTCCTTTTCGATGATGTTGAGCATATCGTACCGCTCGGTCATCATATCGTAAAGGTACACCCCGTTTTCTACCGAGTTCTCGTACGCGGCCTCCAGCAGGTGGAAATCGCTCTGATTGATTGCCATCGGCTTATCCGACAACACGTTGAGACCTGCATCAATCGACGCGAGAATATACTCGGTTTTGTCCCGGTTATTGCCCGCGAGAATCACGACGTTGCCTTTATGATCTGAAAGCATCCGCTCCAGGTAGTCGGAGCCCGTGTACACCGTGCTCTCCCAGGCAGTTGGCGCGGCTTCCCGCGCGTTAAACGACTCGATGGCCGAAAGGTATTGCGCCAGACCGGCATTTTCCTCCTGCGAATAGATATGTACCTGCTTGTTTACCTGCTCCATTTCACTTTTTTGAAGCAGGCTGGCATGAAAATGACCGGGAGCAAGGACGATCAGCTCGATCTCCCCCGCTTCACCGGTAAATGTTGACTGCTGATCCTTACCGTCACCACCTCGCCCCGCGCAAGAGAGCAGCAGCAATGAGACCAACAAAGCCATGAGAATTTGTTTCATCGAGCCTCTACTTTAATTTACGGATTAACTTTTTGGCTTCCTTGGCAGCTTTCTCGTACACCTTTTGGGTAGAGACAGGCTTACCCCCCGCACGCTTGCTGGCGTCAGCGGCAGCGATAAAGGTAAATATCTCCAACGTCTCCTGCTCGCTCACTGGAGCAACGCGGGTCTCAAAGAACTTCAATATCTCCCTCAACAGCGCCTCATATCCCTGATACTGACCAGTTGATACGATTCCCTGATCGGTGAACGCGTAACCACCGTACGCGCTTTTACCATCGCGAATGCCCCTTATCGAGCCGATTCGCCCATCGTCCCACAGTCCGATCACCACGTCGGTACCCTCGGAGCTGACGCGGGTCACGGTTTTACAGCCGGTTCCCATAACGGTGAAAAGCCCTTCAATGGAGTGTATGCCGTACCAAGCCATATCGGCATGAGAAGGCTCTAAGTGTGCCGGTGAATAGCAGTTAGCACCAATCACTTTTCCCAGCTCACCGTTACGCAGCTTCTGGCTTTCAGGAACATACCTGAGCGCCGAGGAGGAGAACAAGGGCACGTTATACTGTTTGGCCAACTCGAAGATCGCGATAGCCTGCGGCAAGTTGGCCCCGATAGGCTTGTCGATAAAGACAATCTTACCGGCCTTGAACACCTCGTACGCTTGCTCCAAGTGCAGGTTCCCATCATTGGTTTCCAGGAGAACGCAATCCACTTTGTCCAAGAGCCCCGAGATAGAGGAGACAACCTCTACCCCCATCTTTTCGACTTGCTCAATGTAACCCGGGATCCGATCGTAGCTCGACTTGATCGTCTTGGATCCATAGGGATACGCGGCAACGATTTGAAAATCTTTGTACTCATCGGTATTTCCGTTGATGAACTTGGTGAATGCCGTCGCATGCGAGGTGTCCAGCCCAATTATCCCTATCTTCACTTGGGCCTGCGATACAAACAGGAAGCCGGATAACAGGACAGATAAAAATATTCTTACCTTCATTTGATTATTTTGTTTGTTTTAACTCTTTTAATAACGCGGCGCTATCTCTGTCCAGGTAGAGGATAGCCCCTTTCTTATTCCTCAATATGGTGGCGGGGCACGCCTCGCTGATCTCATCGTTCAACGTGCGGTAAACCGCTTCCGCCTTGTTGGCAGCCGGAACCATGCAGTACATCTGCTTGGCACGGATAAGCGCGGGAATGGTGATGGTCATCGCGTGCGTCGGCACCAAGTTGATACCGTCAAACAGCTTCTCGTTCACCTGTTGCTGCCTGCAAGCCAGCTCCAGTTCCACCACCTTGACGGCCTTGGGATCCTTGAAGTCGGCCACGGGGGGATCGTTAAACGCGATATGCCCGTTTTCACCAATACCAAGGCAGACAATATCTGCGGGATAACGCTCTAACAAAGACGAGTAACGTGCGCATTCGGCTTCGGGATCTGCAGCCTGACCGTTCAACAGGTTCACGCTTTTGAAAGGCACATGGTCGAAAAGATGCCGTTTTAAGAAGTTGCCAAACCCCTGGGGGGCATCCTCCTCCAACCCAATGTACTCATCCATATGAAACGCGTTGACCTTGTTCCATTGGATTGCCTTGTCCCTGATCAACGCTTTCATGAAATCACTCTGCGAGGGTGCCGCGGCAAAGATCATGTTGATCTCCTCTTTGGTTTTCTGCAACGCCTGAATGGCCGCCGAAACATCTTTCGCCGCATCTTGACCCATCTTATCCCGATCCGGGAAGATTCTCACCTCTAACATTCCTTTCACGAATGTGATAACGTCTGCTTTAGTTCCCATAAATAACTTTTCCTTCTATGATTGTGTGTGATACATCTATGTTTTCGCCGAAAATAACAAAGTCGGCATCTTTGCCCACCTCGATGGAGCCTTTCGCCCCATCGATTTTCATGATCCGCGCGGGGGTAAGGGTCATCATCTTCACCGCGTCTACCAAGGGAACCTCGGCAAGCTGCACCATAGTGCGAACCAAACGGTCGGTAGTAGCCACGCTACCGGCAAATGCAGTGCGGTCCGGCAACTTGGCAACCCCATCCTCGATAATCACCTTCTGCCCCTTTTCCAGGCTACCCAATATGGACTCGCCATCCGGCATGCCGGCTCCCCTCATCGAATCGGTACAGAGCGCAGTCCTATCGGGACCTTTGAACTTGTAGACGAACTGAAGAAGCGATTTGGGCAGGTGTACGCCATCGGCGATGATCTCCACATCCATATCGTCAATCAGGTAAGCCGCCTCAACCACGCCCGCGAATCGATACGCGTTCCGGCGGGTGATGGAGGACATACCCGAATAGAGGTGCGTGGCAAGCGAGAAGCCCGCGTCAAACGCCTCTACCACCTCCTCGTAAATAGCGTCGGAGTGAGCTACCGCCGTGACAATGCCCCTCTCTTTAAGCACCCTGGCGAACTCCAGCGCACCGGGCAACTCGGGTGCCAAGCTCCAGCGGACAATGTCGTCTGACGCGGCCAATATCTCGTTATACTCTGCCGGATCCGGGTTCCTGAGGTACTTGGGGTCCTGAGCACCACGCTGGTTATACGAGAAGTAGGGCCCCTCGAGATGCAGCCCGATAAACCTGGCTCCCTCGCGGTTCTGTTTTACCGCCTCCTTGAAGGTGGCAAACGTCTGTATCAACTCCTCGG
>DUPB01000058.1 GCA_012838585.1 Bacteroidales bacterium
CGACTCCTCACGTAATCAAATCAATCTCCCGTTGCAAAAAGGCGCACGCTCATAGCGGTTGAATAAGGATTAATATCGGTGTTTAGCACCCTGTCGGGTAAGAAGCACATGAATTGGGCGTAATTGGTATCGTACTGTGATGACGACCAGAAATAGCCTTCTGAGCCCACGTTAAGGCGTGAACCCGACTTTTGCAGGCCACTGGCCGGGAAGTAGCGGACGACATCATTCTCGGCGTTAGCACTCCAAAAATCCGGTCGCACGATGACATAAGCACTTATACCATACAACTGACCTTGCAAGCTACGCGCGGTTATTTTCATATGGGTATTGTTTCCATCACTGATATACTCGTATCGCCAGGCTGAGACCCAATCGGTGCCCTTGTATCGAAGCGCGTAAGAGACGCTATCCACGCCAACACAAAAATCACTGGTGAAAGTCATGCTTACGCCTCGAAGCGTTACAGTCTCTCTGACATCAATAGACCAATCGTTCCAGGTTGAAAAGGCGTTCATAAAGTAAAAGCCGTGCGGCACGATGGTTCTCCACTCTTCCTTATTAGGCAGGTGGTAACGCTTACCGTCAATAGTTATATTACTGAACCATGAAACAGCATCGTCATACGAAAAGTAACCGCTCCCATTACAGTCGGTCAGGTTCGTCACGAAACCGTCGCCCGAACAATTCACGTTGTACTCGGCAACGTAGCTGAGCGGGTTGTTCGAACCCGTTACAGACGAGGAGCCGTTCCACTTGGGCATGGAATATGTTTGCCCCATGAAGGTGACAACAATAGTGGTATCGGTTTCGGTAATGGAGAGGTGTGAGGTGCCGCTCGGTCCTTGAGCTCCATCCTCACCAATTGCCTTTACAGGGTAACCGTTGGAATCCTTTACCTCCTGCCAAGTGGTAGCACCATCGAAGCTCACCTCCCAGTGTCCCGCGGTATTCACGCGCAGGGTTGGGGTAACACCCTCTTTCCCTTGGGCGCAAATCATCTTGCCTAATGCATCGCGCATGAACTCGCCGTTTAGCGTCCAGTAAAGCAGCCCGTCGGTGTGCACTTTAGTCCCCACCACGGAGGCTTTTCCATGTTTGAGATTAATGGTAGTCCCATCGCTCATGATAAGCTCGTAACCGCTCATATCTGCCAGTTCCTTGTATGATACCACGCTCACCCTCTTCTCCACCGCGTTAACAAGTCCCTTAAGGGTCGTTATCTCAGAGTTGGCGGTTCTCACAAGGCCTTCGAGGGCTTTTAATCGCGCCTCGTGATCATTCAGCCTATCGGCTTGCTCCTTGTTTCTCTTTTTCAGGTCATCGAGCTCACGGTATATATCGTCCAAGTCGGCACATCCAGCGAAAGAGATAACCGCTCCTAACACAATTATGGTGAAAATCCTCTTCATATTGATTGTTGTTTACTATTTCCCTTTAACCTTTAACTCAACCCTTAATCCCCCGATGTGAACAAGCGCACGTTTAACCCGCGGGTTCGATAGGTCTGACCAGACGATGACGCGTAGCTTTGCTCCTCCCAGTAATAGTAGTTAGAGACGAAGACCATGTTAAATGCACTGGTCGAATCCTCCACCGATAATGCCCAGAAAGAACCATAAACTCGCTCGTAAATGAGGGTTTCCCCATCTGAAGGGGTTAGCCTTTCACCACTGGCTGGAAAGCAGCGAACCACGTCAATCTCGTTGTTTACGCTCCAATAGCCTGGTTGGGCGATATCCTCCACGGTCACGCCTGACTGTCCATGCAAGCTACGCGCGGTTATTTTCATATGAGTGTTGTTCCCGTTACCGATATACTCGTATCGCCAGGCAGACACCCTATCGGTACCCTTGTAACGAAGTGCATAACAAACGTCATTCACCCCAGAACGAAAATCACTGGTAAAGGAGATGCTTTCGCCTTGAAGCATTACGCTCTCACCGACATCATCATAGGCGTTCGTAATTTTGAAGCTAACATAGAAGCCAAGGTTATTGTATATCTCCGGCACAATGGCCCCCCACTCCTCTTTACTCGGCAGATGATAGCGTTTGCCATTAATCGTGATACTTCTAAAGCGGGCGACAGCATCGTAGAACGAGAAGAACCCACTCACGTCACAGGCGGTCATGTCCGTCACGAAGCCATCTCCAGCGGGATTCATATTGTACTCGGCGACACAACTAAGCGGGTTAAGATGACGCCGAATAGGAATCACGTACGCCGTGCCGTTATAAATAATGGTAATGGTGCTGTCGGATTCAATAATAGAGAGGCCCAGCGTGCCACTCTCCCCTTCCTTGCCAATTGCTTTCACAGGGTTATCAGTGGCATCCTTCACCTCCTGCCAGATGGTGCCGCCATCGAGGCTTACCTCCCAGTTCCTATCGATATTCGCTCGCAAGATGGGGACGATACCGTCTTTTCCTTGGGTGCAAATCATCTTACCTAATGCATCGCGCATGAATTCACCGTTAAGCGTCCAGTAGTGTAACCCGTCACTGTGAACTTTTGTTCCCACCACGGGAACTGGCGCGTGCTTAAGGTTAATTCGAGTCCCATCGCTTAAGGTGAGTTCGTAACCACTTTTATCGTCCAACTCCTTGTATGACATTACGCTCACTCTTTTCTCCACGGCGTCCATGAGCACCCGAAGGGTCTTTATCTCCAAGTTAGCGGTCTCCACGAGGCTTTCGATGGCTTTCAACTGTGTCTCATGGTCATTTAGCCTATCAATTAGCTCCTTGCTTTCCTTTTTCAGGGAGTCAATTTCGCTGTAAATCTCATCGAGATTGGTACAGCCGGTGAAAATAATCATCACCGTCAGTGCGATGGACGTTAAAAACCCCTTCATTGTATGTTGCAAAGTTGATTATACCCACGATTGATCCTTCCGCCAATCACGCCGCATTTTTGTTGGTCAACAAATCGTCGTAAAATTTGGCGTAACTCACGTACAGATAGGGAGACACCCACAGTGAAGCGATACCCAACGTTATTATAACGAGTAGAAACCATCCTATAAAGCGCAGGTTGAGGCAGAAAAATTTCCACTTGTATCCGTACATCAGCTCCCTGCTCTTCTTCATCGCTTCTACCGCGGTGAGGTTCGGGTTGTCGACCAGTATAAAAAAGGTCATCGAGTAGCCAATAGCCAATATGATACCCGGAACGATTAAGAGAAGCATACCCAATCCGATGAGAAGCATCATCAGCAACATCGCCACAAGCGCCACGGCAAAACGTTCGAACCCCTTGAAGAGTTGCTCTATCTCAGCCTCCTGACCTCGTGAAACAGACAGAATGAACAACGCGAACCCCAAAGCCAGGGGACCTCCAACAAGCAAGGTACCTGCAACCGGAATGGCACCTGCCGCCATCGAAAGCAAGACATACACCAGATATGTTCCAACGGCTATGCCCCACCTTCCTTTGAGGGACTCTTTAGCCATTCTCATCAACACCACATTTTTTGTCATCATACCTGCTTTTGTTTTATTTGGGTGAATTATTCAGATATATGCTCACAAATATAGCCACTTTTCCTGAATTTAAGCAGGTACACAAACCGATTTAAAAACATATAACTAAAACCATCCCCCCTGTTCTTGAAAAAATTTGTTCCTTTGTGGGAAATAGAGGATGACAGGTACACTAAAACAGCACGCAATGAGAAGAATCACCCTTTTACTGCTCGCGGGCACGGTTGCCCTGCAGATGGCAGTAGCCCAAGCGCCGACCCCCGAACAGAACCAGCGCTACTTCGACATCAACAAGAACATCGATATATTCAACTCGATCATCCGAGAGTTAGACCTCTTTTACGTGGACAGCATCGAGGTGAACCAGCTGATACAGGGAACGATAAACAACATGCTCACCCGATTGGATCCCTACACCGAGTACTACCCGGAAGAAAACGTGGGGGAGCTCCAGTTCATGACCACGGGAGAGTACGCGGGCATCGGTGCCATCATCTCCTACAACGAGGGCCGCGTGGTAATCAACGAGCCGTACGAGGGGCTACCAGCCGACAAGGTGGGGTTGAAGGCGGGTGATAGCATCCTGCAGATCGATGGGGAGGATGTGCGCGAGTCAACCGTGAAAGAGGTGAGCGACCGGTTGAAAGGGACGCCCGGCACGACGCTTAAAGTAACCATCGCCCGACCAGGTGAAAAAAAGAAGCGGACAATCCCCATCACGAGGGAAAAAATCGAGATAGACCCCATCACCTACGCGAATATAGTGGATGACAGTATCGGCTACCTCCACTTCTCCAGCTTTACCTCCGGGAGCGGGAAGCGGGTAAAGGAGACGGTCAAAAAGCTCAAAAAAAAGGGAGCCACCTCGCTCATCATGGACCTCCGTGGAAACGGGGGCGGTATCCTGGACGAGGCGGTAGAGGTGGTGAACCTATTCGTACCGAAAGGGGAAGAGATTGTCTACACCAAGGGGAAAGTGAAGGAGTGGGACCGGAGCTACCGCACCCGCGAGCAACCTATCGATGAGCTCATGCCCATCATCGTGTTGATCGATACAGGTTCGGCATCGGCCGCCGAGATCGTCGCCGGTGGCTTGCAAGACCTTGACCGGGCGGTTATCGTGGGAAACCGCTCGTTCGGGAAAGGACTGGTGCAGACCCCGCGCAACCTGCCCTACGGGGGGAATATCAAGATCACGACCTCCAAGTACTACATCCCGAGCGGACGCTGCATCCAAGCACTGGACTACTCGCACCGCAACCCCGACGGGAGCGTGGCACGGGTTCCCGACTCGCTGACCAACCTCTTTCACACGCGCAACGGGCGTGAGGTGCGCGACGGGGGAGGCATTACCCCCGACATCACGGTTCCCCAAGAGACGGGAAGTACCATCGCCTATTACCTGATGATGGACAACATGATTTTTAACTTCGTGACCGAGTGGATGCTACAGAACCAGGAGGCTTCCGCTCCCCCTCCCGGCACGTTCCAACTACCGGACACGGATTACGAAGCGTTCAAAACGTTCGTGAAGTCGAAGGATTTCGAATACGACAAGATGAGCGAGCACTCGCTGCAACAGCTGAAAAACATCATGGAGTTCGAGGGGTACATGGGGGTGGCCTCGGAAGAGTTCAAGGCGCTGGAGGCTAAACTGCATCCCGACCTGGACAGAGACTTAGAGCTGTTTAAGGAACAGGTAAAAAGTATGATCGAGTCAGAGATCATGCAGCGGTTCCATTACAAGAAGGGGGTACTTCTCCACCAGCTCGCGAGCGACAAGGTCTACCACAAAGCGATCGAGCTACTACAAGATCAAGCAGGGTACCATCGCGTGCTGCGACCCTCACCGGCATCATCGACCCCACCAGTGGAGTCAATACCGGCAGATCAGGTTGCCAGTTAACCCATTTAAAACATTCAAGCCAAAAGGTGACTGCTCCCCGCAAGTGTAGTGGATTCCAAGTTCACCCATTCATTTACAACACCCGGGCAACGATAACACCGGTGCAAGATGGCTGAGCCGCGCAGTAATCGCCGAGTGAGTTCTGGTCCACCACCACCTCTCCCCGGGAGGAAGAGGCATGGATAAAGGTCAAGCTATCGTGCCGCCAAAAGGTAAAGCCGACGTGGCTGGTGTCAAGCCCCTCAACGCGGGTAGTAAAAGCCAGAACCGCCATATGCGGAATGTTAGAAGCGGCAGCTTGAATCTTATCTTTTGGCAGGTAGCAAAAGCCACCCCTGTCACCCATCGACTCCTCCACAACACGTATCTCCTCGAACAGTGTATCGTTGTTCTTCAATTGCCTGTATGCATCCCTATGGGAGGTCATGAAGTGAATCTTTTTACCTTCACGGGTACCACCCAGTTCACAGGAGATATTATTCAACAAGCCGTTTTGCTCGTGATGGTATAGCCAGTCGGACGTGTAATGCAAACGGCTGGAGTAGCCATTCCTCTCCCCATTACGGTAACGAACACGCTCCAACTGGCGGGTGAATGCATCAAAGTCATGCTTTCCCGACCGAACCGTGTTGGTCAAGGCGATAACCGTTTCAACGAACGTTACGCAATCAAGCCCCCGGAGGTTGACCACCAGTTTCTCCTCGTCGGTCACCTCGAGCGTGTGAGCCACGTAGGGCGTACCCTGAAAAAACAGGGCCGTCTTTTCTAAGAGGAGTACCAGCCTTTCCTCTTCACGAGTCCCGGAAGCAGTTTCCAAGTAAGGTTCAATATAGGAAAGGTAGCTATGAAAAAGCTGTTTGTCTTCCAATGTATAGATAACATCTTGCCAACTCCCATGGGGTTCGCGGGCTTTACTTGTAACAGGGAACGTTGATTGAGACTGCAAAAAGAGCGTCAAAATCACTAAAAAGAATATACGAATCAATTGAGCCATTCGATTATTGTACGTGAGTGACTATTTGGGCTTGGTCAACGACAACAGGTAAAAGTCCAAAAGGGTAATGGCCGCCATGGCCTCAACGATAGGAACCGCCCGGGGGAGCACGCAAGAGTCATGCCGCCCACGCGCCTTAACCCGGATCTCCTCGCCATGAATATCCACCGTCTCTTGCTCCTTTACAATGGTAGAGACCGGCTTAAACGCCACGCGAAAGTAGATATCCTCCCCGTTGGAGATGCCCGCCTGGACACCTCCGGAGTAATTGGTGCGGGCACGCACGGTACCCCCATCGTCATAAAACGGGTCGTTCACTTCCGACCCACGTCCCGAAACGTCAAACCCCGTCCCGTATTCGAATCCCTTCACGGCGTTGATGCTCAACATCGCGGAGCCGAGGGCGGCATGAAGTTTGCCGAAAACCGGCTCACCTAAACCCACGGGAGTACCCTTGATCACGCAAGTAACAATCCCCCCAATAGTATCGCCTTGGTGACGTACCTCGTTGATCAGTTGCATCATCCGCTCAGCCACATCGGGATCAGGGCATCGAACCATATTCTCCTCCACCCGATCGAGGTCGTACAACCGGTAATCCTTCTCAAGGGCGATATCCCCCACGCGCGAGGTGTAGGCCTGTATTTTAACGCCCAGCCTGTTTAGGTACAATTTGGCCACTGCACCCGCCACAACGCGGGCAACCGTCTCGCGGGCCGAGGAGCGCCCCCCACCCCGGTAGTCGCGCAGACCATACTTCTGCTGATAGGTGAAATCGGCATGCGAAGGGCGAAAAACATCTTTCAAGTGGTCGTAGTCTGAGGAGTGCTGGTTACGGTTCCTCACCAAGAAAGCGATGGGTGCGCCGGTAGACTTCCCCTCGAACAGGCCCGACAAGAATTCCACCTCGTCGGGCTCATCCCGGGGAGTGGTGACGCGTGATTGTCCCGGGCGACGGCGGTTCAACTCCAACTGTATAAACTCCCTATCAAGCTCCAGCCCCGGGGGACACCCATCGATAATCCCCCCCACGCCCAAGCCGTGCGATTCACCAAATGAGGTCAGCCTGAATATATGGCCAAACGTGTTCATCATGCATCCTGTTTTTCTTTGTTTTTATTCCTTCCAATCATCTAACGGGTAAAAATGACCGTCCACAACGTGAATCCTTCGTTAATCGGGTTCACTTTCACCCTTATCCGTACTCTCCATGGCCGCCTTATCTATTTGCTCCTCCCGTTCTTCTTTTTCACGAAGCACGGAAGCCAACAGGTCGCTTACCCCGCCCAACACCTGATTGGAAGAGAACAATGGGATTGATATATGGCTGTGGTAACCTTCTGCCGTGGTTGATTGTAGCGGGTAAAGCAGCATGAAGTTTCTATCCTTGAATTGATGGTTGATATAGTCCGGGATTCGCTGCATAACCGGATGGTAGGATGCCTTTCGATCTCGGCTCATCACGATAAACAGTGCCTCATCCTTACCTATCTCGTTCGCGAGCGAGGGGAAAGCGTTCCAATCCTCGAACAGGTGAAAGTCACCATCCACGGGGTGAATCTTCTGTATTTGCCGCAAGACATCCAACATCTCCTCATCGGCGTAAAAGCTGAGCTTGGCACCGGTATTGCGTCCCAGGTTCCATAGCTTGGAGATCCACAAGGCAAACCCGATCTCCTTATCAGCGTCCCGGGGCACGATCACGAGACGACGCTTGACGGTAGAGAGCGGCTGCATGGCCTTGTACACGTAAAGGGTGGTACGCGATTTGTCGAGCACCCCCTCCACCAGGTTCCCGAGAAACGATTGGGATATCTCCTGCCTCATATGGAGCCCCATCACGATATCGGTGATGGCGTACTTCTTCACCACCCCTAATATACCGTTGAGGATGTTCATATCGTAGCGTTTCAGCGGCTGTATGATGGTCTCGGCACCGGCACCCAGCTTCATCGCCTCCTCCAAAAGTTTCTCGGAGTTTTTTTCTGCCTCGGGAGTCGCATCGCTACTCTTGATGATGTTCAGGGCGTACAGGTCCCGGGTGTTCTCCTTCGACTTGATCACCAGGCTAAACTCGATCAGGTCTTTAAGGGTATCCTTGTTGGCCACGGGAATAAGAATCCGTTCATCGAGCACGCTTTCGCCTTCGTTCTCACCCATCGTTCCCTCCGCCAGGGAGGTCGCGATCGCCCCCTTCTGCGCCCGAAGGGAGGAGACAGTACAGGTAATCAGGATCATCACGATAGCCCCGTTCAGGATAGCGTCGTCCAACAACCCCACCCGGTGACCAACCATGACGGTGGCCAGCGTGGCCGCCGCCTGCGAGTTGCTAAGACCGAAAATAAGCATCCGCTCCGCGTTGGTATACCGGAAAATCTTTTGCGTGAACAGCGCGGCGAGGAACTTCGATAGGATAGCCACGACCGTCATCACCACGGAGACCTTCAAGGTTTCTATGTCACCGAAAAAGACACGGTAGTCGATGAGCATACCCACGCTGATCAGGAAGATGGGAATAAAAATGGCGTTCCCCACGAAGTCGACGCGGTTCATAAGCGGGGATACGCGGGGAATCAACCTGTTCATGGATAAGCCGGCCAAGAACGCGCCGATAATTCCCTCGATGCCGGCCAGCTCGGCCAACAGGCCGCCCAGGAAAATCATCGTCAGCACGAAGATGAACTGGGTGGTATTGTCTGGGAAGTGCTTGAAAAACCAACGGGTAAAAAGCGGAAAACCGACAACCACGATCAAGGCGAACAGCAGTATCGAGATGGTAAGCTTCGTCCAAAAGGCGAGGCCGACTCCCCCTTCGTTCATGCTAACGACAACCGCCAGGACGAGCAGCGCGATCGTATCGGTAATCACCGTACCCCCCACCGCGACCGTGACCGCCCGGTTCTTACCCACCCCCATCTTGCTAATCAAAGGGTAGGTCAGCAACGTGTGAGAAGACAACATGCTGGCAAACAATACCGACGACATCACGGTCATTCCAAGGAGGTAGTGCCCCGCGAGATAGGATAAGATCATGGGCACGGAGAAGGAAATCAACCCGAAAGCCAAGCTTTTCGCGCTGTTCTTCTTAAATTCGGCTAAGTCGATCTCCACGCCGGCCAGGAACATGATGTAGAGCAGACCCGCGTTGCCCAACATGATCATGTTGCTATCGCGGGTCATTAGTCCCAGGCCATACGACCCGATAACGGCACCCGCGATGATTAACCCGATAAGGGATGGGACCTTTATCTTGTTAAAAAGAATCGGGGCCGTCAGAATTATGACGAACAGTATCAGGAACTGCAGCGTCGGGTTCGTGATGGGGAGCGTGAAATCGACCGCAAGTAACATAACCTATAATTATTCCGATCCGCAACCCTCCGGTCCACAGCCGGAGCAGTCACTACAGCCACCCGATAGCACCATGGCCATCTCTTGAGCCGTGGCTTCCCGAACGGACAAAACCTGCCCATCGAAATGCATCGTCTCTCCCGCGAGCGGATGGTTGAAGTCCATGGTGACGGTATCGCCTTCGATCTCGACCACCGATCCCATCAAGCGGTTACCCGATGAATCCATCATCGGTAGCGTGTTGCCCTCGAAAACCACGTTTGTATCGATTTTTCCATCGACCTCGAAAATCTTTTTGGGCAGTTCGATGACCCGCTCCTCCTCGTACTCGCCGTACGCCTCTTCGGGGGTAAGGGTAAACGAGAAGGTATCGCCCTCGCCCAGTCCCTTGAGCTCTCGCTCGAACGCGTCGAGCATCATGTTGGCGCCATAGATAAACTGTAGGGGACGGTCGACCGTGGTCTGTTCCATCAGTTCGCGCTCCTCTCCCTCGCCCACGTGTAGGTCATACGTGAGCGTAACCATTCTGTTGCTTTCAATCTTCATGTTGTACTATTCTATGTTTAATATTATTTATTACTATATCGGTTGAATGGTACATCGTGGATTCACTGACTCATGAGACATCTGTTTCACCGTTTCACCAACCAATTGGTTCACTGGTATACCAGTTTGTCGGCAGCGATAGCAACGCGTTTTTCAGCTGATTGAGGGCTTTCCTCAACACGAACCGCGAAGTACCCACGTTGAGCCGCATAAACCCCTCTCCCTCCTTGCCAAAGATGGCCCCGTCATTGAGGGCTAATCCCGCCTTATCCACGAAAAAACGGACCAGCTCGGGCTGCGAAAGGCCCAAACGGCGACAGTCGAGCCACACGAGGAACGAGGCCTCGGGGATCATCGCCTCGATCACGGGAATATGCTCCCTGAGGTACCCATCCACGAACCGAACATTCCCCTGTACATAATCCAACATCTGCCGAAGCCAGTCATCGCACTCCTCGTAGGCCGCCCTCGTGGCAGTAAAAGCGAAGAGTGTCCCCTGTTGCAACTCACGAGGTTCAAGGTAAGCCAAGAAGCGTTCGCGCACCTCCTTACCGGGGATTACCGCGAACGAGCTGACGATACCGGCGATATTGAACGTCTTGCTGGGAGCCATGAACGTAAGGCTGTTCACCTCGGCTTCAGCCGATACCGTGGCAAAAGGGGTGTGCTGATGACCCGGAAGGGCCATATCGCCATGAATCTCGTCAGAGACCACCAGTATACCGTTCTCGGCGCAGATAGTGGCCAGTTCCTTTAGCTCCTCGGGGCGCCAAACCGTGCCACCGGGGTTGTGCGGATTACAAAGGATAAGCATCTTACAACGCCTGCTCAACGCGATCTCCCGAAGCCCATCAAGGTTCATCCGGTAGCGTCCCCCCTCCGGGACAAGGGGGTTGGTGACCACCTCACGCCCCATGGATTGGGTAACGATACGGAAGGGGTGATACACCGGGGGCTGTATAATCACCCGATCACCCCTCTTGGTGAACGCGTCGAGCGCGAACGCGATGCCCTTTACCACGCCCGGTATGAAATTGATATGGTCAGGGCTCACCTCCCATTGGTGGTGCCGGATCAGCCAGTTGACGATGGAACGGGTGTAACCCTCCGAGGGAACGGTATAGCCGAAAATCCCGTGCGATACCCGCTCTTGCAATGCGCGGATAATCGCGGGAGGCGACCTGAAGTCCATATCGGCCACCCATAGCGGGATCAGGTCGTCCCTCCCGAAGAGCTCCTTCATCCTCTCAAGCTTCACGCAATCGCTGTTTGTCCGATCAATCAGCTCGTCAAAGTTATACGATTTATTCATATTCCCTGTCAATTTCAGGTGCTATCTTAGTACCAAACGCATGGTAATGCCAAGCGTTCATTAAAAAAAATCTTTCTTAATAATAGACGCTTTCTAACCAACGGTTGTCGCGCACCCGTGTACCCCCGAAGTAGAGCGACTCAAACGCGAGTCCCAACACGAACTGGTGAGAGAGAACGCGGGTGACCAATTGATTCTGGTCGGTTCTATAGTAGTCGCCCAGGTAGCCCGCCCGCAACGTGACATTTCTAATCGGCAGGTCGACCGTGAAGTAGTTACGGAGCGCCTGCTGGTTATGAAACGACGCGAAGTGAAGGGTTTGCCGGCTATTTCCCAGGGTAAATATCTCGTAGTAGGAGTGGCCGTACTCCGGCGAAAAAAAGAGGCCAATGAAAGGTGTGCCTAACTGCCACCGAAATGTTATTCCCCGCCAACTATAAAAGGCCATAAGCGAGAGGTTCAGGTTGGTGGATGCCTTCAGCGAGCCCGGGTTATTGCTGTTCCGCATGTTGTATATACCACCAAGGGATGCCTCCCACCCACCACCGGCCAGCAAGCGAAACCGGGACTGTTGTAGCAACGGGTAAAAACCGCTAATCCGGTAATCGAGTTCACCGTAATACTCCGAGGCCGAGGAGGTAGGATTTTTCGTGGTGGCTACCTGTATCTTACACTGCTGTTGTAACAAAAGGCGGGCGTTGGCGTAACGTGATCCGTTCAATCGGTCATGCAGGAGCGTGAAGGTTATCCCATCATACTGGAGGGGTGACAAATAGGTGTCGTTTAGAATGATCTTACCCACACCGGCCAACGTCGATTGATTCACTGGACGAACCGAGACGGGTAACGTTTCTGCCTGCGACCACAGAAGAGAGGCCACGGAGAACCAGATGGTGAGTATAATCGCTCCCTTTTTCATCCGATTATGTATCTCTATATTTTAGTCGAACAACTTCATCTGTCCCGTGATCTCGTCCAGCAGGTCGGCATCCGAAACCGATGTTTCATCGTCATCCTCTTCGATCTCCACCTTAATAGATGCCTGTTCCTCAGGTCCCGGTTCCGGCTCCGGGAAACGGGTGGGGTCAAGCTCTTCCACGCCCTCCACCTCATAATTGGAGATCCGTTTTCCGCGTGCACGGTAACTCTTCACGCCGATAAACTCTTCAACGTCGATCTCGATGGGATCCCTGAATTCGTCTCCCCCACCAAAGATAACCTTTACCCGCGGGTAAACAACGTCGGTCAGTAAAAAGAGTCGTGAGTCTGGGTTATCCCCGATAAAACTCACCGGCTTGTCGGAGTCCTCAAACGTGAAGCGCTTGAGATAAGCGTATTTCTGATTGGCATCGTAAAGGGCCGCCGACCACACCTTGGCCTCGTCAAACTTCTCTACCCGAAGGACATCGGTGGGGAAGTGGTTACTTAGGTCGAAGTTGCAAACCCAAAAGTCGCCGCCCTTGGTGGTGACCAGTATCTTGTCGTCCCCCTGGAACTCTCCCAGGTAGTGGCCTCCACCCTCGTAGTTCAGTCGGAACACGTCGGGGTCAAACCACACCTTGCGGCCACCCAGCGTGGAGAGCCCTTTCTGCTTCAGCTGGATACGGTGAACCTCCGCCTTGGTAAGGATATTGCCCATCGCCTGCCGCCCCTTGATCGCGATCTCGCTGAAGTCTTTCTCGAACTGCAGCACACGCATCCGCGGCTTCGGCTTCAAGATGACCCGGATGGTCTCGGCCTCCCCGTTGGGGTTGGCGCTAAAGTAGACCACGCGAGAGCCCGGCTTGCCCCGGGTCAAATCGTACTCCCTATCCCGGGAAACTCCCGTGACGGCAAATCGCTTGATGTAATGGGGCGAACTCTTTCCGTGACGGTACACCACGTTGTAAATGGTGCGCTTATCGTTGCGCTTAAAGACGTTCACGTAGAGGATCCCCTTGCCGACGAACATTTTTTCGCTTACCTTCACCACCTTGTAGGTACCATCCTTGAAGAAGACGATGACATCGTCGATATTCGAGCAGTTACAGACGAACTCGTCCTTCTTCATATCGGTACCGATAAACCCCTCTTCGCGGTTCACGTATAGCTTCTCGTTGGCCATCGCCACCCTGGAAGCATCGATGGTTGCAAAGCTTCTAATCTCGGTGCGGCGCGGGAACAGTTTCCCATATTTCTCCTTCAGCATCAGATACCACGAGATGGTGAAATCGATCAGGTGGTTCAGCTGATGCTCGATCTCCTCGATCTGCTGTAGCAGTTTCGCGATTAACTCGTTGGCCTTGTCAACATTAAACCGGAGGATCCGCGCCATCTTGATCTCCATCAGCTTGAGGATATCATCACGCGTGATCTCGCGGATAAAATCCTTCTTGAAGGGCTCCAGCCGCTTATCCACATGTGCCACGGCAATATCCATGCTCTTGGCCTCCTCGAACTGCTTATCCTTGTAGATCCGCTCTTCGATGAATATCTTCTCGAGCGAGGCGAACAGCAGCGCCTCCTCCTTCTCATGCTTCTCGATCTCCAGCTCCCATTTGAGCAACTCTTTCGTGCGGTCGACCGACGAGCGCAGCACGTGGCTCACCGTAAGAAAGTGCGGCTTATTATCCTCGATCACGCAGCAGTTGGGCCAGATATTGATCTCACAGTCGGTAAAGGCGTAGAGCGCATCGATGGTTTTATCTGAGGAGACGCCCGCGGCCAAATGTACCTGTATCTCCACCTCCTGTGCCGTGATATCATCCACCTTCCGGATCTTGATCTTGCCCCGATCGTTGGCTTTTAGGATGGAGTCGACCACGCTTGTCGTGGTTCGCCCGTAGGGGATATCCCGGATGACCAGCGTACGGTTATCGAGCTTCTCGATGGTGGCCCGCACTTTCACCGAACCACCCCGCTCCCCGTCGTTATACCGTTCTACGTCGACCTGCCCGCCCGTCTGGAAGTCGGGGTAGAGCGTGAACTCCTTCTCTTGAAGGTAGGCCACCGCCGCGTCGCAAATCTCGTTGAAGTTGTGGGGAAGGATGCGGGAGGAGAGACCCACCGCGATACCTTCGGCACCTTGCGCCAGCAGCAGTGGGAACTTGACCGGTAGGGTTACCGGCTCCTTGTTGCGGCCGTCGTACGAGGGCTTCCATTCGGTCGTTTTGGGGTTAAACGCCACCTCGAGGGCGAACGGGGTGAGCCGCGCCTCAATATAACGGGGCGCCGCCGCACCGTCACCGGTAAGGATATTCCCCCAGTTACCCTGGCAGTCAATCAACATCTCTTTTTGCCCAAGCTGCACCAACGCGTCACCAATAGAAGCATCCCCGTGAGGGTGAAATTGCATGGTGTTCCCGATAACATTGGCCACCTTGTTGTAACGGCCATCGTCCATCCGCCTCATCGCGTGTAAGATACGGCGCTGAACCGGCTTCAGCCCGTCGGAGATATGGGGTACGGCACGCTCCAGGATCACGTACGAGGCGTAATCCAGGAACCAGTTCTGGTACATCTTGGAGAGGCTTAGCGAACTGTCGTCCCCCAACCTCACCGGCACCCTGGAGCCAGAGAATGAGGTAGTGGCAAACTCCTCATTGGGGTCATCAATGGGATCGTTAATAAAATCGTTATCTTTAGTTGAAGACATAAGTTATTGTGGTATACGAGAGCAACGCCTCCCTCCTGGTCGTTTTTAGAGCGCCTGCATTGCCTCGCTATCGAGTTATTGTTGTATGTAAAAAATCGCTCAAAGATAGAAAAAAGGAGGATATTTTCAAAACCTTACGGATTTATCGCTATGTTTGTGGTTTGATGCTGCTTTTTGCATTTAAGCAGAAAGGTTTAGCGCGTATTTGCATTACCCTGATAAGCAGAAGATAGGTAAATATTCGCGAAGTGAACCTGAAAGCAGATAATAAACGAAACGACGAATATTGAGTCATAACAGTGATAAAACTTGGAAAGATGAAAACATTACAGACAACCCAACTCACCTTCACGCTGCTGCTCGCGTGGCTGCTCACCGCATGTGGAAGCGTCCCCTTCACTGGAAGAAGGCAGCTACAACTGATATCGCACGGCGAAGTGGTTGCCTTAAGCTTACAACAATACAAGGAGTTCATGAAAACGGCTCCGGTAGAAGAAGGCACGGCCGATGCACGAATGGTGACACGCGTGGGAACGCGCATCGCTAACGCGGTAGAGACCTTTTACAAGAACAACGGGTATGAATCGGAACTGGCCTATTTCGATTGGGAATTCAACTTGATCGCTGATAAAAGCGTGAATGCCTTTGCCATGCCGGGGGGAAAGATCGTGATCTACACCGGGCTGTTACCGGTAACCCAAACGGAAGAAGCCTTAGCGGTGGTGGTTGGTCACGAGGTGGCGCACGTGATCGCCCAGCATGGCAGCGAGCGGCTTAGCCAGCAAATCGCCCTCCAGTACGGGGGTGCCATAGCTGGTGAGCTACTGGGCAACTCACAGGCCATGAAGGAGTTGGGCAGCACTGTCTTCGGCCTTGGAGCGGAAGTAGGGGTGATGCTTCCCTATGCCCGAAAACAGGAGTACGAGGCAGACGAGATCGGGCTCATCGTCATGGCCATGGCGGGGTACGACCCAAGGGTAGCCGTGCCGTTCTGGCAGAGGATGGCCGATGCCGGTGGCGCTAACGTCCCCGAGTTCCTTAGCACGCACCCTTCAGACAGCAAGCGTATAGCCAATATAGAGAGGATTATGCCCCGGGTGCTGCAATACTACAAGGGAGCAGGCGTGCAAAACCGCACTACCGCCCCTATACAAACAAAAACGCCCGTGCCAACGGGCACGGGTCAAGCAAAAACATCGCCCGAGTGGGTCTTCTAAATTACCTATCTCAGCCGATCGAGGGAACGCACCAGCGCCTCATCGGCTGAAATTCTACGAATCGCCAGCACAACAAACAAGATGGCAACGGCCGGCATTACCGTACCGGCCCCCAACCTCACGAACTGCAGGTTACCCGTAGTGGTGAGCTCATAAAGAAGATAGCCAAAGTAGAGGTAAAAAGCGACCATGAGGCAAATATTGAACTTCGACAACCGAATCTGCAACTTCCGCTTGCGATAAAAGAAGATGCTGACGAACGATAGGACAGCGCTTATCACCCCTATACCCACCAACCCCCACGTGAAGTGGTGCAACTCCCCGTTAAGGTAAACACCAACAGCTTCCACCATCATCCGGTCGCCGTTGTAGGTAAACGAACCCAATGAGGTGGCGCAGGCAATCAGCATAGCCGAACAAGCCAACAACAAGAAGATGGTTTGAATGCGTTGCAACATGGCGGTTAAGGCTAAAACAGCTCCTTGTCTTTCTCCGGGTTGCGGTAATAAATACCCCCCTCCTTCCACTCCTCTATGGCAATGAGGGATGGCTTGGGCAGTTTCTCGTAGAAACGCGAAATCTCTATCTGCTCGTGGTTCTCGAACACCTCTTCCAGGTTGTCGCTATAGGAAGCGAACTCCTGAAGCTTGCTATCCAAGTCACGTTTCATCTCCAGCGAGAGTTGATTCGCCCGCTTGGCGATGATCATCGTCATCTCGTATACATTCTGCACCGGCTGAGCCAACTGCATCACATCGCGTGTCTCCGTGTTGGTACTTGCAGCTATTTTTCTGTAATCCATTTTATATATAACGTTTATAGTTTCTCAACGATTATGTGGCTGGTAGCACGTCAATCTTGCCTTGTGCCTCCTTGTAGTATCCCTCTGCCTCACCCAAGTACTTCCCCTCGGGGAACGAGTTGGTGTAGTTGAAGTACTCGTCGACCACCATCCGGTAGCGCTCGGGTTGCGTTTGCAAGGTGCTCCGCTGCGCGTACGCGTAACGGGCCCGGAGGATAATGATCTGGTAATCCTCCATGTACTTGGAGTAGGGGTAGCTCTTCATCGCCTCCCGGGCGGTAATCACCGCCGCCTCGTAATTGTTGCCCATGTAATTCCCCAGGTTAAGGTAGAGCTGAGCAGCCTGAAGCTCCTTCAAGGCCAGCTTCTCCTGCAGCTCAAACAGGTAATCCTTGGCCTGCTCTGCCCGCTCGGTCTGGGGGTACCGCTCGATATACTTTTGAAATTCGATGATCGCGGTGTAGGTCTTGGACTGATCGAGTCGCGAATCGGGCGAGTCGAGGTACATACCATAGGCAGAATAAAAGAGCGCCGACTCAGCGTACTCCCCTTTGGGGTAAGAGGTGTAGTAGGTAGTGAACGACTGCGTCGCGGAGAAGTAATCCCTGGAGTTGTAATGGCTTTGTGCCAGCAGGTAGAGCGACTCCTCAGCATAAGCCGTCCCCTTCATAAAGGGCACGAGCTCCTCTAACAGCGCGATGGAGCGGCTATACTTCCCTTCGTCGAAATACTTTTTCGCGTAACTATACTTCAGGTCCCGGTCGGTACTCTTCAAAATCTTATTGTACTCGCTACAGGAACCCAAAGCCAACGTGAGCAACAAAAAGCAGATCAGTTTTACTCTCCTCATCGTACAAGTCATGTTTAGAACAGGCAAAGTTACGCAATCTTTCTCATTTGGAGGCAAGGAAACCCCTTTTTATTCAATTTTAGGATTCTTTTTCCACGAATGCCAACAGGCTTTCCACATGCTTCCGATCATTCGACAACTTAGGTACCTTGTTCTGTCCGCCCACCCTCTCGCGCTGTTTCATCCAGTTGTAGAACGTCCCTGTCGCCATCGCACGAACAACGGGCGATTCAAGGGAGAGGTTGTACGACCGCTTCGCCTCGTAATCGGAGTTGAGCCGCTTGAGGCTTTCATCGAGCTGTTGCGCGAACCAATCCAAGCTTGGTGGCCCCACTTCAAACTCGATCAACCACTCGTGCGCCCCGTTGCGGTGCTCATCGAAGTAGATGGGCGCGGCCGTGTACTCGACCACCTTAGCCCCCGTCAGTCGGCACGCCTCCTCCATAGCCCGGTCGGCGTTATCCACGATCAGCTCCTCGCCAAACGCGTTGATGAACTGCTTGGTGCGACCGGTAACCTTGAACAGGTAGGGATCGGTGGAGGTGAACTCCACGGTGTCTCCCAGCTTATAGCGCCAAAGCCCCCCGCTGGTACTGATCACCACGGCGTACTGCTTGCCAACCTGTACCCCTTCTAACGGAACCGTTTCCGGCGAATCGCTGTCGACCTGCTCCATCGGCACAAACTCGTAGTAGACCTCATTGTCTAACAACAACAACAGGTCGCTGCTCTCCGGCGAGAACTGCACCCCAAAGAACCCTTCAGACGCGTTATAGGTCTCCCAATAACTCATACGATCAAGCGGTATGATCTTCTTATACTGCTCTTGAAACGGCAAGAAGCTCACGCCACCGTGAAAAAAGACCTCTATGCGGGGCCATAACTCGGGAATCGTCTTCCCGGTATCTTGCACGATTTTCTTCAGCAGTACCAGCGTCCACGAGGGGACCCCCACCATGGCCCGTATATCGGCTTGCACCGCGTACTCGGTAAGCCGCTCCAGCTTCTCTTCCCAGTCGGGAAGAAGCGCGATACTTTCGGGTGTCCGCCTTCGCTTGACCACTTTCGGCAAGTTCTTCATCAGGATGGCGGAGATGTCGCCCGTGAAAATGCCATCCCCAATGCGGTTCACCTGCTGGCTCCCGCCCATCACCAACGTCTTTCCCAAGATAAACGTGCTATCGGGATGATGTGTCGCGTAGAGTCCCAACATATGGTAACCCGCACGGTAGCTGCCGTTAAAGAGCGACTCTCGGGTTACCGGAATATACTTGCTTTTATCTTCCGTGGTTCCCGATGACATGGCGAACCACTTAACAGGCGTATCCCAGAGCACGTTCTCCTCTTTCTCAACGATTACCCTGTCCAGGTAGGGACGTAGGTCTTCGTAAGCAATGATCGGCACTTTCGAGCGAAAATCGGCATCATTCTTCACCTTCCGGAAGCCGTGCTCCCTCCCGTAAAGTGTCTCGCGACCATGCTTCAGCAGGTAGTTCAGCGTGTTACGCTGGGTGCCAAGGGGATCTTGGATAAACCTCTCTACCGGCTTATAGTATGAACGAAGTATGGAACGTGCTATTCTCTGTATCATCCTTGTTCGAACATCATTACAGTTACTCAACCTACGCGTTTAACGTGAATAACCAACCACGTATGGGGGGTGAGTCGTTTCAACAAAGGGCGTTGTTGGGTGTTACAGGGTGTGGTGACCCCATTAAAAACGCGAAGGTAGGCAGCAGTTTCCAAAAAGAGAAAAATAAAATCACAATTTAAGATAAAAAGGCAAATCAGCCGATGCGGCTCACTTTGATGAGGCGCTCTTCATCGATAATCTTAATTTTTCGCCCATCGATGGCAATCATGCGTTCGTTCACGAAGTTGGAGAGGGTGCGGATAGCGTTGGAAGTGGTCATGTTAGAGAAGTTGGCCAGGTCCTCACGAGCCAGGTAGATATTGATGGTAGCCCCATCTTCTTCCACCCCGTAACTCTCTTTTAACAGGAGGAGCGTCTCGGCGAGGCGACCCCGCACATGCTTTTGGGTCAAGCTAACCACCCGGTGGTCGGCTACCCCCAAGTCCACCGACAACATCTGGATGAAAAAGAGTGCCAGGTTCCCATTTTTTCGGAGGAACTGTTCAATCAACTCCATGGGGAGAAGACAGACCGTGCAAGGCTCGAACGCGGAGGCTGACGAAACGTACGGCTCACGGGCGAAATAGGCCCTGTAGCCAAAATAGTGAACCGGGCAGATAATACGGATAATGTGGTTTCGGCTACCTACACCCCGCTTGTATATCTTCACCTTACCCTTGAAAAGACACATCAAATCCTTTGGGGTTTCACCTTCGGTGTAGATTAAATCATTCTTCTTGAAATGAAGAATACGCGCGTTGTCACGCAACTTCTCCCTCTCAACATCCGACAAAACCCTCCATATATCTGTCAGCGAGGAGGACAAATCAATTATCCCTCTATTCTTCCCGGCCATCCGTGTTATATAACTATGTTTAAAAACACAAATATAACGGTTTTTTTACACTATAATTGTAAAATAAGGGAAAGTTTTTGTTAAAATTTGGCGCTCTGGGTAAAAGGGGTGAAAAATCACCTATTTTTGTGATGAAAAGGTTTCTGTAACGATAACTTGCATCAATGGGAAAACGGATTGCAAATAGTCTTATTTCTCTCCTTTTTATGTCCGCTGTTTTTGCCTCGGGTACCGCGTTTACCACGGAACCTGCTTCTTCGCCGGCAACCACCACCGTGAAGCCAGCCTTCACGGTAAGCGACACCCATGTTGCGGATCCTGCTTCCACGACAGCAACCCTCACCACAGAGCTTTCCCACGCCCCGGATCCGGTTTTCACGGTAGACTCGATCCTATTTCGCGCCATGAACGCCGCGGAGAAGTACAATAACCTGGTAGAGAGGTACACCGCGGAAGTATACACCCGAACGTACGTGGAGACAATCAACAAAAACTTCCTCTACAAGTACACCCACCTGATCCCGCACTTCGTCTTGCACGATCCGAAAAACGACGAGGCGTTGATTGAAACCATCAGTGAGCTGAGGTACGACTACCCGAACAATTACGTGCAGGATATCCGACACGTGATGGGTACGCTGACCAAACAAAAAGAGATCGACCTTATCCCTTTCAACCTGTTAAACATCAATATTTACGGGGAGACCACCAATGATGAGAGCTTCTTCATGCCCATCCGCTTCAGCACGGCCAAGTACTACCGCTACTCCCTGTACGAAACATTCAAGGAGGGAGGAAAAAGCTTTTACCACGTTCTTTTCACGCCAATTTACGAGAACACGAAACTGCTCAAAGGGTCGTTTATCGTAGAACGAGGCACCTGGCGGGTGATATTTTTCAGGGGTGAGGGGGTGGGTATCTTCTCCAACTTCTCGTTCGAAATCACGATGGGCAACGAGTGGATTACCAACTACCTACCGGTGGAGTTCACCATTTACCAAACCGCATCGTACCTGGGCAACGTCCTCGCCAGTCGACACCTGGCCAAGTTAACTTACCGGGACATCCACCTGCGCCAGCCCACGAAGCCGGAGCGGTCACTCAACATTAGCGACTTTTACAAAGTAAGGCTCGATTCGGTACCGGTCCATAACAGCCTGGCGTTCTGGGAAGCGAAGAGACCCATCCCCCTGCAAGCGAAAGAGAGAGACATCATCAGCGAATACCAAAAGCGATGGCAGGATAAAAAGGCAAACGGGGATACCTTAAACGGCTCCAGGGTTGCGCAACAGGTGGCACAACGCGTGGTGATGAACTCCAAGTACAAGTACCGATCCACCCGGATCGGCTATTCCGGGTTGCTGAACCCCCTGATGCTCGCCTACAACTCAAGAGACGGGATCAGCTACAGGCAAAAGCTCTCGTTCAATATCGATATGAGCCACCAAAGAACCGTGAAAATCAACCTGTTTGCCGGATACATGTTCCATAGGAAGGAGTTTTTCACCGACCTCACGACCACCTTTAACTACGATCCATTTCACCTGGGAAGTGCCACCCTCTCCTTAGGAAAGGGAAACCCAACTTATAGTTCACTCTTCGTGGAACAGGTTCAGGACAGCCTTAAAAAACAGGGGATCAAGTTCGAAGACATCTCACTCAACTATTACCAGGACTACTACGCGAGGCTCTACAACACGCTGGAAATCACCAACGGACTCCTCCTGCAAACAGGTATCAACTACCATATCCGCAAGAGCAAAAACAAGACGATGAACCTGCGAAGCAGCACGGTAAACAGCGAGCCAATAGAAGGGCTATTCGGAACGCGCCGGTCATTTGCCCCATTCTTACGTGTCAGCTGGACCCCAAGGCAATACTACCGTTACGAGGGGCGACAAAAAATTTACGTCCGATCTAACTTTCCCACGTTCAAGCTGGAACTGTCAAGAAGTTTTCAAAACATCTTGGGTAGCACCTCGGAATACAACCGCGTGGAACTGGATATCAGCCAAAACATCCCAACCGGGCTGATGAACTCCCTGCAATACCACGTGGGAGCCGGTGTGTTTGTCAACCAAAAAACGGAGTACTTCGCGGACTTCGTCTACTTTTCAAAAAACAACTTCCCCGAAAACTGGGATGATGGACTGGGTGGCAACTTCAACATACTGAGCAGGGATCTCTACAACGCATCCGACTCCTACATCCAGGCCCACATGATGTTCGAAGCCCCCTTCCTAATACTCAAGAACATCCGTTTCATCTCCGACTTCGCCGATAAGGAGCGGATCTACCTGAGCACCCTCTACACCCCCCAAATCATCTCCTACACGGAGCTCGGGTACGGCATTGGGAACCGCTTCTTCAACGCGGGTCTCTTCACGTCGTTTCACAAGACCAAGTTCCGACAGGTAGGCGTGCGGGCGGCATTTGAATTTTAGTCGCTCACTAAGAGGAAGAGAGGTGCAAAAAATATGTATCTTCGCGGTAAAGTAAGCACGGCATGATCTGTTTTCCCAACGCGAAAATCAACGTGGGCCTTCACGTCCTCTCCAAACGGAATGACGGGTACCACAACCTAGAGACCCTCCTCTACCCCATCGGGCTAAAGGATGCGCTAGAGATTATCCCCACGTCTACCGGAAACACCAAGCAGTACGGGGCGATAGAAGCGAATCAAGAGAAAACGGTGAATCCCGTCACGTCTGCACGATACCGCTTCCACCAAACCGGCCTGCCGTTAACGGGGGTGGCAGAAGGAAACTTGGTGATCAAAGCGCTGCAACAGGTAAAAAAGCGAAGGGAGATCCCCCCCATCGATATTCACCTGCTCAAGAAAATCCCCTCGGGTGCCGGGCTAGGCGGTGGGTCGTCAGACGGCGCATTCATGCTCCAGTTGCTTAACGAGACGTTTCAGCTGCAATTTTCCGAAGAGGAACTCAAACGAATGGCAGCGATGCTTGGTGCAGATGCCCCGTTTTTCATCGGCAATCGACCCGCGCTGGCAACCGGCATTGGTGACCAACTAGAACCGGTTGACCTGGACCTGTCGAGGTACTTCTTGTTGCTCGTGAAACCAAACATCGAGGTTTCCACGAAAGCAGCCTACGCGATGGTCACCCCGGCCGTGCCCGAGGTATCCATCCGGGAGATCATTCGTCAACCGGTACACGAATGGAGGCAAGCGCTGAAAAACGATTTCGAACCCCCTGTCTTCAAGAAATACCCGGCTATAGCCCGGATCAAGCAGCAGCTCTACGAAATGGGTGCCCTCTACGCCTCCATGAGTGGCTCCGGCTCATCGGTCTACGCCCTATTCGAGGGGGAACCGAAAGAGCCGGCGTGGCAGGAATCCTTCCCAAGCTGCTTCACCTGGTGCCACCAACCACTATTGCCATCGTAACACGTGGATCAGAGCCGACGGTACAGATGGTGGACAGGCAAATAGAACAAACAGTAATGTAGAAAACAGATAGAGTAAAGATGAAAAAACGTATGAAACGACAGATTATTTGGATGATCGCATGGGCCTTCCTACTGCCCTACCTTAGCGCGCAACAGGTCGTGATGCCTGATAACATCGCCGCTTTTGGTCCCATCGAGGTGCGAAAACCGGTGTTGCTGGATAGCGTGAACTTGAAGGATGCCTCTTTCTCTGACGAGGCGCTTCTCACCTATCCCATCACCTTCCCCGAGCAGGAGCGGTTCACCACCGAGTTGACAGCCGATACGGCGGGTTTCTTCCACCCTAGCAAACCGGAACGGGGAATGGCCTTCCAGCTCTTCTCAATCTACTTGACGGGCGACTGCTATGGCAAGGGCAAACTCACGGTCACTTCACCCAACCCCCTGGAGGTATGGATTGATGGGGCAAAGAAAGGAAGCAAGACGCAACGGGAGGATAGCCTGCACCTGGCCGGCAAAGTGACCACCAACATAGAGGGTTTTACCAATAGCGTACGGCTGGTGATCAAGCTGCTGGCATCGGCCGAAGATAAAGTCGACCCGGCCTTTAAAATCGAAGTGAAACCGGAAAAAGGCGACTCGCTGCTCACCTACAGCTTTATTGGCGTGGGAGCCAGGCGCATCGACATTAAAGACATCCTGGAAGGAAAACGGGTATCCAGTTCAACGATATCGCCCAGCGGTCGCTTTATACTGCTATCCCTTCGCGAAACCTTGCCTGGAGGAAGTGCCCGAAGCTATACCGAGGTGTACGATGCCCATCAAAAGCGCACCATCCTGTCGGAATCATCCAACCGTGCCCAGTTGGGTTGGATGCCCAAGCAAGACCTGCTCTACTTCACGGAGGACAATAAGGATAGCTATCGGTTTTGCACGTTAGACCCATTGACGATGGAGGTGAAAGTGATGGCTGAGGGGTTGCCCAAAGAGCGGTTCCAGGTGGCACCCGATGAACAGTCGCTCTTCTTCTCCTCCAAGGAGACCCTGAGCGCGAAGAGCCCCGGGGGGCTGAAAAGGCTTATCGGGATAGATGACCGGCAGGCCAATTACCGCGATCGCTACTTCATCTACCGCTACTTTTTCGACACCGGGCTCACCCAACAGCTCACGTTCGGTCGGCAAACCGCCTCGCTGAACGACATCTCTGACGACACGCGCTACCTGCTCTTCAGCACCTCTAAAGAGGAGCTCACCGAACGCCCCTTCCGAAAAAGCTCCCTCTACAGGCTAGACCTTGAGTCGATGCAGGTAGACACCGTATGGGAAGAGCAGGTCTATGCCTATACCGCCCAATTCTCACCGGATGGCAAGCAGCTACTGGTGCATGGGGCACCGGAAGCGTTTGACGGCATCGGGCTGAACATCCAACCGGGGCAGATCGCGAACAGCTACGACACCCAATCGTTTATCTTCAACCTCAACACCAAGGAGGTGGAAGCGGTAACGCGCGACTTTGGCCCCACCATCAGCACGCAAGAGTGGAACCCGAGGGACAACCGCATCTACTACCGGGTGGAAGAGGGAGACCGGGGCAACGTGTACCGCTACTCGCCCAAGAACAAGAAGTTCGAGAAGCTGCCACTGAAAGAGGATGTAATCCGCTCGTTTAACATAGCCAACGATGGCGACTGGGCCACCTATACTGGCGTGAGCGTCTCCAACTCCAACCGGAGTTACTTGCTTAACCTGCGTACGCTGGAATCGACCCTAATCTCCGACCCGTACGCGGAGCGGCTCGCGCGACTACGGCTGGGCGAGGTGGAAGAGTGGCACTTCACCAGCTCTTTCGGCGACCGGATAGAGGGACGTTACTACCTACCACCCGACTTCGACCCGGGCAAGAAGTACCCGCTTATCGTCTACTACTACGCGGGGACAAGCCCCACCACCCGCGTATTCGAGAGCACCTACCCCCTGCACGTGTACGCCGCGCAGGACTACGTGGTCTACACGATGCAACCAAGTGGCACCACGGGATACGGGCAGGAATTCTCGGCACGACACGTGAACGCGTGGGGTAAGCAAACCGCGGAAGAGATTATCGAGGGGGTGAAGGCGTTCGTCGCCGCGCACCCGTTCGTGGATGGCAACAAAATAGGCAACATCGGGGCATCGTACGGCGGCTTCATGACGCAGTACCTGATTACCCAGACCGACCTCTTCTCGGCATCGGTATCGCACGCCGGCATCAGCAACATCACCAGCTACTGGGGAGAAGGCTACTGGGGATACGCCTACAGCGCGGGAGCCAGCGCGGGCAGCTTCCCTTGGAACAACCCGGAGCTGTACGTGAAACAGAGCCCCCTCTTCCTTGCCGACCAGATCAACACCCCGCTGCTGCTCCTCCATGGCACGGCAGACACCAACGTGCCCATTGGCGAAAGCATCCAGATGTACAACGCGCTGAAGCTGCTGGGGAAAGAGGTGGAGTTTATCCAGGTAGAGGGGGAGAACCACGCCATTTACGATTACGAGAAACGGATTGCCTGGAACCATGCCATATACGCCTGGTTCAACAAGTGGCTTAAGGAGGATGCCCGCTGGTGGGATTCGATGTATAAGGGCAAGTAAACGGGAGAAAGGAAAACGGGAGAAACGGCGCACCCGGTAAGAGCAAAAAAACGGCGTGGAGGCAAGATTCGATGTGACTGGACAAATAACCTACGTGAAACAGGTCCCGTGAAGCGAAAAAAACGTATCTTCGCGATACGAATGCATTATTGCCCTCGATTTTCACACGCTCATCGTTTTGTCACGATTTTCGCTTTGAAAGCGGAGAGAGAATTGATTAATTTTACCTAACTCGGAGGAGAGAGAGATGACAACAGACTTGAAACAGATTGGAGAACGAATTAAAGGGTTGCGCGACGCGGTCGACCTAACCCCCGCGGAGATGGCCCATAGGCTGGAGGTAGACCTGGAGGATTACCTGAAATTCGAGAGCGGGGAAGAGGATATCTCGGTCTCGTTCTTACAAAGGATTGAACGGGAGTTTCACGTGGACATCTCCACGCTGATGTTCGGCACGGAGCCGCGCATGAACGCGTACTTTATCACCCGAAAAGATAAAGGGGTAAGCGTTGAGCGGGTATCGGCCTACAAGTACCAATCGCTTACCTCCGGCTTCACCAACAACGTGGCCGAGATATTCGTGGTAACGGTAGAGCCTAAACCGGAAGAGGAGGATTTTTTTAAGAACATCCACGCGGGACAGGAGTTCAACATGATCCTGGAGGGAAGCATGGTGCTGAATATCAATGGGAAAAACCTGATACTGAAACAAGGTGACAGCATCTACTTCGACTCTTCGCTGCCCCACGGGATGAAGGCGATGAACAACAAGCCGGTGAAATTCCTGGCCGTGATCCTTTACCCGTGACCCTTGCCGGTGATCATTTACCAGCACCTTGGCACTATATATGAAATTATTAGGTTATCATGATAAAAAGATTTGTAAAGAGAACATCGTTCGCTGACCATAAGGACTTCGTGCAAAATTACCGCATCGAGGTTCCCGAGAACTTTAACTTCGCGTACGATGTGGTGGACGAATGGGCCCAAATTGAGCCGGGTAAACGGGCGCTCTGCTGGACCAACGACAAAGGGGCACACCGGGACCTCACATTTGTTGAGCTCAAGGAGCTTTCCGACCAAACAGCCGCGTTCTTCCTATCCATCGGGATTGAGAAGGGTGACCGGGTGATGCTGATCTTGAAGCGAAACATCGAGTTCTGGCCAACCATCCTGGCGCTCCACAAAATAGGTGCCGTAACCATCCCGGCCACGAACCTGCTGACCGATAAGGATATCGTCTACCGCAACAACGCGGCTAGCGTGAAGGCGATCGTGACCGCAAACGATGAACTGCTCATCCAGCATGTGAACAGCGCCATGAAAGATTCTCCCACCGTGACGCTCCGCATCGTGACCGGCGATACGGTTCCCAATGGATGGATCGGTTTACAGCAAGGAATGAAAAATACCCCCCCGTTTAAACGACCGGAGCATGTAAACGACAACGGGGATACCATGCTCCTCTACTTCACCTCCGGCACCACGGGACAACCCAAGATGGTGATGCACGACTTCACCTACCCGCTGGGACATATCACCACCGCCAAGTACTGGCACAACCTTCACGAGAAGAGCCTTCACCTGACGTTGGCCGAAACGGGTTGGGCCAAAGCGGTGTGGGGTAAACTCTACGGGCAATGGATCGTGGGTGCTTGCGTCTTCGTGTACGACTTCGAGGGGCGCTTTATCCCGAGTGACGTGCTGAGCATGATGGCGAAATACCGGGTGACCTCGTTCTGCGCCCCACCCACCATCTTCCGCTTCCTCATACGGGAAGACTTGAGCCAGTACGACCTGTCTGCCCTGGAGTATTGTACCACCGCCGGAGAAGCCCTCAACCCCTCGGTTTTCGAGGCGTTTCGAAAGAAGACAGGCATCAAGATGATGGAGGCGTTCGGTCAAACCGAGACGGCCCCCACCATCATCACCTTTCCCTGGATGGAACCCAAGCCTGGGGCAATGGGGGTTCCCAACCCGCTGTACAAAATGGATCTGTTGACCCATGATGGACGTTCGGCCGAGGATGGCGAGCAGGGCGAAATCATCTTCCACACCGACGAGGAGTTGCCCCTAAGCCTGTTCAAAGGTTACTACCGGGACGAGGCACTCACCCGCGCGGTGTACAACAACCATATCTATCGCACCGGCGATATTGCATGGCGCGATGAGGATGGGTACTACTGGTTCGTGGGGCGGACCGACGATGTGATCAAGAGTTCCGGCTACCGCATCGGGCCGTTCGAGGTGGAGAGCGCCGTGATGACGCACCCTGCCGTGGTGGAGTGTGCTATTACCGGGGTACCTGACGAGATCAGGGGGCAGATTATCAAGGCAACCATCGTGCTTGGAGCAGAATACAAATCGAAAGCAGGCGACAAGCTGGCCAAAGAAATTCAAGACCACGTGAAGCGGGTGACGGCACCCTACAAGTATCCCCGCGTAATCGAGTTCGTGGATGAACTTCCCAAAACGATTAGCGGAAAGATTCGCCGCGTGGAGATTCGAGAGAAAAATGCATCAAGTAAACATACATAAATAAAACAATCGCATGAAAAAAGCATACCTATTTCCAGGTCAAGGAGCCCAGTACGTGGGCATGGGCCAAGAGTTGTACGAAACCTCTTCGCTCGCGAAAGAGTGGTTCGAGAAGGCGAACGACCTACTAGGATTCCGGATTACCGACGAGATGTTCCACGGTACCGACGAGTCGCTCAAGCAAACCAAGGTGACCCAGCCGGCCATTTTCCTCCATTCGGTGATACTGGCCAAGACGTTGGGCGAAGCGTTTAAACCCGATATGGTGGCTGGGCACTCGCTGGGAGAGCTCTCCGCGATAACGGCCGCCGGCGGCCTCTCCTTTGAAGATGGGCTGCGCCTGGTACGTATCCGCGCGTTGGCCATGCAGAAAGCGTGCGAAGCCCGCCCATCGACCATGGCCGCGATACTTGGCATGGAAGATGAGAAGGTGGAGGAAATCTGTGCCTCAATTCAAGATGTGGTCGTACCTGCCAATTATAATTGCCCTGGACAAATCGTGATCTCCGGAACCCACACCGGGGTAGATAGCGCGTGTGAACAGCTGATAGACGCTGGCGCAAGGCGTGCGATCCCGCTAAACGTGAGCGGAGCCTTCCACTCGCCCCTGATGAAGCCGGCTCAAGAGGAACTAAGAAGGGCCATTGAGGAGATGGAGTTCCGTGTCCCCACATGCCCCGTTTACCAGAACGTATCGGCTATAGGCGAGACCGATCCGGAGACGATCAAGAGTAACCTTATAGCGCAACTCACCTCACCGGTAAAATGGACCCAATCGATACAACGGATGATCGCCGATGGTGCCACGGAATTCATTGAACTAGGCCCCGGGAGAGTGCTTCGGGGATTGGTTTCCAAAATCGATAGAAACGTAACCACATCGGGGTTAAGTTGAAGCAGATGAAGCAGTTGTATGTATGGGTAGCGATGTGAAAAATAACGTGCTGTTCGCCCTCGCGGCATTGCTGGAGGCGAACCGGGGAAAGATCATGGAGGCCAACGAGACAGATGTACAAACGTTTCCCGATATGGACGCCTCCATGAAAGACAGGCTGAAGGTAGACGACCGCAAGATCGACGGGATGATCCGCTCCCTGGAAGAGGTAGCCACGATGGCCGACCCGGAGGGAAGGGTTCTTTACGGGTTCGAGCGACCAGACGGGCTGCGTGTCTTCAACCGCACCGTGCCTTTTGGCACTATCCTGATTATTTACGAATCGCGACCCGACGTGACCATCGAGGCGGGAGCCACCGCCTTCAAGGCGGGGAACAAGATCCTGTTGAAGGGGGGTAAGGAAGCTTTTCACACCAACAGCCTGCTGACTGCACTGTGGCAAGATGCACTCCAGCAAAACGGGGTGGACAAGCATTGGGTGGAATACCTGAGCCTCTCCCACGCCGAAACACAGCAACTCATCAAAGAGAACACGCGGAAGGTTCACTTGATTATCCCCCGGGGAGGGGAAGGGTTGATTCGATTCGTGCGGGAAAACGCCACGGTACCCGTGATCGTGAGCGGAAGAGGCAACAACTTCCTTTACATCGATGAAACCTCCGATTTCGAGATGGCCGTCCAACTGGTACTGAACGGGAAAAGCAGGATCAGCGTCTGTAACGCGATTGATAAGGTACTGCTGCATAGGAACCTTCCTGATCTAAAAACGAAGGTAAACGAGCTAATCAATCAACTTGCCCAAAAAGGGATTACGGTATGGGGGCACCGGGAGGTCGCCCAACTAGACAAGCGTATCCAGGTGGATGAAGCTGAGGCCACCCTCTATGAGGAGTACCTCGCCCCCAAGCTCTACCTCGCCCTGGTGGACGAGGTGAAAGAAGCCATCGGGATGATAAACCGGTACTCCGGGGGACACACGGCGGTTATCGTCACGAGCAATGCCGTGAAAGCCGATCGGTTCATGCAGGAGGTGGACTGCGCGGCGGTTTACCACAACGCCTCATCACGGTTTACCGACGGCGGGCAGTTTGGCGTGGGGGCAGAAATTGCCATCAGCACGCAAAAGCTCCATTTCCGTGGCCCGTTGGGGGCTAACGAGCTGGTTACCAACAAGTGGTTCGTGTACGGGAACGGGCAAATCAGGGAGTGATAAAACGAACAGGTTTTGGAAATGAAAATAACAGAAGAGCGTGATAGCGGTCGTGAAATAAAGAAGAAGCTGATTCTGAAAGTTGGGTCGTCCACGCTCACGGCCAGTACCAACCGCATATCGTTCGCGGTGATCGAGGCGTTGGCACGGCAAGTCGTGGAGCTAAAAAAGGAACACGACATCGTGATCGTCTCATCGGGTGCCATCGCCACGGCCCGCCAGTTCGTGGAGATCAACGGGTTCAACAAGCAGGTCGACTCCAAGCAGGCGTTGGCAGCTATCGGCCAGACCAAGCTGATGGAGATCTATGACACCATCTTCAGCTCGTTCGGGTTAAACATCGCGCAGGTGTTGCTGACCTATCGCGACTTCGAGAACCCGGAGGCCAACGAGAACACCCGGAATACCATCCGCCGATTGTGGCAAGTGGATTACATCCCCATCGTGAACGAGAACGACACCGTCGCCATCGAGGAGATCATGCTGGGGGACAACGATAAACTCTCTGCACTGGTCGCCGTTATCACCGAGGCCGACCTGCTGGTGCTGATCTCCGATATTGATGGCATCTTCGACTGCAACCCCCACCTGCACCCTGAAGCTCACCTCATCAATGAGGTGAACGACTTAGAACAGGTGCGCTCCTACATCGAAGAGAAAAAGTCCACCCTCGGTACCGGGGGCATGTCGTCCAAAATACACGCGGCCGAGATTTGCATGAAGCACGGGATCGAGATGTGGATCGTGAACGGGCAACGCCCCAGCTGCATCATCAACGCGATGCAAAGCCAAATCCCGTTTACCCGGTTCAGGAAGAATAGGTAATTCAACTTTCGCATGTAACTGTTTCATCACTTTAATATAACATTGTAGCGTGAAGCATGGATTTATAGGTTTCGGTAACCTCGCGAAAGCGGTATACCGGGGATTGGAAGAGGAGAAGGGAATGCAGTTCGGGTACTTCGCCCGAAGCCGCAAGGAAGTCCCTATCCCCTTTCACGAGCAGATGGAGGGGCTAGTCGATTTTGCCGATGTGATTTGGTTGATGGTGAAACCACAAGATTTGGAGGGCATCCTGACGCAACTCCGTCAACATAACACGAGGGGTAAGACCATCGTTTCGCCGGTAGCAGGCAAACCCATCGCCTACATTGAACGTTTCCTGGGTAAAGAACAACGGGTAGTACGCATTATGCCTAACCTGGCCATCGCGTACCGTGAATCGGTCACCGCCGTGGCTACCAACCGGCCGGGTTGCACGGAAGCGATGGAGCTATTTAACCTGTTGGGGAAGATGGGCAAAGCGGTATGGCTGGAAGAGAGTGGGTTCGACCTCTTCACCTCCGTTTTCGGCAGCGGGCCTGCCTTTATCCTGGCGTTTATCCAGACCTTTAAAGAGAAGATGCAGGAGTTTAACCTCCCCGGTCCGCTGTTGGACGAGCTGCTGCTGGAGCTAACCCAAGGCACAACCACCTACTTCACGCGCAACCAGCAGCGGTACAGCATCGAAGAGCTTATCCAGAACATCACCAGCAAGGGGGGTACCACCCAGGCGGGTCTCGACTACTTCCGGGCGCAGCAACTGGGAAAGCACTTCGAAGGGGTACTTGACGCCGCGAGGAGGCGCTCGGAAGAGATGAGCCGCAACGGCGATGATTAGTTGGGGATAGCCAAGAAGCAGAGACGAGACAGCAACAATTAGATCAATTGACGCCCTCCTTGGCTTTATAAGCGACGGCGTAATAGCGCACCTGCTGGATTACCGAGAGTAACCCGTTGGAGCGGGTGGGTGAAAGGTGTTCGGTTAACCCGATCTCTTTCATGAAGCGCAAGTCGGTCTCGATAATCTCGTCCGGCGTTCGCCCGCTAAATACCCTCAGCACCAGCGCCAGCAACCCTTTCACGATCAGGGCATCGCTCTCGGCACTAAAAAAGAGCCTCCCGTCACGATACTCGGTCTGCAACCAGACCCTGCTCTGGCACCCTTTGATCAGGTTTTCCGGCGTCTTATACTGTTCATCAAGCGGCTCCAGGGCATTCCCCTGCTCGATGATGTAAGCGTACTTATCCATCCAGTCGCTGAAAAGCGAAAACTCATCAATAATCTCCTGCTGTATCTCGTCTACCGTCCGCATTGGCTCATCGTTTTACTCACTATATATTACCTCCATCACGGTTTGCCCGGCCGCCTTCAGGCTTGCCCGGTCAATGTTTCTCATATCATCGTTTCGCGTGTGCCAATGCACGCCAAACCCGGTGCGGGTATCGCTCTTCAGGTTAATCACGTTAATGCTGGGCGCCCGGTGGTATTGATTCACCGGCAAGTGGTCATCCGTGATATAGCCCCCCTGCTTGGGTATAAAATAGTTTCTATAACCCAGCTTGGTAGCGGTGGCCCACACCTTCTCCACCACGTTCGATGCGTATTGGGTGGAATAGCCCTCTTTCGGGAAGGTAGCCCCGGCGGCTCCCACCATGTCCAGCAAGATACCGTAAGCTGCCCGGTACCCCTCCACGTGCGGTTGCTCCGACCAGTAACGCGAACCCACGCACCACCAGTCGCCCTCCACCCAATCGTCGCTATAAGAGGGAGGTCCCCAGTCCTCCAGGTCAAAGAACACGATGTCTACCCCCACCCCCGTGGGTTGCGCCTGCAGGTGCCTCGCTATCTCCAGTAGCACCCCTACCCCGCTTGCCCCATCATCGGCCCCGGCAATGGGTTGCCGTTGTTTCTGGGGGTCAGTCTCCTCATCGGCAAAGGGACGCGAATCCCAATGCGCGAAAAGGAGCACCCGTTTCTCCTTCTCCGGGAAAAAGGAGCTAATGATATTCCTTAAGGGTAGGTTCTGCCCGTCGTAATGGGTCACCTCAGCCCGCTGCTCCTGTACCTGTGCCCCGTACCCGGTCAATTTGTCCACCAGCCAGTCGCCACAAGCGGCATGGGCGGCCGTGCCGGGCACCCTGGGACCGAAAGCCACCTGCGTTTCCACGTAGTGATAGGCACTATCGGCATCAAAAACAGGGGATCGTTGGGTGTAGGGCTCAGGGGTAGCCGTAGTTTGAGAGGACTGGCATGAGTTACACGACACGGTAAGCAGTACCGCGCTCAATAGCAGGAGGGTAGCTAAAAGTGTACCCCACGTTGTACGGGTCGTCATTGCCTATAGGTTTTCGATTATTGTTGTAAAAAGACACTGTCGTTATTGACCCTCAACTCGGTCATCACCCCCATGATCAGTGGGAAGTTCAACTTGACATGCCCGACCGGGAAGTTAAAGCAGACGGGGAAGTCGTACTCTTCCACCGCGTGCAGAATAGATTCGTAAAGTGGGCGGTACATCTGTTCATCCTCCTCGTAATCGGTAAAGCGACCAACAATCATCCCGCTAATCCGGTTGAAAACACCCGCGAGTTTCAACTGGTAAATCATCCGATCCACACGGTACGGCGCCTCGCCCGTATCTTCGATGAAAAGAACACCTTTATCGGGGATCCGCGCGTAACGCGACCCCATGATCCCGCAGAAGACGGAAAGGTTGCCCCCGAAGAGCCTCCCCTTCGCGGCACCGGGCCTGTTAAGGAACGCACCCGGGTTCATCAAATCCGAGGGGATGGAGTAGCAAACGGACTGGCCGGCCAGGATGCTTTTCACCATCCGAACCGATACGTCATCCGCCCCTTCACGGGAAAAATGCGCCGCCATGGGTCCATGGATCGAGGCTACGCCATGATGTTGCAGGGCCGCGTGGAGAGCAGTGATATCGCTAAAACCCACCACCCACTTTGGGAACCGACGTATCCCGGTAAAATCGATCTTGGAGAGGAGGTGAACCGTTCCATACCCCCCTCTGGCACAGAGAATCAAACGTGCACGACGATCATCAAACGCGTTCTGCAAATCAAAAAGCCGGTTCGCTTCCGATCCACTAAAGCGGCCTTTTTCATCGAGCGCATGCTCGCTAATCTCGGGCTGCAAGCCCCATTTTTCCAACACGGCCGCCGCATCTTCCACGAGGTGCCGGTCAATGCTCCCCGCGGGGGAGATGATAATCGCTTTATCGTTGCTCTTTAGCGAGAGGGGTCGTTTCACGTTATTCCTATTTTATGAAACCGGCAAGGTCACCCAATGGCAACCGCCTGTGCTTCTGTTAATATCGTTACGCGTCAATGTTCGCGTAGGTGGCGTTCTCCTCGATAAATTCCCGACGAGGGGCCACCTCTTCGCCCATCAGCATGGTGAAGATCATATCGGCATCGGCCATATTCTCGATGGTCACCTGCTTCAATGTTCTATTCGCAGGATTCATCGTTGTTTCCCAAAGCTGCTCGGCATTCATCTCTCCCAAGCCTTTGTATCGTTGCGTATGCACCAGGTTCTCGTTCCCATCGGCGTAGGTATCAATAAAGATGCGCCGTTGCCGTTCATCGTAGCAGTACTCCTCAGCCTTACCCCTTTTGCACAGGTAAAGCGGGGGCGTGGCAATGTAGACGTACCCTTTCTCAATTAGAGGACGCATATAGCGAAAGAAAAAGGTGAGGATCAGCGTATCGATATGGCTACCGTCCACATCGGCGTCTGTCATCAAGATAATCTTGTGGTACCGAAGCTTCTCGATATTGAGTTCCTTGCTATCCTCTTCGGTCCCAATGGTAACACCCAGGGCCGTGTAGATGTTCTTTATCTCTTCGCTCTCCAACACCTTATACGGCATCGCTTTTTCCACGTTAAGGATTTTCCCCCGCAGCGGCAAGATAGCCTGGAACACGCGATCACGTCCTTGCTTCGCGGTTCCGCCCGCGGAGTCCCCCTCCACGAGGAAAATCTCGCTCAGCGCCGGGTCTTTGCTCGAACAGTCGGCCAACTTACCTGGCAGCCCGGCTCCCGATAGGGGAGACTTCCGCTGCACCATCTCCCGTGCTTTACGGGCCGCGTGGCGAGCGGTGGCAGCCAGGATCACCTTTTCGACGATCAATTTTGCCTCCTTGGGGTTCTCTTCGAGGTAGTACCTCAACGCTTCACCCGTGGCTTGATCCACGGCACCCATCACCTCGGTATTCCCCAGCTTGGTCTTGGTCTGTCCCTCGAACTGCGGTTCTGCTACTTTCACCGACAGCACGGCCGTGATCCCCTCACGGAAGTCATCGCCGCTGATCTCCACCTTCACTTTATCCAACATTTTTGAGTCTTCGGCGTACTTCTTCAATGTCCGCGACAACCCCCTGCGGAAACCGGTCAGGTGGGTACCTCCCTCGATGGTGTTGATGTTGTTGACGTAGGTGAAGATGTTCTCGTTATAGGTATCGTTGTAGGTCATCGCGATCTCAATGGGGATCCCGTTCTTCTCGGTTACAATATGGATGGGATCTTGGATTAGCGATTCCTTATTCTTATCGATGTAGCGTACGAACTCTTCGAGACCCGTCTCGGAATAGAAGCGTTCCGTCTTGAAGCTTCCGTCCTCCCTGGGCGCTCGTTTATCAGTAAGGGAGAGCGTGATGCCCGCGTTAAGGAAAGCCAGCTCGCGCAGACGCGTGGCCAATATGTCGTAACGGAATTCCAGAACCGTGAATATGGTATCATCCGGTTTAAACGTGATGATGGTTCCCGTTTTATCGGTATCACCCACGATCTCCACGTCGGCAAACGCCTTCCCCCGGGAGTACTCCTGCACGTAAGTCTTCCCTCCCCGGTGGATCTCAGCCCTCAAGTGGACCGACAAGGCGTTCACGCAAGAGACCCCCACACCGTGAAGGCCACCCGACACCTTGTAGGTTCCCTTATCGAACTTACCCCCCGCGTGCAACACCGTGAGTACCACTTCAAGGGCCGACTTTTGCTCTTTCTCATGCCAATCTACCGGGATACCCCGACCATTATCTATAACCGTGACCGAATTATCTTCGTTGATGACCACGTGAATCTCATCACAATAACCGGCGAGCGCCTCATCGATGGAGTTGTCCAACACTTCGTAAACTAGGTGGTGAAGCCCTTTCTCACTGACGTCACCAATATACATGGCAGGACGTTTACGAACCGCTTCCAAACCTTCGAGTACCTGGATGTTCTCGGCGGAGTAATGGCCGCTCGCCTTTTTCTTTTCTTCTTCTGACATTGCCTACTTGTTTTATTTAATCATCTTGTAAATGAGGCCCTTAATAAACACCCAAGGGCCCTCCAAAAAACGAACAAATATACGAAAAAAAAACGTTTCCAGCAACCTTTTCTCGCTTCGAACAGAAACAAAAAAGGCCGAACATCTGCTGCTCGGCCATCCCTATATATTAATCGTTTGCTGGGTCTCGAAGCTTAACTCAAGCTATTCACGTGTATAGCTAATTTCGATTTCAGGTTGTTGGCTTTATTCTTGTGAATCACCTTCTTCTTGGCCAACTTATCCAGCATGGAACAGACTCTCGGGTACATCTCCTCCGCCTCTTCCTTGGATGTGGTAGCACGCAGTTTGCGAACCGCGTTTCGGGTGGTACGGGATACGTACCGGTTTCGGAGACGGCGAGCCCTACTCTGCCTAATTCTCTTTTCTGCTGATTTGTGATTTGCCATTCTGTTGACTTATCTGTTTTATACTTGTTATTGCTTTAGTAGCCCATAGGGGAATCGAACCCCTCTTTCAAGAATGAAAATCTTGCGTCCTAGCCGATAGACGAATGGGCCTTGTTTGGGCGTGAACCCAGTATCAATAAGGAACTCTCTCCTAAATGCGGCTGCAAATATAGAACGTTTTTTTCAAATGACAAAATATTTTCGACACTTTTTCCTGTTCGCAGATTTAAGTCGCTAATGCAACTTTATTAAAACTGAACCACTATGTACCAGCTTGAAAAAGTGGACATTATTTTTTTTAAGATGTTAATGTGTCTGTAAATGATGTTTTCGATATTGAAATAGAAGGCAATCACCCTGTGCGTTGGGATGCTTTAGATGTAGATTTGGAAATAGAAAGCATTGTATATCCCGAGCGTTATCCTGTTATGGGGAAGATTTAACTAAACGACCTCCCTAATGCTTTGCAGTATTTGCATCTTTGAGTACCTATAAACAATTAAACATCAAACATCTAGCGTATGGCAAATATAAATATTAAAGAATGCGCGTAAAGTTTTTTTTATTGCGTAATTATTCTTACTTTTAGAAAATTTTTGCGATGTGTCTCAAATCGCGTAGAAGTTTGGTATTGGTTTAAAACAAATAATAATATGCGGAAAAAAAGAAACAAAGATTTGGGTCCTACCCTTAATGAAACTACCAGACTCGAAGATCATTCCATCAATACGATTTTAGGTAAGGGTATCGTTTTTATCGGCGATATACAGGGAGATGGCGTAGTGCGTATCGATGGAGAGGTCAACGGCAATATACATCTAAAAAAAGGTATTGTTTTAGGAGAATCCGGAAAAGTAAATGGTAACATTCATAGTGACAACCTGATAATTTACGGCAAGATAAACGGTAATGTTCTCGCGAAAGAGGTTCTTATTAAGCAGGGTGGTCAGATAGCGGGGGATATTGAAACCGAAATTATTGAGATTGAGA
>DUPB01000059.1 GCA_012838585.1 Bacteroidales bacterium
AGCGCAAGGTGCTAGAAGAGAAGAGGGGGCCCGTGCTGCTTGACGTGCTGACCTACCGCTACAGCGGCCACTCGCCGTCTGACGCGTCCTCCTACCGGACCAAGGAGGAGGTAGAAGCGTGGGAAGCGCAAGACTGTATCCGTACTTATGGGGAGCAACTGGTGGAAGCCGGTGTAGCCACGAGCCAAGAACTCGATGTGACGCGTGAGGAGATACTGAAGTTGATCGATGAGCTGTTCCGCAAAGCGATTGACGAAACCATCTCCCCAAGGATGAAAAACCCCGACGTGATCGGTGATATGATGTTCTCGAACGGGTCGGTCGATAGCTTTTCCGACGCGAAACCCGAGGTGCTGATTCCGATGGAGGAGAACCCCAGGGTGAAACGGATCGCGGCGAAAGAGCGCTTCGCCTTTGATGCCGATGGCAAG
This sequence comes from Bacteroidales bacterium, assembly GCA_012838585.1. Taxonomy (GTDB): domain Bacteria; phylum Bacteroidota; class Bacteroidia; order Bacteroidales; family Dysgonomonadaceae; genus Proteiniphilum. The sequence continues at coordinate 432 of DUPB01000059.1, forward strand.
CTCTATAGCAAGATGAAGCAGTACCAACTGCGCGATGCTATTTTCGAGGCGATCATCGACCGTTTCTACAAGGATGCGTCACTGATAGCCTACGGTGAAGAGAACCGTGACTGGGGAGGTGCTTTCGCGGTTTATAACGGGCTCACCGAGTCGCTGCCCTACCACCGCCTGTTCAACTCGCCCATTTCGGAGGCCTCAATCGTGGGCACGGCCATTGGTTACGCGATGTGCGGTGGCCGCGTGATCCCGGAGATCATGTACTGCGACTTCATCGGTAGGGCGGGTGACGAGATATTCAACCAGCTGCCCAAGTGGCAGGCAATGAGCGGGAACGTGCTGCAGATGCCGGTCGTGGTGAGGGTGTCGGTGGGCTCCAAGTACGGGGCGCAACACTCGCAGGACTGGACCTCCCTGGTGGCCCATATCCCCGGGATAAAGGTGTGCTTCCCGGTAACGCCGTACGATGCGAAGGGGTTGATGAACGCCGCACTGCAGGGTACCGACCCGGTGGTGTTTTTCGAGAGTCAGCGTGCCTACGACGTGGGAGAGCAGTTCCACGAGGGGGGCGTGCCCGAGGGGTACTACGAGATTCCCTTTGGCGAACCCGATGTAAAGAAGGAGGGGAGCGATATCACCTTCCTGACGGTCGGTCACACCCTCTACCCGGCGCTAACGGCCGCGAAGGAGCTTGAGGAGAAATATGGTATGAGCGTGGAGGTGATTGACGCCCGTACGTTGGTACCGTTCAACTACGAGAAAGTTATCGCCTCGGTGAAGAAGACCGGTAAGATCATTATCGCCGGTGACGCTACCGCCCGCGGTTCGTTCCTGAACGACCTGGCGAGCAACGTGAGCCAATTGGCTTTCGACTGGCTTGACGCACCTGTAGCCGTGTTAGGCTCGCGCAACTGGATCACGCCGGCACATGAGTTGGAGTCAGCGTTCTTCCCGCAGCCGAGCTGGTTCCTGGACTTGATCCACGAACGGATTCAGCCGCTTGAAAACTATATCCCCGGGCAAAACTTTACCGATGGGGAGATGATACGTCGGGCCAAAAACGGGGTTTGATAGCTGAAAAGTTTAAAAATACTGAAGTCCAAAAAACATATCCGCTATGGAGCCAAAAAAGGTGAACGCCCACTTGCATACCCCCTACTCGTTTAGCGCGTTTCAAGACGTTGATGACGCCTTGGATAGGGCGAAGCGCGAAGGGGTGGAAGTGGTTGGGATTAACGATTTCTACACTACCCGAGGATACGAAGAGTGGGCTAAAGGTTGCGAGAAGCGCGGCCTCTACCCGCTCTTCGGTATCGAGTTCATCGCACTGGACAAGGAGGACCAGGAGGCGGGACTGCGGGTGAACGACCCCGCGAACCCGGGTCGCACCTACCTGAGCGGTAAGGGGTTGGCCTACCCGTTCCGCCTGGCGGAACCCTACGTGTCGCGCCTGAACGCGGTGGTGGAAGAAGCCAACAGACAGGTGGAGGCGATGTGCGGGAAGCTGAACGAGTTGCTCAAGTCGGTAGGCTTCGGCTTCAGCCTCGATTTCCAGTGGATAACGAGCGAGCTGACCAAAGGACTCGTTCGTGAGCGCCACCTCGCGAAAGCGCTGCGGGTAAAGCTGCTGGAGCAGCATGGCGGTGATGGGCAAAAGGTTAAGGAGGCCCTTGAGGTGCTGTTTGGCGGCAAAACCCTGAAAGCGCTGATGGATGATGTGGCTGGCGTGGAGAACGAGATCCGCGGCAACCTGCTAAAAGCGGGGGGTGCCGCCTTCGTGCCGGAAGAGGCCGCCGCCTTTCTCCCGGTGGAGCAGGTACGCGAAATCATCCTGGCCGCGGGGGGGATTCCGACCTATCCCTTTTTGGCGGATAACCCGAGCGGGGGTTACACCGATTTTGAAGGGGACCTGGAGCAGGCCGCACGGCGATTGACCGAAAGGGGCTTCCACTCCGTGGAGTTCATCACCACCCGGAACGATGTCACTCGCCTGGAGGAGTACGCCTCCTACCTGCATGAGCAGGGGTTCGTGGTCACCTTCGGCAGCGAGCACAACACGCCCGCCATGGAGCCGATCGAACTGTTTGCCCGCGGTGGTGTACCTCTGACTCCCAAGCTCAAGCAAATCAACTACGAAGGGGCTTGCGTGATCGCGGCGCACCAGCACCTGGTAGCACAGGGCCTGGAGGGGTACGTCGACCGATCCCGACGGGAGGAGTTCGTGAAGCTGGGGGACCAGCTGATACGGGGCAAGTGATTTGGATGCCCACAGTAGCGTGAGACGACGGCCTGGAAATAGTAAAGGCGATTTGTTGCTCGCCACGCTTGGGTAGAGCGTGGTTGCGAAACGAGTAATGGAATGGATGGAGAAAAATAAAAAAATAGGTGAACGATGAAGAGAGAGTTGCGCGACATTGATGCCAAAGAGCTCGGCAAACTGGAAGAGTTGGTCGAAATATCGCGATTCTACGGTAAGGACAACCGGTTCGTGATCGCGGGAGGGGGCAACACCTCCTACAAGAACGATGAGAAAATATGGGTCAAGGCGAGCGGTCACGCGTTGGCCACGATCACGGTAGACGGCTTTGCCGTGCTTGATAGGAGCAAGCTGGCACCGATGGCTACGAAAGCGTATAGCGAGCAGCCGGACGAACGGGAGGAGCAGGTGAAGAACGACCTGGCGGCGGC
>DUPB01000060.1 GCA_012838585.1 Bacteroidales bacterium
ATGTCTACCACCAGTTTTGCGCGTCAGTAGAGAAAGCTATATCGCAGGGGGTGATACGCGATATAGAGCCATTGGATTTGCTTATGGACGTGGGCTCGCTGGTGGTTTTCTCGTTCCTCATGGCTCCCATTATCACGGATTTTCTCGATTTGGATCAATCCCACCTCACCGACTTTGTCGACCACCGCAAGCAAGAAGCACTGACCCTGCTTTTTCAAGGCCTGCGAGTATAGACAACCGCTGCCGTCCAATACAAATAAATTAAACGAGAATAAGTACACCGACGAAAACGTATAAAATAAGTTCAACAGATATGCGTAAAAAAATTTCTTTCCTCCTTATCGCCTCGCTGCTTCTGGTAAGCTGCACCTTCAAACCGTCGCCCTTTTCGCTGGGCGTGAAACCCAACACGCGGGACGACGCATCGCCGGGGACCATTAAGCTGGTCGAACAGCTGCAAGCCCGGACGGACACCGCGCACGTCACCGTGGCCATTCCCAAGGGGGAGTACCATTTTTACCCCGACAGCGCGTTCTCTCGCGAGTACTACGTCTCCAATCACGACCAGGACAACCCGAAAGCGGTGGCCTTCGCGCTGGAGAACCTGCAGAACGTGACCATCAACGGGCAAGGCTCGGAATTCATCTTCCACGGGCGGATGATCCCCTTCTCCATCCTTAACTCCCATAACATCACCCTTAAAAACTTTTCGGTCGACTTCGAGATCCCGGCATTCCGCCAATTGACCATCCTGTCCGTCAACCTAGAGAGCGGCGAGGTAGAAGCGGAGATATACCCGCCCGGGCATCATAGGATTGACCATGGCAATCGCCTTATCGCCGTGGGAGAAGGGTACGAGAACCCGCTGTTCGTATCGATGGGGTTCCGTGAAGATAGAAGGCTGACCTACCGACGGGGAGATATCAGCTTCGATGCCCAAAAGATGGAAGCGATTGGAGAGGACAGGCTCAAGATAACCGGTTGGAGCCAAACTGCGCAAGTGAACGTGGGGGAACGATATGCGCTACGCTCCTACCACCGCCCCACGCCGGGCATCTTCATGAGCGAGAGCTCCCAGGTAACCCTTGAGAACGTGACGCTACACTACGCCGAGGGGATGGGACTACTGGCGCAGATGAGCGAGGAGATCACGCTCGACGGATTCAACGTCTGCCTCCGTGGCGAAGGGGACCCGCGCTACTTCACAGCACAGGCCGATGCCACCCACTTTTCGGCCTGCAAGGGGATAATCCTGTCTAAAAACGGTTTGTATGAAGGCATGGCAGACGACGCCATCAACGTGCACGGGACCTACCTGCGCGTGACCCAGCGGGTAGACGACCATACGCTACAGGCCCGCTACATGCACCCGCAAGCGTGGGGTTTCCTTTGGGGTGAACCGGGCGATAGCGTGCAGTTCGTGGAGAGCGAGAAAATGGAGTTGGTGGGGGACCCGTTCATCACCACCATACAAACAATCAAAGCAATTGACAAACCGACCGAGTTCGGTGCCAAGGAGTTCGAGATAACCTTTGTCGATATGCTGCCTGAAGAGATTGTAGAAACGGGGAAGTACGGTATCGAGAACCTAACGTGGACGCCTGAGGTGGTTTTCACCGACAACATCATCCGCAACAACCGGGCACGCGGTGCACTGTTCAGCACGCCCAAACGGGTGGTGTGCGAAAACAACCTGTTCGACCACACGCACGGCACGGCTATTTTGCTGTGCGGCGACTGTAACGGCTGGTACGAGACGGGAGCGTGTAGAGATGTGCAGATCCGCAACAACACCTTCGTGAATGCCCTCACCGCGACCTATCAATTTACCAACGCGGTCATTTCCATCTACCCCGAGATTCCCAACCTGCAAGAGCAACAGAAGTTCTTCCATTCGGGCATCGTGATCGAGAATAACCGGTTCGACATGTTCGATCGCCCCCTCGTGTACGCCAAATCGACCGATGGGCTACTGTTCCGCGACAACATCGTGGCGGCCAACAGCGAATTTGAACCGTTCCACTGGAATAGTCACCCGCTCTTTTTCGAAAAGGTAACCAACGTGACCATCGAGAACAACACCTTTGAAGGTGGCTTCCCTTTCGATCCCGAAAAGGACATCAGAACAGAACTCTCATCACCGGATGCTGTAACCGTCAAGTAACCAAGTCGCGAAAATGGAACAATCAACCACATTGAACGTACTTTCCCTCTTCTCGGGTTGTGGTGGCATGGATTTAGGCTTTGAAGGCGGTTTCGCCGTCTTGGAAGAATCTATAAATGAAAAGTTAACTCCCCATTTCATAGCTAAAAAATTAAATAACGGGTTTGTTCAAGTTGAACAAACCAGGTTTAAAACCGTTTTCGCCAACGATATTTTGAAGGATGCGAGAAATGCCTGGGTTACCTATTTCTCTAAACGGGGACACGATCCTAAAAACTTTCACGAGGAGAGCATCGTGGATTTGGTCAAGATGCACCGAAACGGTCAATCTGTTTTTCCTGAAGAGGTAGATGTTGTGACTGGGGGATTCCCCTGCCAGGACTTTAGCATCGCCGGCAAACGCGGCGGTTTTCATTCCCAAAAAAACCACTTGAACAAGCATATCGATGACCACACCGCCTCCGTGGAAACCCGGGGACAGCTCTACATGTGGATGAAAGAGGTAATCGAGATCACACGGCCCAAAATCTTCATCGCAGAGAATGTAAAGGGATTAGTCAACCTGGGGGATGTAAAAACAATTATCCAGAACGATTTCTCCTCGGCCGGTGAAAACGGGTATATCGTGCTCGACCCGCGGGTCCTACACTCAGCTGACTATGGGGTGCCCCAGTCGAGGGAAAGGGTGATTTTTATAGGCATAAAAAAAGCCTCGCTACGAAAAACAGCCTTGAAAGAGTTGGAAAAGGAAAAGGTGCCAGAACGATACAACCCATACCCCAACCCCACGCATGCATTCACGGCTAAAGGAGAGCATTTAAAGCCTTTCGTGCCACTAAAGGAGCTGTTTAAGCATGTAGAAGAACCTGAGCTGTCTAACGATCTGTCTCAAAAACATTATTCAAGAGCGAAGTTCATGGGCACTCATTGCCAGGGACAGATCGAAATCAATCCAAATGGGATCTCTCCAACCATTCGCTCCGAACATCACGGGAACATCGAGTTTAGGAGACTCTCCAAAGAGAACGGGGGTGTCATCGACTCTGAGCTAAAAAAAGGCATGAAAGAGAGAAGGCTAACGGTGAGGGAGTGTGCTTTAATACAGACCTTTCCGCCCGACTACGATTTCGTGATCAAGA
>DUPB01000007.1 GCA_012838585.1 Bacteroidales bacterium
ACGACGGGCCCCGGCCCCGGCCGGCCAACTACTACGTTTGGAATCGCGACTTCTACTTCGACACGCTGCTGAAAGACCCCGCGTTCAAGAAACTGATCAAGGAGGAGTGGCAAAAGCTGAACGTGTACGACCAGCTGCTCAACTACTTTGATGAGACGGCCAAGCTGTTGGACAGATCCCAGGAGATTAACTTCCGGAGGTGGGACATCCTGAATATTAGGGTCAGCGTGGGTGGTATACCGCTGGGGTCGTACGAGAAAGAGGTGGCATGCGACCGGCAGTTCTTCATCAATCACTACAACTGGCTGAACGGCGAGATCTCAAACTATTAACCCTTTTTCGAGTTTTCGCGATATCGAAATATCGAAATGTCGCGATGTTACGATGTCGAAATAAAACGATGACTATGAAGACAAACAGGCGAAATTTCCTGAAATTGATGGGCGCCTCTTCCGTGGGGCTTGCCGCCAGCGCACACGCCAATATCCTTGAGAACCCCTATCATCAGAAAGAGAGCCCCGTTATTGGTGGCGGGGGTCATCACGGGGTGACTACGCGCGTAGATGGGGAGGTGTCGAAAGCGCTGTTGGAGGATAACGGTAAGGCGTTGATTAACCCGGGAATGGGTTGGGTTACCTATTATTACTCCAACCTTTTTCAAAATTACGGTTCCAAGCTGGAACCATCGGATACGGCAGCTTACTTTCCGGGGATGAACACGGTCTTTTTCCGTATACCGTGGTCTTTTGTAGAGCCCAGGGAGGGGGTATTCGTGTGGGAGCTTATAGATACCCCTGCTCAGCGGTGGATTAGCCGGGGCGGGAAAGTCGGGATCTGCATCACCGCCACGGAGAACTGGATGGAGTCGGGTACCCCCAAGTGGGTGTTCGATGCCGGGGCTGTATGTTACGAGGTGGATGGCTATTTAGAGCCGGAATACGACGACCCGATTTTCCTGGAAAAAGTGGATAACTTTGTCCGTGCGTTTGCGGCCAAATATGATGCGAACCCGGACGTGGAGTACGTGTTCGTCGGTCATTACGGCATGTGGGGGGAGGGACATACCGAGCTGACTACCCCCAAGCATGGCCTGTCATGGGGATTCGATACCCAAAAAAGGATTATCGATATCTATTGCCACCACTTCAAGAACACGCTGTTGTGCATCTCGGACGACTACGTGGGGCACAACGTAAGGGGCGATCGCTTCCCCATTACCGATTACGCGTTTTCACGCGGGGTGAGCATACACGACGACAGCATTTTGGTACAGCCCGTTCCCAATCATTGGTACCACAGCGAGATGGCCCAGCTGTTTTGGCCCACGCTGCCTGTCGTGCTGGAGCATGAACATTACGGGGGATCGGTGCAGCGCGGGGCGTGGAACGAAGAGTTGCTGCTCCAAGCGGTGGAGGAGTACCATGCCTCCTACCTCTCCATTCACTGGTGGCCGGATGTTTTTTACGAGGCCAACAAGGAGATTATCAGCCGGATTAACCGACGCATCGGGTACCGGTTGAACCTGTCGGAGATCACCTGGCCCACCGCTATTCAAAAGGGGAAACCGTTCACCATTCAGTGCAAGGTGAGTAACGTGGGGGTGGCCCCCTGTTACCGGGGAGGTCACCTCTGTTTCACGTTAAAAGATGAGAAGGGGGGTCTTGTTGCAGTGCTTGTGGACACATCCTTTGACGTGAAAGAGCTGGCCGTGATGCCGGCTGGTCAGCCCGCGATGAAACAGGTTGCTTCCACTTTTACCATTGCCCCGATGTACAGCGATACAAAGGGCAACTTCTCACGAACCTGCCTTCCCGGCACCTACGACCTGTTTGTCTCCGTGGGCAGGAAAGATGGCACGCCCATCTACGAGCTGCCCTACTCGGTGGATGATGGGCAGAAAAGATATAAAATTGGAACGATCATCTTGGGCGATTACGCCCCTTAGTAATACTGATTGAATAATGCAACCAATAAGCGTTTATGGCATGCTGCCGGTAAAATTCTTGTTCATTTTGATGGCCCTTTTATTTTTCACTTGTTGCGGAGAATCGGGAAAAGAACAGGAACAAGAAGAGCAGCAGAATATTGAGAAACCCAAAGAGCTTTTCAAGCTGAAAAACAAGGGGTGGGATATTTATAGCGGTCCTAATTACCGGTATGGTCCCTCCATTATCGTCAATGACGATGGTTCCATTGACGCGTGGTTTGCCGCCGTGGGCGACTTTCATGGAAGTTGGCATGAGCTGTACAACAAAGCCGGGAAAAATGAGGCCGTTTCCGTGCCAGGGTGCGGCACGGTTGGCCAGCGATTTACCGCGGATGTCCCATTTTGGGGATTGATGGTGACGAGCCCGAATTGGAACGGGCAGCCGTGTGGCCTCACGTTAAAGCTGTTCAGGTGGGACGATAGCGAAATGGGTTACGCCGAGGTGGTAAAGCAGGAGCCCGTGGCCATGAAGGTGTTTGTCGATTACAAGGATGGGGAGAGGCTCGGGGTTTCCAGTGAGGAGAAGTTCTCTCCCGGCACCTACCTCTGGGAACTATCGGAGGGACGTACCGAACACTCGGGGGTGTGGTTACATGATGGCAACGTGCCCGGTGTCACCAGTTACCGCGGAGGGGTTCCCATCACGGGAAGCAGGCACTGGCAAGCGATGTGGGCTGAAGAAAAAACCAGCGGTGATGTTTTCTGGGATCAGGCTTCTTATCAACGCTCCCTGGATAACGGGAGCACCTGGAGCGAGGAGGTGATGTCGCTTAAACCCACCGAGTTTACTTCAGACCACTATTCCGTGTGTGACCCGGGGGTGGCCTACTGGAACGGGTATTATTATATCGGTTACACCTCCACCGAAAATATTGCCATGACCCAAAACAACGTGCACGTGGCGCGTGGGAAGAACCCGACGGGTCCCTGGGAAAAATGGGATGGCGAAAAATGGGGAAGTAACACCGAGCCGGTCATCCGTTACGATGGCGATCCCACGAAGTTCGGGGCCGGTGAGCCCTCCATCGTGGTGCTTGATAATACCATCTATTTCTACTACTCGTGGAATGACGGTGGTATCACTACCCGTGTCTCCACGGCTAGCGCGGACGACCCGAACTGGCCGGGTTCTTTGGTTTACCGGGGTGTGGCCATGGACAAAAGCGCGATAGCCGGTGCCGATCATGCTGACGTGAAGTACCGGGAGGATATCAAAAAGTTTCAAGCCATTCATAC
>DUPB01000061.1 GCA_012838585.1 Bacteroidales bacterium
ATTGTTCAAATAACTCTATGTACTGTTTCTCAACCATCTTACAATTGAATTCTACGGTCGGTGCACCAGTTGCGGGTTCAACAACCAAGCGCCACCTTATATACCTAGCGTAGTATTTAGTTCGTCCGTCGCTTAAGGATTCACTATCCAGTCATATCCTCTTCGCTCCAGCTCTAATGCCAATTCGGGATCTCCCGACTTAACGATCTTACCGTTGTACAACACGTGTACCCTATGGGGCTTGATATACTCCAGCAGGCGCTGGTAGTGCGTGATAACGATGGTCGCATTCTCCTTGGTTTGCAACCTGTTCACTCCTTCGGCCACCACCCGCAGCGCATCGATATCGAGACCCGAATCGGTCTCATCCAGGATGGAGAGGAGCGGGTTAAGCATCGCCATTTGGAATATCTCGTTTTTCTTCTTCTCTCCACCGGAGAACCCCTCGTTGACCGAGCGGGTCACCAGCTGGCTATCCATCCCCAACAGTTCCCGTTTATCGCGCATCATCCTCAAGAACTCGCTTGCCGAGATGGGGGCCTCACCCCGGTATTTTCGTTGCGCGTTGATGGAGGCCCGCGTGAAGTTTACCATGCTTACCCCGGGAATTTCCACCGGGTACTGGAAGCTGAGGAACAGCCCTTCGCATGCCCGCTCCTCCGGTGCCATCTCCAGCAAGTCCTTCCCTTTAAACGTGATATTGCCCCGCGTCACCTCGTACTTGGGGTTTCCCGCCAGTACCGATGCCAGCGTACTCTTACCGGACCCGTTGGGTCCCATAATGGCGTGAATCTCACCGGGAGCCACCTCGAGGTTTATTCCTTTTAAAATCTCTTTCCCCTCCACGATCGCGTGCAGGTTCTTTATCTTTAACATAGTTTGCTTGTATGAGTTGGTGCGTGTGCCATTGAATAACAACTGGCTTCACCGAATTGTTCTGTTCCTTCACTTCTCCTCCGCCATCACCAAATCCTTCAGCAGCAGATCGTGCTTGCCTTCATACAGGCTACTTCGTGAAGCGATAAGGGCTTCCCAATGCGCGTAAAACTCGTTATCAGTATCGACCAGGAAGTCTTCCGACCCATTGGAGTCGATTTTCGACAGGACGTAATTCACCGAGATGAGGTTGATGTCCACCGCCGGCTGAAAGGCGACTACCCGCTCATCACTCATGGAGGGCGTGGGGGAGAGCACGTTCAACTCCACCAGCTCATCCAGGATGATGTGGGTGAGGCGAGCGGGGACCTGGCACCTCACCGAAAGGCGGTCGGCCGTAAGGGGTGGCTGCTCGTTGGCAAACCGTTGCACCACCTCCGACGCGATTATCAGCGTGAAGAAATCCTTGTATCTCCGGCTGATATTTTTCGTCTCCTTCTCGAAGGAGAAGTTTCTCACGTTCTGCGCGGCGTACGACAGTTCTGCGCCAATCAGGGTGATAAACCACGAGAGTTGAATCCAGAGGAGCATGAGGGGGATGGCCGCGAACGTCCCGTAAATCGCATTGTAACGGGTAATCCATATCTGCCCGGAAAGGTAGAGCATTTGAACGAATTGAAAGGTGACCCCCGCCACGATTCCCGCGACGAACGCGTTGTGAAACTTCACCTTGGTGTTCGGTATGACCAAGTAGAGGACGGTGAACAGCAAGATGATCAACGCGAACGGGACGACATCCAACAGCCTGGGGATAAAGGGATAGAGGATATAAATCGCCTTGAGCGTCTCGTTCTGGGGGTAATTCAGGATGGTGAGCGCGTTGATCAGAATGAAGAAGATGGGTACGAACAGCACCATCGCCGAGTAGTCGGTCACCTTCCGGGCGATACTTCGCCCCCGGCTCACCTGCCATATCTTGTTAAAGTTCGCCTCAATATCGTTAAACAGGAGCATGATGGTATAGAGGAACAGGAGGATACCAACTCCGGCAAACACTCCCCCTCCCTTGGCCTCTTCCAGCGAATTATTAATTGCTTCCAGCAGGATGTCGATGAACTCGTGGGTACGTTCACTGGCACTCACTCCACCAACTACCCGCTCGCTGGCCACCATTTCCGTCAGGTGCCTATTCCCCCCGGTCATCAGGTTAAAGAGGCCACTCTGCATGATATTCTCTATCCCGAACCCGCGGGCGATGGCGAAAATAATGGCCAGTAACGGCACGATGGAGAGGAGGGTACGGTAGGTTAGCGACCGCGCGCTGGCAGCGATGTTCAGTTCCTGCACGTTTCGCACGGTCAGCATCACCGTTTTTATCGCGTTGAAAAGGATGTTTTCCTTGTTCGACATCGACTCCGGGTTCAAGCGCCAGATATCGTACGTGAGAAACTGGATTACACGGGTGACCCGGCTCCAAAGTCGCCCGATCCTGCCCTGCTCCTCCATGTCATCGCCACCCTTTTTCTTCGCGCTATCCGCCATATCGCTTCTTGATGATTCCTGAAAAAAGCAGCCGGTCTATAAGCCGGGTTCTGTATCCCGGTGAACCGGGTGTTTGTCATTTATCTGCGGGGCGATGTCGCCATCCCCCTGTAGCGGCCTACC
>DUPB01000062.1 GCA_012838585.1 Bacteroidales bacterium
AAAAGTAACCGCAAAGCTTGCTTTACAAAAAGAGGAGTATCATCAACTGGGCGGTAATAACCCGCAGGAACATGGTAAGTGGGTAGACGGTAGCGTAGCTAACGGCCGGTATATCGTTCCCCGCGGTACTATTCGCGAACGCCAGGGCGGGTGGATCGGTCATGCTTCCCGATAGCATACCCATTAAGGTGTAGTAGTTCAACTTGTATACTTTTCGCCCGATAGTGCCGATAATGAGTACAGGTACCACGGTGATGATAACACCGTAGCCGATCCATTTATACCCGCCATTCACCACGGTTTCCACGAAGTTCTCACCAGCTGCCAGTCCCACGCAGGCAAGGAAGATGGCAATGCCTATTTCCCGCAACATCAAGTTGGCACTCATGGTGGTATAGGTAATCATCTTGTACTTGGGGCCAAACTTGCTGATCAGTATGGCAACGATCAGTGGGCCACCGGCCAATCCCAGCTTCACGGGTTGCGGGATACCCGGTATCATGAACGGGATGCTTCCAACCAGTACACCCAGTGCAATCCCGATGAAAATAGAGATGAGGTTGGGTTCCCTCAGTCGCTTGAGCGAGTTCCCGAGCACCTTTTCAACGTTAGCGATAGCCGCTTCCGACCCCACGATAGTCACCCGGTCACCCAGTTGCAGTTGCAGCCTGGAGTCGGCTATCAGGTCCACCCCGGCACGGTTTACCCGGGTGATATTTATCCCGTACAGGTTGCGCAGCTTCAGTTGGCCTATGGAACGTCCATTGATCTCCGGCTTGGTAATCGCCACGCGACGAGAAACCAGTTGAGAATCGAGTTTACTCCACTCCTCTTGGTTCATGTCGATACGAGGGCCTATCAAGGCTTCAATGGTATCTATATTCTTTAGATTCGTGACCACCAACAGCTTGTCGTTTTCCTCCAGCATCGTATCGGTCTGTGGTACAACCAACTCCCCCGTTGAGTGATGCACCAGACGCGAAATCACGAACTCCTTTTCAATCAACTCCTTGAGTTCCACGATTTTTTTCCCGATGATGGCAGGATTTTTCACTTCCAGCGAGAACATGTGCGCTTCGGTGAGTTTCGACTCATCCTGATCGTCAATCCGCTGATTTTCTTTCTTTGGGTCAATTTTAAAAAGGTAGCGGAATAGAATCAAAGAGAGGATTACCCCCACTACCCCCAGGGGATAGGCCACCGCGTAAGCCGTCGCGATGGTCGGGTCTGTCAACCCGGTTGTCTCGGTATAGGTCTGCTGTGCCGCACCCAGTCCCGGGGTGTTGGTCACCGCCCCCGAAAGGATACCCACCATGGTAGCTATGGGGACACCGGTTATCACATGAATGATATAGGCGGTGACAACCCCTAAAAATACCACCCCCGTGGCCAACATATTCAGCGTGATGCCCCCCTTTTTGAAAGAGGAGAAAAAGCTGGGACCCACCTGCATACCTATAGAGTAGATAAACAGGATAAGGCCAAACTCCCTTAAAAAGTGAAGCACCGTCTCGTTGATCTCCAACCCCAGATGCCCCAGCAGGATACCAAAGAAGAGAATCCAGGTGGTACCCAGTGAGACACCAAAAATCTTTATTTTACCCAGTAACAGACCGGTTGCAATCACCACGGCTAACACGAAAATCGAGTGCGCCACTCCCGTTCCTGTAACCAATTCTAACAACCACTCCATAAACTTAATTAGCTAAAAAATAATCCTTGAAAGTAAACCCTCTTGCCACCATGTATTTTGCCGAATGCCATGCCGAATGCCATGCCGATTAAATGGGCCGCGAAGTTACACCTAATTTTATTGATAACAAAATGTTACGACTACCCACGGAGTTTCCACGCGAGCTTACGAAGCATGATCTCCATTTTGAAAAACCGATTATTCCCGAGCACATGTCAAGTATCTGGAAAGGTTACGGGGAGGAAGTCTTTTTTTTCACCAAAATTGTAAAAATCCATTTAATCCTATTGAGAATCTGTTTAGAAGTGTTACAAAACGGGCGATTTATCCCGCTAAAGGTTCCGGAACTCCTTTTTTTATCCTACTTTTATCCCATCAAAAAAATCGTAGGATGAAACAATCCCTCTTATTGATCCTCGTGATCTTTTCGATGACGCCACTTTTCACGCTCACCGGGTACGGGCAAAACCATGATGCGCGTGTAGAGGTGCTTATCAACGAGGGGGTAGAGCTTCACGATGCCGGTGAGTACGAAGAGGCGATTGATCGCTACCTGGAGGCGCTGGAGATAGACAGCACCTCCGTCCTTGCTAACTACGAGTTGTCACTCTCTTACTTAGCCTTGAAAGATTTCGAAAACGCGTTGGAGTACAGCTCATGGGTGATCGATTCATCCAACGAGCAGCTCTGTTGCGGCGCGTACGCGGTAAAAAGCGAGGCGCTGGCAGGGTTGGACCGCGTGGATGAGGCGATCGAGTTGCTTCGGGAAGGATTGGAAAAGCGGGGAGATGAGTACCTCCTCCATTTCAACATGGCGTTAAACTACTATAAGAAGGGGAATACCGACAAGACGCTGGAGCACTTGAAGCGGGCTATCGACCTGGACAAAACGCATAGCGGCGCTTTCCTTCTTAACGCGTACTCCCTAAACGATAAGGGATTGTGGATCCAAAGCATCCTCTCGTTCCAAATGTTCCTCCTGCTTGAACCTGATAGTCGCCGCTCTAAGAACGCGTTCGAGGAGATGCTGCAAACCATGCGGATCAAGAAGCTGGACGAACCGATAGAGCGTTCGTTCACCCAGTTGCAGATGACGCGGGGTGACACGGCCACCACACTCCACCCCGGCAACAGCTCCTCCTTGGGTAGCCAAAGCAGTTTAGACCAGAGCTCGGTATACCGGGTCATCACCTCCACGATTGACTCGCTCAAGGCGGTGGACGCGAACATTGATGAGTTCACGCTCTTCAAAACGGTAAACAAGGCCTTTATCAGTGAACTCGAGAAGGAGAGCCTGGAGAACAAGGAGGGTATCCTATGGACCTTTTACGTGCCTTTTTTCTCCCGGATTTCCGACTCCAACTATTACGAGACCTTTTGCCGCTACATTAGCGTTTCATACTTCCCCGAATCGTTTGAGTGGTGGCAGCAGAACCCCGATGCCGCGGTTAACTTCGTGATATGGTTTGAAAAAGGGGACGCGACTTAACCAAAGCTTAATAAAAGGATGGGAATGACCAACGAGGGAGAATTAATTAACGCGCTACGCGATCCGAAAACCTGCCGTCAAGCATTCGCGACAGTCGTTTCGGAATACAGCGAACGACTCTATTGGCAAATCCGTAAAATGGTGCTCGTGCACGAGGACGTCGATGACATTTTACAGGACACCTTTATTAAAGCGTGGACCAATATTGACAACTTCAGAGGCGACTCAAAGCTCTCCACCTGGTTGTACCGGATCGCGATCAACGAGAGCATCACCTTCCTCAACAAAAAGCGCAAGCAGAATAACGTCTC
>DUPB01000063.1 GCA_012838585.1 Bacteroidales bacterium
ACGGAATAGTTCACTTCGTTAGACTATTCCTCGCCATGGCATAGTCAAAGTAAACTTTGCCTCTGCTCATTTGACTTAACGGAATAGTTCACTTCGTTAGACTATTCCTCGCCATGGCATAGTCAAAGTAAACTTTGCCTCTGCTCATTTGACTTAACGGAATAGTTCACTGTGTTAGACTATTTCTCGTCATGGCATAGTCCAAGCAAGCTTGTCCTCTGCTCATTTGACTTAACGAAATAGTTTTGTAAATTTGCGGTTTAAAATAGAATGGAGATGAATGCACGGGGAATTTACACCTACACGATTGAGGCGCAAGATATCGATTTCAGGCGGCGGGTATCGCTTGCCTCACTGACCAATTTCGTGCTGATCACGGCGGGCAGGAATGCCAACGAGAACGGTTTTGGCCTGTTGGAATTGCAGACGGGAAACTACACGTGGGTACTGTCGCGGCTCGTGATCGATATGAAGCGGATGCCGACAGAGGGTGACACGTTAACCGTTGAGACCTGGATTGAGCACGTGAGCACCGTTTTCACGACCCGTAACTTTAAGCTTAGCGATGCCTCGGGGGAGGTAATTGGTTATGCCGCCTCCACGTGGGCCGCGATCGATATGGATACCCGCCGAAGCGTTAGCCTCGATTCGTTGCCTTCGATGCGTGATTTTATCGTTCCCGAAAGCACGCCTATCGGCATACCGGGGAGAATCCCGAGCGCTAACGGTGAGGTAGCCAACACTTTTGCCATCAAGTACAGCGATATTGACGTGAACGATCACGCCAACAGCCTGCATTATATCCGTTGGATTTCAGACTGCTTTTCGCCCGATTTTTACCGGGCACACTTTATTCGCAGGTTCGAGATAAATTTCCTTCAGGAGCTCACTTTTGGTGATGAGGGCAAGGTGTACCGGGAAACCCGAACGGACGATGAGTACCTTTTCCAGATCGTTACGTGTGACCGGGGTGCTGCATGTCGTGCCCGGCTCCTGTTTGAGCCGGCCTATTGATCAGACTGCGCCTCCAACTTGTTTGGTCCAACGTTGCAGGGTTTTCCTGTATCAGTTTGTTGTTCTACAACAGATTGCTTGCCAGCTCAGATAGTTCGCTTCGTTCCCCTTTCACAAGGTTCACATGGGCGAACAGGTTTTGCCCCCTCATCTTGTCGATCATGTAGGCTAGTCCGTTCGACCATGTGTCGAGGTAGGGAGAGTCGATCTGTTGCAGGTCGCCCGTGAATACCATTTTGGTTCCTTCACCCGCCCTGGTGATGATGGTTTTCACCTCGTGTGGGGTCAGGTTTTGCGCTTCATCGATGATACAGAACGTGTTGGTAAGGCTTCGTCCCCTTATAAAGGCCAATGCTTCGATCTCTAACCGTCCCGACTTTTGCAATTCGTCTATCAGCTGAATCTCGGAGCTATTTTTCCCCAATTGTGATTTAATCACGTTCAGGTTATCGAATAGTGGTTGCATGTAGGGTGCGATCTTCTGCTTCTCGTCTCCCGGCAAGTAGCCCAGGTCCTTGTTGGACAGCGATACGATGGGTCGTGCCAGTAGTATCTGCTGGTATGTACGGTGCTGCTTCAGGGCGGCTGCTAGCGCGAGGAGCGTCTTGCCCGTGCCCGCTTTCCCCGTGAGCCCCACCAGCTTTATCTTGGGGTCATTCAGTATCTCCAGCGCAAAGGTCTGTTCCGCGTTACGCGGGTGGATGCCGAAATTTCCCGTCTTCTCTACCTTCTGCACGGTTTGGGTAAAGGGGTTGTACCGTGCCAGCACGCTGTTACGCTCACTGGTGAGGATAAAGCACTGGTTGGGATCAAGCTTGATGTTGAATTCGAACTCATCCAGGTCCACCCCCTCCGGTAGCGTGTACATTTTATCGATCAGGTCGGGGTTGACCCCTTCGATGGCCGTTTCGGAGCGATCGAACAGATCCACGTCGACCACTTTGTCGTTGATGTAATCCTCTGCCACTAATCCGAGAGAGCGTGCTTTCATGCGAAGGTTGATGTCCTTGGAGACCAGGATGGTTCTCGTTTCCCGGTTCTTTTCCGCCACTTCCCACACCACGGAGAGGATACGGTTATCGGCTGTTTTTTCGGGGAAGGCCTCCGCTATCTTTTTGCCGGTATCAAACGAGGCATTCACGATATATAGTTTTCCTCGACCTAAGCCCAACTCTGCCCCATTGGTGAACAGGTCGTCATCGGTAATCAGGTCCAGTTCCCGCACGAAGGCACGGGCGTTGAAGTTAATCTGGTCGCTCCCCTTTTTGAACTTGTCCAGCTCTTCCAGCACCACGAACGGGATGTAGATGTCGTTCTCCTCGAAGTTGTCGAGGCACTTGTAGTCGTGCAGTATCACGTTCGTGTCGATGATGAAATTCTTTTTGGTCGCCTTGGTTGTTCTTTTTCCCTTGCTTGCTGTAGATGTTGCCATGTTTCAACAGTTTTGTAGGTTTCGTATGTTATTATTCAAAGGTTGCAGTTGTGTAGTGCTTCTTAGTAAAAAACGTTCAACCTGATAAAAAAGTTTTGGTGCGTTTGTTTTCTTCTGTTTTCTCCAACTTTATTATTTAAAAATTCTGTCGATTTGTTTTTTCGCAATTATTTTATCTCTATCTTTGCGGTGCATAAGTGTTTTTTTTAGTGGCTGTTATTTAGTTTCTTCACGTTGTTAAGTTATTTATTAACTCCCCTCATTTAAAGGACTTCTGCGCAAATCATTTATTTTTCATTTTAATTACTTTACATGAACATTTTTGTAGCTGGCTTAAGTTATCAGATTACCGAGGCCGATTTAAGAGAACTTTTCGAGGAGTATGGCGAAGTCTCCTCCGCGAAAATCATTACCGACCGCGAAACCCGTCGCTCCAAAGGCTACGGATTCGTAGAAATGTCCAATGAAGAAGAGGGACAGCGTGCTATTGACGAACTGAACGACGCTGAATACTACGGGCGCACTTTGTCCGTATCGCTCGCTCGCCCACGTCCTGAGGGAGATCGTCCAAGGGGAAACTTCCGTAGAGAAGGTGAAGGCTACGGCCACCGCGATAGGAACAGGTACTAATCTTTATAGGTTCACCAGGAAAGCTGCATCGTTCGATGCGGCTTTTTTTGTATCTTCGCGGAGAAGAGTTTACGTTCGCGGACGGTAAAGGTGAAACCTTATCAACGATGAAAATAGGTAGATCGTTTGAACCGCGCGAAGTTTCAAAGTAAAGTAATCGTATGTGTTGCACGCTCCTCACGATTGAGACATCCACCTCCGTTTGCTCCTGTGCCCTATCGCGGGGCAGCGAGGTGCTGGTGAACAGGGAGAACTACGAAGGGCAGTCGCACGCCTCGCTCTTAGGGGTATTCGTTCACGAGAACATGGAGCATGCGCGGCGAGAGGGGTTACGACTCGACGCGGTGGCAGTGAGTAGCGGTCCCGGCTCCTATACGGGCTTGAGGATTGGCGTTTCGACCGCCAAGGGGCTCAGCTACGGGCTGGATCTGCCGCTCATCGCCATACCCACCCCGATGATCATGGCCTCGATGATGGCTGGCAGGGTAGACGAGGGGGAGTGGCTCTGCCCGATGATTGACGCCCGCCGGATGGAGGTGTACGCCACCTTGTATGACCGCTCGCTGAGCGTGCTGCGGGAGACTTCGGCCGATATCGTGGAGGAGGGAAGCTACACCGACTGGTTGGATCAACGGCGGGTAACCTTCTTTGGTGATGGTGCTACCAAGTGCCGCCCCATGATCACGCACCCTAATGCCCGGTTCGTGGAGGATGTGCACCCACTCGCCTCGGCGATGGTGCCGTTGGCCGAGGAGGCGTTTCGTGCCGGTCGTTTCGAGGACACCGCCTACTTCGAACCTTTTTACCTGAAAGAGTTCGTGGCCACCGTGCCGAGGAATATATTGATACACAGTAAAGCTTGAATAGCGCGAGATGATACGAGCGGAAAAAATTTACAAAAGTTTCGGTTCGCTTCAAGTGTTGAAGGGGATCGACCTGCAGGTGCAGAAGGGGGAGATCGTCTCTATCGTGGGGCCGAGCGGCGCGGGTAAGACCACCCTGCTCATGATCATGGGCACGTTGGAGAAGGCCGATTCGGGCAAGGTCATCATCGATGGTCACGAGTTAAGTAGCCTTGGCGAGAAGAAGCTGGCTGCCTTTCGCAACCAGAACATCGGCTTTGTCTTCCAGTTTCACCAGTTGCTGCCCGAGTTCACCGCGCTGGAGAACGTGATGATCCCCGCGTTGATAGGTCGGGCGAAGCATGCCGATGCCGAGAAGCGGGCAGAGGAGCTGCTTCGGCTCATGGGACTCATGGAGCGCGCGGAACACAAGCCGGCCGAGCTGTCGGGTGGGGAAAAGCAGCGGGTGGCGGTGGCCCGTGCCCTGGTCAACGACCCGCTGGTGGTGCTCGCCGACGAGCCCTCGGGGAGCCTCGATTCCGACAACAAGGAGGAGCTGCACCGGCTTTTCTTCGAGCTGCGTGACAAGCTCGATCAAACGTTTATCATCGTTACGCACGATGAGCAACTGGCGTCGATTACCGACCGAACCATCCACATGTTGGATGGTGAAATCGTAACATACAATTAAACACGATACCTATGAAGTTTAAAATCCTACTTATGGCAATGGCAATAGGCGGAAGCTTGCTCGCTTGCGGCGAGGCTTCCAACGAGAGAGCGGGGGCGAACGAGCCCGATGAACTGATCGGTAAGGCATCGCCCGTGATCGAGAACGGCGTGATGACTCCCGAAGTACTGTACAGCTTCGGGCGCGTGGGCGACCTGTCGGTATCGCCCGACCGCTCACGCATCGTCTACCAGGTGACCTACGTGAGTATTCCCCATAACCGCACCAACTCCGAGTTGTTCATGATGAATAGCGATGGCTCGGATAAAAAGCAGCTTACCGCGTCGAACTTCCGGGAGAGCCAACCCCGCTGGATTGAGAACGGCGAGCGGATCGCCTTTCTTAGCAACGAGAGCGGCTCGTCACAACTCTGGACTATGAAGCCCGATGGTAGCGACAAGAAGCAGCTGTCGGACGTGGAAGGGGGGATGGATGGCTTTATCTTCTCGTCCGACGAGACGAAGCTGCTGTTCGTGATGAGCGTGAAGACGGTGCAGACCGCCCCGGATAGGTACGCCGACCTGCCTGAAGCGTCAGGACGAATCGTGGACGACCTGATGTATAAGCATTGGGATCACTGGGTGGAGAGCGTTCCCCATCCTTTCGTGGCTGATTTGTCTGACGGGAAGCTCGTCAACGTCCGCGACATCATGGAGGGTGAGCCCTATGAATCGCCCATGGTTCCCTTTGGGGGAATCGAGCAGCTGGCATGGAGCCCCGACGGCAAGACTATCGCTTACACCTGCCGCAAGAAGACGGGGAAGGAGTACGCGGAGTCGACCAATTCCGATATCTACTTTTACGATCTCGAGAGCGGCGAGACACGTAATATGACCGAAGGGATGATGGGGTACGACGTGAACCCGAGCTTTTCCCCCGACGGTGCGAAATTAGCCTGGCTGAGCATGGAGCGGGATGGCTACGAAGCGGACAAGAACCGGCTTTTCGTGATGGAGCTGGCAACAGGCCAGAAGAGCTACGTTACCGAGTCGTTCGACTACAACGCCGAGGCCATCGAGTGGGGTGACGACAACCGCACCCTCTACATGGTCTCGCCCTACCAGGGGACCAACCGCCTCTTCTCGGTCGACGCGGTCAGCCGTGAGATCAAGGAGATCGCTAGCGGAAAGCATGACTACCTTTCGGTGGACCTGATCGATGGCGCGTTAATCGCCAAGCGGCAGTCGATGTCTCAACCTGCCGAGATCTACCGGGTGGACCTGACCTCGGGCGAGGTGACCGAGTTATCGTTCGAGAACAAGCCTATTTTAGACCAGCTCACCATGGGCGAGGTGGAGGAGCGGTGGATCGCTACCACCGATGGGAAGCAGATGCTCACCTGGGTGATCTACCCGCCCCATTTTGATGCTTCTAAAAAATATCCTGCCCTGCTCTATTGTCAGGGAGGGCCACAAAACACGTTGGGTCAGTTTTGGTCCTACCGCTGGAATTTTCAGATAATGGCGGCCAACGGCTATATCGTGGTGGCTCCCAACCGCCGCGGGGTACCTGGCTTCGGGCAGGAGTGGCTGGAGCAGATTAGTGGCGATTACGGGGGGCAAAACATGAGAGATTACCTGTCGGCCATCGACGCGTTGGCCAAGGAGCCCTACGTGGATGAGGAGCGATTAGGGTGTACCGGTGCCAGCTACGGCGGTTTTTCCGTCTTCTGGCTCGCCGGGAATCATAACAAGCGCTTCAAGGCTTTCTTCGCGCACGCGGGTATCTTCAATCAGGAGGCGCAATACCTGGAGACCGAGGAGATGTTCTTCGCCAACTGGGATATAGGTGGACCCTACTGGGACAAGTCGAACGCGACGGCGCAACGCAGCTACCAAAATTCGCCGCACCGCTTCGTGGATAGGTGGGATACCCCCATCATGATATCACATGGGGAGTACGACTACCGCATCTTAGCCTCGCAGGGTATGATGGCGTTTAACGCCGCCCAGTTGAGGGGTATCCCGTCGCGGCTGCTCATCTTCCCCGACGAGAACCACTGGATACTCAAGCCGCAGAACGGTATCCTCTTCCAGCGTGAGTTCTTCCGCTGGTTCGACGAGTGGTTGAAGTAAATAGGTACGCTTGTGGAAGACCTGCTCAAGGGTTGAAGTGAATAACGGTTGAAATTCTCACGTCAAAGGGTTGAAAAACCAACGGAGGGAAATATTTTGCAGAAAACAGCCGATATATTTTTTTGGTAATAAAAAAATAGCTACATTTGCAGCCGCTACAGTGATGATGTGGCTATTTTAACATGGTGTGGTAGTTCAGTTGGTTAGAATACCGGCCTGTCACGCCGGGGGTCGCGGGTTCGAGTCCCGTCCATACCGCGAGAAAGTCGTTGAAAGTCAGCGGCTTTCCTTTGTTTACGGGGGTGCGGAACGTTTCATACATTCCGGGTTGTTACATGTTGATACATGTTCGTGCCAAATAAAGCGCGAAAAACGTGCTTAAAGTTCACTGATTCAGTATATCTTCAAGATGCCACGCACTTGAGTTTTAATCAATTAATTTTGGGACAGTATCTTTTTATCTTGCCCATGGCTACTCCAATATTGTTTTTAAGGTTTCCAACCAGAAAAATAAAGGTAATAAATAATTGCCGAAACGGGTTGCCTTTAAAATTTGAATCTACGCAGTACTAATATCAGAATGTATATTTTTCTCTTTTATTTGTCGTTTAAGTAGAAATCATCAAACTTATCCGTTCTGTCACTTTTGAGTTCTCCATTTATAACGTGTAACCGCGCAACCTGTATTGACGAACGTTTATGAGAGTAAGGAATAACACCGTGTTCGTCATAAATTTCATCGAGATGCGTTTTTCTTCCCGGATGTGTAAAATAGAAAAGAAATGCTTTATCATCGATAACGACAACATCTCCGTGAGCTCCAGTTGGATAATCGTCTTTTCGTGTACCTTGATCACTTAGTACCAAACCCTGCTTTTCCCAATTAACCAGATCGGCTGATTTATATACCCGCATTCCTTTCCACTCATCTGTGAGCATCCAGTAAAATCCTTCAAATTCGAAAACTACCGGGCCTTCCTGTTTCCCGGAGAAAACTATGTTCTCAGGATCATCCCAATCAAATAAGTTTGTACTTTTTGCTAATCTGATTTGACCTTTCCCATCTTTGTACCACATATAATAGTCATCTGGCTTTTTTTGAAAAACAGTTGCATCTATGACGCTCCCTCCGGATAAATTGAGAGCACCATGATGTTTCCATCGCCACATGTCGGTACTTGTATAATGATGGATGGATGCTTTACCGCTCCATTTACTGGAAACGCCTCTTATGTACGTAACGAAAAGATGATATGTTCCATTGTTGAAAATGAGTTCGGGTGCCCAAAATGTATTTTTCCCTTCTTCGAAATCCAAATTCAACTCACCTCTGTACCTCCACGTTTTACCATTATCGTCTGATGAGGCAATTCCAATATTTGTACCATAACAATAGGCAACCCCGGGAGTGTTTTGATTGGCGTGTCGCGCGGTATACAACATCCACCAATTACGTTCTACATTATTCCATCGTACAATGGGGTCAGCTGCACCATCATAAATAGGATCCCTGTAAAGTGGTGCCGCGGGTATTTGAGAAAACAGATCAGTTGCAAATGAGCAAATGATAAGAATTAGATAAATTAATGGACGCATTTGATTCACCTTTGATGTTAGGCCTCATTTAAGCATTGGGAATAGTTCTCTTATCTCTTCGTCGTTGGGCTGATAGCCATACTCACATATTTCAAAGGCTTCGGCATCGGTTACTTTTTTAGCTTTTTCCTCCCCATACCATTTTACTAACGACTCTCTCATGGCGGGTGTAACGGGTCTTTTTCGGTTCGTTTTAAGCCATTCAAGCCTCTCTTCCTGACTTCGCGGAGCTTCTTTTGACGCGGTCCACGGCAACCATTCAAAGTACTGTGACTCGTGCGCGGCCATACCATAAATTTTCTGGTCGAACACATCTGATATATCGATCGTTATGTCGGGAGTAAAGGGGTAAGGTTTTTGGAATCGGTCTTGCGCGTAAAGGAACAGGGGGTTTTTTTTCAATGGTGGGGTGTCGGATACCACGTTTGGGACAATCACCAGGTAAGCCGCGTCCTGCAAAGCAATAGCCGCGTTTCGATGATCGGGATGATAATCGTATGGCCTGTGGCCGATAACCACATCCGCGTCCCACTCCCGAATAATTCTTATCACCTCTTTTCGCACGTCAAGCGTGGGCATCAATTCGGCATCATGGTATTCCAGCACTTTATAGGCGACACCAAATCGTTTCCCTGCCTCTTCTGCCTCAGCACGACGTCTTTTAGCCAGGGCACCCCCACCCATGGAATAATGACCGGCATCACCATTTGTCAAAGAAACAAACAGCACATTGTGACCAAGTTGTGAAAACTTAATGGCCGTTCCGCCCGCTAACACATCCGCATCATCAGGGTGTGCTCCTATGAACACCACGTTAATCGCTCTTTCCTGACCAAAGGAAAGTAAGCAGATGGTAAACAGTGAACATAGAACGAAAGTGAAGCGTTTCATACGATTATCAATTTACAACTAAGGGCGACATGGATGTCGCCCGTTGAAAAAGGTGATTTACCAGTAAAAATACTGGTTGACTGGGAGAGGTTTTACCAAAAAACTCTTTTACCAGCTAAAAGCGAAGCCCGCGTTTACGTTTAGGGCTGGCTCACCATCAATCAGCAGAACATCGGGAGCTAGTACAAAGTTGAACCTTTTATGTGCAGCAAACCGTAAAGTGGCTCCTAAGTTGAAGGCAAGTAAGCCATCGCCTGTTGTTTTTTTACCATCGTACGTGACAGAGGGCACCGCGTACCCCACAAGTGCTCTATAGGTAGCTTTGATGTTGAGCATGTTTATGAGATGAGAGTATGAGGGGCCAACCAGTAAATAGCCTGTTCCATAACTCACCTCATCGACGAGGTAGGAGTTGGCGCCCCATTTGAGCGTGCCTCCCAATCCCCTTTGGGTAGCCAGGTTGAGCTCAAGTAAGTTTAACCCCAGTCCCACGTGATCGAAATCAGTTGCCACCCCCAGGTTCAAGCTGAAGTAACTGTACCTGTTTTTACCTTCAGCAGGGGATTTTCCAACTTTTACTGCTTTTGTTGCTTCCGTTTCCTTTGTTATTTTTGAAACGTCCTCTATAGATAAAACGAAAACATTTCCATCCGCTGTTTCAATGGTAATGCTTTGACCTGGTACCTGTTCGGTAATATTTCCTTTAATTACTGAACCATTTTTCAAGTGAACCACATCTCGTGTAACGTTTTGAGAAAACAGGAAAACGCTGGAGAAAATCATGAATACCGTGAAAATAAGAACTTTTCTCATACGAATTATAGTTAGTGAGTTATACATGGGCTGTTTGATAACAGTCAGCCTTTTATTAGATATAACGCAAATATACACTTTTTCAGGAAAAATAAAAAAAAGTTTCGACTTTTCTCACGATTGAAATGACCTGGTTATCATTGAAATGGCTTGATTCCGATTGAAACAACCTGTTTAAGATAGCAGCCATCAGTTTGTGATTAGGGTATGTGGCATTTACTTGTTGCACGGATCGGGACGATGACACCCGCCTCCCGGCTCGTGGGCATACCAATACCCTTTGCCGTGGTCTATGTCCACGACATATTTTTTTTGGTCATAATCCCACTTGTATTTGTATCGAATATCGTAGCTGAGGGTTTCGATATTATCAAAAATAGCGGGTCTTACCTCACAAATGTTGTTGGAGCTACAGTATAATGTTCTCAATGCCGTACACCCGCTCACGTTCAAGGAGGTGAGCTGGTTGTCATAGCAGTCTAAAAGTTCTAACGCCGTAAACCCGCTCATGTTTAGTGAGGTGAGTTGGTTGCTGTAGCAGTCTAATTGTCTCAACGCTTTAGACCCGCCTACATTTATCGAGGTGAGCTGGTTCCGGTTACAGTATAATATTTCCAATGCCGTGCACCCGCTTATATTTAACGAGGTGAGCTTGTTTTTGGAACATTTTAATTCTTTCAATGTTGTACATCCGCTCACATTTAACGAAGTGAGATTTTCGCCGGAACAATCAAAACTCCTCAACGCGATACATCCACTTGCATCTAACGAGGTGAGCAGTGAACTCTGCTTGATGGTTAGTAACTCCAGCAACTTCAACCCGCTTACATTTAAGGAGGTAAGTTTGTTTTCACCACAATAAAGAGAGTTTAACTTCGTGCAGTTTTGTACACTTAACGAGGTGAGCTGGTTCCCGTTGCAGTATAATTCTTGTAAGGCGGTACATCCGCTCACGTTTAGTGAGGTGAGTCGATTACTTGAGCAGGATAAGTCTTTCAACGCGGTACACCCGTTCACGTTTAACGAGGTGAGCTGGTTATTGTAGCAGGATAACCTTTGCAATGCCTTGAACCCGCTCACGTCTAACGAGGTGATCTGGTTATTGTAGCAGGATAAATTTTGCAATGCCTTGAACCCGCTTACATCTAACGAGGTGATTTTGTTATTGTGGCAGGATAAGCTTTGCAATGCCGTACACCCGCTTACGTTTAAGGAGCTGATTTGGTTTCTGTGGCAGGATAAGCTTTGCAATGCCGTACATCCACTTACGTTTAAGGAGGTGAGCTGGTTCTGCTCGCAGTAGGATAATTCTTTCAAAGCCGTACACCCGCTCACGTCTAACGATGTAAACCGGTTATTATCGCACCTTAAAGATTCCAGCGCCGTACATCCATTTACATTTAACGAGGTAAGTTGATTGTCGTTACACCATAAAACTCCCAATGTTGTACAATCGCTCGCGTCTAACGAGGTGAGCTGATTGTTAGCGCAATACAAATAAGCTACTGCACCGTGAATCCGAATGGTTTGGGCACCCAAGGTGTAAGTTTTTTTGCTACCTGACGTCTCCTCTCCCGCGTCTTTTTTGCCGTTGTTGTTTAGGTCTATCCACGCCTGAGAGAGATCGGATGTAATTATCTGTAACTCTATGGTTTCTCCCACGGTTTTGGCTGTGGTAAGGACAATCCCTTTCCCGGGTTGCGATTTCGTCACCAATCCATAATAATCAAACTCTTCAATATTTTCATCCCCCCAAACGTTTCTCAGTGAGAATTCCAAATAGAGGTCTTTATCGCCGGGTACTTTGAAAAAATCGGATAACGAAGGGTCAAACTGCTTCCCGGACGAGTCTTCAAAATGGCTCCCCTTTACCGTGTACACCCCTTTGGCAGGACAGGTGAATGAAGCAGAATAATACTTAAACGTTCCGCCGCCAATATCCATATCGAGCTGCATGGATGACGGATTGTCGTCGGCGTTATACACCCTCATCTCCACGTTTAATTGCGTGGGCGAGTAAAGGGTGTCGTTGTCTGCGTTTTGTTCGCCATACCCGGATTTTCCCCAACCTATTCCCGTGAATTCTTCGTGATCGTATTTCGGGAAAACCTTACGCCCTTTTCCGTAGGCCTTCATCGTGAAGGTCAAGTCAGCAC
The DNA here is from genome assembly GCA_012838585.1 of Bacteroidales bacterium. GTDB lineage: Bacteria > Bacteroidota > Bacteroidia > Bacteroidales > Dysgonomonadaceae > Proteiniphilum. The sequence continues at coordinate 12,180 of DUPB01000063.1, forward strand.
CCGTGGGACACATTTTGTTTTGGGTGTCTGCCGCCGGTATTGCCATGGTTTGCAGTACGGGGTTGGCCAACATGGGCTTATCGGCATAAATAATGTAAATAGCATCGCCCTGTACCCAAGCCTCGTTAAATTTCACCTGCTTCAGGTATTGGTCCCATACTATCCATTTGTATATGTCGCCAGTCATCCCTTGCGGGTCGTGAACCAAGAATGAAGTGGCACCGGCGTTTTCTCCTTTTCGGTACCCGATAACGTACAGCACGTGCGTCCCGTGATTAAGGATTACCGGGTGCCTTTTACGGAGAAGCTTTACCATTTCGACTGCCGCGCTTTTCGTCCTGCGGAACGATGAACAGGAGATATTAACATCCCCGCCAATCCTTTCCCGTATGGCTTTGACGATACTTTTGGTGTCGTAACTCCAGAAGGTGATGAAGTTGGTGCCCCATCCCTCGTCAAGCGTCGTGTGCCCGACCTCTTTCACCAGCTTGAATAGGCTGTTGTCTTGTTTAGGATCCAAATTCTTGTACGAGCGCACGAACATCATCGCGCAGGCGGCCCAGCAGGTTTCGCTTACTTGTTCCACGTAGGGTGCCTTCATGGTAACGGTTTCCGTTTCGAAATTATAATCGGGAGTTGTGGCGATGGCGAGGTAACCGTACTTGCCACCTTGCGATGAGGTGCCCGATTTAGTGGGGGTAAAAGGTGCATTGGCTTGTAAAGAGAGGGTTAGTTTCCCCGTTGCTTTGTCGTAGGTAAAATCGACCTTCTTGTAAATTCGCCCATTTGCCGCTTCAACCGCTTGCCGGTCTGTCGTGAACAGGCTGCAATCGATATCTTCTTCCGCGTTGAGCCCTTTATCCACCACCGTTTCCACGTCGATGGTGTAAGCTGACGTCATTTTCGAGAAATCGAGGATGATCTGTTTCCCCAAATTGAACATCTCCATCTCTTCACGTTCGGTGATGCTAATCTCCTCGTGAGGGGCATCCTTGTTTTTTGCCGCCTTTATGGAGATTTGAAGGTTAGAAGGGAATTTCAATACCATATCTTTCCCCTTGTAGCTTCCTGTCGCCGTTTCACCTGTCGCTTCGATTACTTCGCTTGTATTCCCGTCGGTTTTCTTCGCCACCCCATCGGCCTCGTAAAAAATCTGCCCCAATCCAAAGTATGACTTGTCGCTGATGAACGTGCCACTGTAAAGATCGTGCAGTTCGCCCTCTTTCATCTTGCCGGAGTAGAGTAGCACCGCTTTTACCCGGGTGTTGTCATCCAGTTGAATGTCCATTGGCGCGTAGAGGGTAAACCTGTCGCCGCTGCCGCTGATGATCATCGAGAAGGTTTGTGTATAGGTGTCGGTTTCCGATTTCAGCGTCACGCTGAAGTTGTCGTTGTTTTGCCCGCTGATGGTCAATACCTCGTCCTCGTACTTCGTCCCGGGTGGGTCATCCTCTTCGAAGTTCGATTTTTTCATGGTCTGGTCGTCGGCCAGGTATTTTCCCTCGATATTGGGCGGGTTTGTGCCGTCGTGGATGGGCATGCCCAGTCCCTTGATGGCTTTCATCAGGTCTGGTGAGACCAAGGCCTCAATCTTCTGTTTTAAAAGGGCCTCCTTTGGCTCTTTGGGATCATCGGGGTCAACAATCACCTCCCCGGGACAGGAGGTAAGCAACAGAATAGATACCGCCAACGAAAGGTAGTTAAACTTTTTCATAGGTAGGATATATTTAGCGTGTCTCTAATCTAAATTCTCTATAAGCCTTGCTACAAAATTATTCTTTTTTTTCTTTTTCGCCTCATCCTTGCCCCTGTTTTTTAATTCAAATACCTGTACACCGCTACTTGAGTTTGAAAACCTTTGTCACGGTTTAAAACTTCTCAAATTAAAAACTCTCAAAGATGTGTCTATTAATTGTTGCACGGATTGGGACGATGACACCCGCCTTCCGGCTCGTGGGCGTACCAATATCCTTTGCCGCGGTCTTCTTTTACGACATATTTCTGTTGTTTAGAATCCCACTGGTATCTGTATCGAATATCATACGAGAGATACGTAATGCTGTCAAAAATAGCGGGTCTTACCTCACACATGTTGTTGTTGTCACAGTATAATTTTTTTAATGCCGTGAACTCGTTTACATTTAGCGAGGTGAGCAGGTTGTTGGAGCAGTCTAATTCTTGTAATGCCGTGCACCCGCTCACGTTTAACGAGGCGAGTTGGTTCCGATCGCAGTATAACCATTTCAATGCCGTGCACCCGCTCACGTTTAACGAGGTAAGCTTTCCTTGGGAATATCTAACGGTTGCTAACCCTGTACAACCACTTGCATCTAACGAAACGAGCGGGTTGTTATAGAAGGAGAAATGTCGTAATGATATCAACCCACTCACGTTTAACGAGGAGAGCTGATTGTCGTTGCAGAAAAAATGACTCAGTGCCGTACATCCGCTCACGTTTAACGAGGTAAGCTGGTTGTTCGCGCAGTTTAAATAATCCAAAGCGGTGTATCCGCTTACATTTAGCGAGGTAAGCTGGTTGTCGCTGCAGTGTAAACCCTCCAATGCCGTGCACCCGCTCACGTTTAACGTTGACGAGGTAAGTAGGTTGTTTTGACAGTGTAACCTTTTTAACGTGTTGCAACTGCTTGCATCTAACGAGGTGAGTTGGTTGTTTTGGCAAGTCAGGGCAGTTACCGGACCGTAAATCCGGATGGTTTGCGCGCCTAAGGTATATGGTTTTCCGTCTCTAATGTTTTCTCCCTCGTCTCTTTGGCCATTGTTGTTTAGGTCTATCCACGTATCATTGTGAACGGATGTAGCTATAGATAACTCTATGGTTTCCCCTACGGCCTTGGCGGTGGTAAGGGAGATAGATTTTACAGTTTTAACTACCAGCCCATGATAATCGAACTCTTCAATGTTCCCCTTTCCCCAAACGTTTTTCAGTGCAAACTCCAAGCGAAGGTTTTTGTCGCCGGGTACTTTGAAAAAATCGACCAACGAAGGGTCAAACTGCTTGGCTGACGTGTCTTTAAAATCGCTTCCCTTTACCGTGTAAAACCCTTTGGCCGGACAAGTAAATTCAGCAGAATAGTGTTTAAACGCGCCGCCGCCGAGGTCCATGCTTAGCAGCATGGATGTTGCCTTATCGTCGGCATTATACACTTTCATTTCCACGTTTAATTTCGTGGGCGAGTAAAGGGTGTCGTTCTTGGTGTTTTCCGCGTCATACCCTAATTTTCCCCAGCCGATTCCCGTGAACTCTTTTTGATCGTATTTCGGGAATACCTTACGTCCTTTCCCGTAGGCTTGCATCGTGAACGTTAAGTTGGTGCCATCGGGAGACATTTTATTTTGGGTATCTGCTGCCGGTATGGCCATAGTTTGCAGTACAGGATTATCTAACATGGGTTTATCGGCATAAAGAATGTAAATGGCATCGCCCCGAAACCAAGCCTCGTTAAAATTCACCTGCTTCAAGTATTGATCCCACACTATCCATTTGTACATGTCGCCGGTCATCCCTTGCGGGTCGTGGACCAGGAATGAAGTGGTACTGGCGTTTTCTCCTTTTCGGTACCCGATAACGTACAGCACGTGCGTCCCGTGATTAAGGATTACCGGGTGTTTTTTACGGAGAAGCTTTACCATTTCGGTCGCCGCGCTTTTTGTCCTGCGGAACGATGACGAGGAGATGGTAATACCCCCGCCAATCCTTTCTTGTATGGCTTTTACGATACTTCCGGTATCATAACTCGAAAAGGTGATGAAGTTTGTATTCCACCCTTCGTCAAGCGTGGAGTGTCCAATCTCTTTCACGAGCCTGAACAGGCTATTGTCTTGATCGGCAGGCAAATCCTTGTACGACCGCACGAACATCACGGCGCAAGCTGCCCAACAGGTGCTGCCTGCCTGCTCCATGTAGGGCGCCTTCATGGTAACAGTTTCCGTTTCGAAATTATAATCGGGAGTCAGGGAAATGGCGAGGTAACCGTACTTGCCACTTTCTGGCGTCGTGCCCGATCTCGTGGGGTTAAAAGGGGCATTGGCTTGTAAAGAGAGGGTTAGTTTCCCCGTTGTCTTGTTGTAGGAAAAATCAACCTTCTTGTAAATTCGCCCTTTTGCCGCTTCAACAGCTTGCCGGTCGGTCGTGAATAGGCTGCAATCGATATCCTCTTCCGCGTTAAGGCCTTTGTCAACCACCGTTTCCACGTCTATAGTGTAAGCCGATCTCATTTTCGAGAAATCGAGTATAATATGTTTCCCCAAATTGAACATCTCCATCTCCTCGCGTTCGGTAATGGTGATTTCCTCATGGGGAGCATCCTGGTTTTTTGCCGCCTTTATAGAAATTTGAAGGTTAGAGCGGAATTTCATTACCATATCTTTTCCCTTGTAGCTTCCTGTCGCCGTTTCACCTGTCGCTTCGATTACTTCGCTTGTATTCCCGTCGGTTTTCTTCGCCACCCCGTCGGCCTCGTAAAAAACCTGCCCCAATCCAAAATATGCCTTGTCGCTGATGAACGTGCCGCTGTAGAGATCGTGCAGTTCCCCTTCTTTTATCTTGCCGGAGTAGAGCAAGACGGCTTTTACCCGGGTGTTGTCGTCAATGGGAATGTCGATCGGCGCGTACAGGGTGAACCTATCGCCGTTGCCACTGATGACCATCGAAAAGGTTTGTGAATAGGAGGCGGTTTCCGATTTCAGCGTCACGGTGAAGTTGTCGTTGTTTTGCCCGCTGATGGTTAGCACCTCGTCCTCGTACTTCGTCCCGGGAGGGTCGTCCTCTTCCAAGTTCGTTTTTTTCATCGTCTGGTCATCTGCCAGGTATTTTCCCTCGATATTGGGCGGGTTTGTGCCGTCGTGAATGGGCATGCCCATTCCCTTGATGGCTTTCATCAGGTCGGGTGAAACCAAGGCCTCTATCTTCTGTTTCAAAAGGGCCTCCTTGGGGTCTTTGGGGTCATCGGGGTCAATGACCTCCCCGGGACAGGCGGTAAGCAGCAGGATGGATACCGCTAAGACAAGGTAACTGAATTTTTTCATGTCCGGTCTGTTTGATTTACTAACAAAGCTAATCAAAACTGAGGATAGTCACCTCCTTTTTTTAATGACTGGTACGATTTACGTAACCACTGGTTGATTGAGGAAATAACTGGTCAGAATTAAATGAAAATATTTTGATGATAACTGCCGTTTAATTATTAATTTTATAGCGTGCTTGTTTTCACGGTAACGAACAGTGGTTGAAATGCCTGCCCACGATAAACAGGTGTGCCTCGTTTGGCTCACTTGGCTAACTTGCCTTGTTTGTCTCGCCTTTCTACCTTATAAGGCGGGTGCACAGCATTTGCCTTTCATTAACTACAACACGCACAATGGTTTGCCACAGATACAGGTGCAGAGGTTGTACCAGGATAGTAAAGGGTATATTTGGGTAGGCACGAAAGGGGGTTTGGCAAAATTTAACGGTTCCACTTTCCAACAGTTTCTTCACAACGAATATATATACGGGATAGGAGAAACCTTGGACGGGGAGCTCTATTTCATAACGCTCTATAATGTATACAAGCAAGAAAGAGGAACAATGAAACATGTGGCCTCGCTTAACGAACAGATGCATCTTATCACGGGCAGGGATAGCTATTGGGTCTACACGAACAGCGAAATGAAAGAGTTTAGGGCAGACACGCTCTACCAGACCCTACAAAGCGGCATCGGCTTTGAAGGAACATTCACGGGCATCACGTATGATCGTGAAAACGACCGCCTTTTGTTTTCCACCTCGACAAATAGGGTTTATGCTCTAAAGGACAGAGAGATAAAAGAATTGTCTGCATTTGATTCGAAAGTAACGGTTTCTTCGTTTTCAAACGGCTATATCTATTACCACCTCCTCCTCTCGGCAACGGAGAATATCTACATCGATCCCGAAAGCCGGGAAGTGTTATTACGGTACAAGGATGATACGCGTATTCACGACGTTGAGATTCACAAGCTTCCCGTCCGACAGCATCTGTTATACAAGTTTAATATAAGGCAATACCTGTTGCTTGATAGCGCGACAAACAGTGTGCAACCCATTGAGTTACCGTTCGAGGAAGAGGTCTATCCCTTTATCATAGACAAAGACGACAACTGTTGGCTGGGAACCGACAATGGATTATATCAATTGAACAACAAGTCGTTCCGCGCCTACCCGCGCACGTTCATGAACAATTTTTGGACGATGATACGGGGTAAGGATGGTAACTATTATGGCGGGCAATACAAGGTCGGGTTGTTCCGGTTGGATCTGGCCAGGCAAGAAAAGCGGGAGATCATGGTGAAGGGAGCGGGTGGCACGTATAATAAGGATTTCTATTACGGTTCGTCGATGGACAGGCAAGGGAACCTCTATTTTCCCACGCATTTTGGGTTGGTAAAATATGACTACAAGAAAGCGAAATGTTTTGACATCGGCATTTCGATGATATCAAGATACGCCCCGTACGAAGATAAGATTCTATTTGGCCATGGTCTTGGCATCGGTTTCATTGATGGAGACGAGAAAATTGAGGCTTTCACGGACAGCACGGGTGAAATTCTTTCCTTTTACCCGTCGGCCCTGGAGTTCACATCCAACGGCAATGTCTGGATTGGGAACCGCTCGGGATTGGTGCTTTTCGACAAGGCGAGCAAGCAACTGAAGCACGTGTCGAAGTTGCATTACGACGTATACCCTAACCAACAGTTGATTTCGATGGCAAAAGACCGCGAAGGTAACGTATGGATGGGTGGAAACTCTGAGCTTTGGCTTTACAACGGGCAAAAAGATAGTTTCACGCGTGTCGGGAAAGATTACTTCAACACGAAAATTCTTAGCCTTATCTCTCCCGACTCCACGCTGTTGCTGGTCGGAACATCGCGTGAGGTATTCGCGATGAGGTTAGACAAGTTTTATCGGGATGGAACGATTGAATTTAAAATGTTCAATCACCGCAACGGGTTTTTCAGTGAAGAGGTGGCGCAAAACGGGTTCCTTCTGGATGGCGATAGGGTGTTCATCCCTTCGTCCACCACCACCAGTGAGTTGTATTACAAGGGGATATCGTTTACGCCAGATTACTTTAACCTGTTTGTAACTTCCATCAACGAAACCGGGTTGAGCGATGAGGAGCAGGTTGGACTTCAGCCATTTTATGCCGGAAAGGGCAATAACAGGCTGACGATTCATTACGAGACAGTGGGGTTCGGGTTGCCCACCTATGCTGTTTTCAAGTACAAGCTGGAGGGAAAAGAGAAGGATTGGAACGAGTGGACACAAGCCGGTAGCGCACATTACTCGGGCTTAGGTTCTGGAAAGTACACTTTTCGTGTCGTCGCTAAAAATGGGGATAAGCTCGCACCCTACGAAGAGAAAGAGAGTTCGGTGGAGATCATTATCGACCTGCCTTTCTTTAAAGAACCCGATTTCTTCAAGTATGCCTTTTTCGCTTTCGCCCTGCTGACGCTTATCGTGGCGTTCTTTATATGGCGGAATTATAAAAACCGAATGGCAGTTCAGGCGCGTGAACGACACATAAAACTCTTGGAGGTGGCCACCCTGCAAGCGCAATTAAGCCCGCACTTCATTTTTAACTTTTTGTCGTCCATTCAAAGCCTTATCGGTCAAAAAAAGCCTGAAATTGCCAACGATTACTTGATGAAGTTCTCCCGTTTGATTCGCGCCTACATGGAATCATCTATTAAGTCGTCGATGTTGCTTGGGCGGTCGATTTTAGACAATGAAAACAGCATCAACGAGGAGATTGATATGCTGAAGACGTACGTGGAGTTGGAGAAAATGAAGTACCCCGACGGGAAAATTACATTCGAGGTTGAGTTGGAGTCCGATTCGCTATTGGATTGCTCCATTCCACCGATGCTCTTGCAGCCATTCGTGGAAAACGCCATCAAACATGGCATCCTGCCCAAAGAGGGGGCGGGGAACGTCACTGTTAGGTTTGAGCAGGATGGTCCCGCGCTGGTTTGTAAAATCATGGACGATGGCATTGGACGGGAACGGTCGGCTCAAATCAGGGAAAAATCCCTTAAGCCACACAAATCGAGGGGCCTGCAGTTGATCATGCAGCGTGTACAGCTGCTTAACGAGCTCAATTATACCATAAACATCGATTTCGAAGACCCCGAGTCGGGAGGCACAGTTGTTATCATCACCATTCAACATTAACGGAGGACGTTGAAGAACCCCCTGGGCTGTTTCGGGCACAATCGTTATCATTACCATTCAAAATGAACACGTTATGGAGAAATACAGCGCGCTTATCGTGGAGGATGTAAAAGAGACCTCCGACTATATTTATCAGCGAGTTTCGATGCTTTGCCCTGCCATCGCGAAAATCGACCAGGCACTAACCTTAAGCGAGGCCGAAGAGTTCATCGAAAGCTACCGTTACGACATCGTTTTTCTCGATATCCAGATGCAGACCGGCACCAGTTTCGATTTGTTGAAACGGTTGTCGGATAGGGGGGCTATCGACTTCGAAATCATTTTTATTACCGGTGAAAGCGACAAGGAGCACGTGTTGAGGGCTATCAAGTTTTCGGCCATCGACTTTTTGTATAAGCCATTGGATGACGGTGAGCTCGTGGTGGCGGTGAACAGGGCGCTGGGTAAACGTGAAACTCAGGATCTCAGCCACCAGATTAAGTTGCTGTTACAGCGGATGGACGAGCGGCCCGCGGTGAAATCCAACAAAATAGCGTTTCACCTACATAGTGGAATATTGCAAATGATACCCGTTGATGAGCTAAAATACCTGGAGGCCGATGGCGTGGTATCGAAAGTGTACCTGAAAAGTGGAGAAACCATCACGGTGAATAGGAATTTAGGGTATTACAAGGACCTCCTCATGCTTGAACACGACTTTATCCCGCTCAGCAACCGCATTTTGCTTAACAGGGAGTACGTGAAGCGATACAACCACCAGACGCTTACAATTACCCTTACCGACAATACTGAGCTGCCGGTATCGCGACGAAGGGGCAAAGAACTGAAAGAGATATTAAGTGAAAGGAGAGGGTTAAGCGCTGTTTTTTCAACTTTTATCTCAATGCACGGCGGCAAGAACAAACGGGGGTAATTAAAACGGGTAATACAAGGCAGCCTGTTTGGCTTACCGGGAAGTGGTAGCAATAACGTATCTGTTCTCTGATACGGTTATAGCATAAATTTATCCTATATTGAAAATTATTATATCATTTTTTTCTATAGGTTAATTGGGTTATATTTGCATTGTCAATGATGAGGAACTGATTTTATCAAGGGAGGAGCCCATTAAGGATGAATCTAATCAAGAAAAGGGTTTCCTGGGAAATATCCTCGTAGTTGAAAGCTCTCCTTTTAAAGGAGCCAATGGTAAAAGAGACAAAGAAAAATAATCATTTAACATTAAAACAGTAACAACAATGAGCAAGGATTTAGACAACAAGCAAGGCAACGTCGATTGCAAAGAGAAGGAGTACACCATGCCCCGTATTGGCGAGAAGGCACCGGCTTTCCGCGCCGTGACCACGCAGGGCGAGATCAACTTCCCGGAGGATTACAGCGGTAAGTGGAAGATTTTGTTCAGCCACCCGGCCGACTTTACCCCTGTCTGTACCACGGAGTTCATGACGTTCGCTACCCGCCAGAAGGAGTTCGAGGCGCTCAACTGCCAGCTTATTGGCCTTTCGGTCGACGGGCTTTTCAGCCATATCGCCTGGTTGCGCAACATCCAGACCCTGGAGTATAAAGGGATGAAGAACGTGGAGGTGACCTTCCCTCTTATCGAAGACATCAAGATGGAGGTGGCCAACAAGTACGGTATGATCCAGCCGGGAGAGAGCGATACCAAGGCCGTACGCGCGGTCTTCTTCATCGATCCCGAGAACATCATCCGCACCATCATCTACTACCCCGGCTCCATGGGCCGCAACTTCGATGAACTGTTGCGCGTGCTGAAGGGGCTACAAGTGTCCGACGAGTTTGGTGTTGCCCTCCCCGCCGACTGGGAGCCAGGTGACGACGTGATCGTTCCTCCCGCCGGTTCTTGCGGCGTGGCCAAGAAGCGCATGAAGGGTGACGACAAGGATATGCATTGCCACGACTGGTACCTCTGCACCAAGAAGCTCTCCAAGGAGAAGGTTGACAAGGCGTTGTATAAGTAATTGACCCGGTTGATGGATCGCGTGCGGATAGGGTGACATATTACAAATAAGGTGTTGTACAAGTAATTGCCCTTATTAGCCAGATTGAACGCGTGGCCATAGCCCGTCCATTAGGCTTACCCACTGCAAATAGCTAAGCGTACAACGAGCCCGCCCCCCACGATGGGAGCGGGCTCGTTCGCGTTTTACCGGGTCATCCCCTAGTGGGATGGGGTAATGGCCCGTGGAGTTGCCTATCGTGTAGACACTTTGCTTGTCGGCTTTGGTACGGGCTTCCTCACCATATCTGCATTAGGTTGCCCACATTGCTTGGAAGTGTAAACAGAGTATCTACAGGAGCTTCGGCATCGATACTTTGCAACTCAACATAATAATTTTCCTTCTTAGTTGTGATAAGAGCGTATACTTTTGTTCTCGATTTATTCAATTGCAAGCTGTTTTGATGCCAATATGGAAGATTTTTAAATTCAACAACTTCCACCTTATTACCATTATCTTTGTAGTAAAAGTTATTATTACTTGTTCCACCCTGTAAATTACCGTCATTACCAATTCTCATATGGTTTTTAATAGCTAAACTGGTCATTCCACCATATTCCTTTGACAGGCTTGTTACTTTTCTGGTCTTGAGATTGTACTTAAAGTTATGACTGAAGCCATAGCCAAAATTACAGAAGTAAAGAGTTTCATTATCATTCAATATAGATATAAAGGATGGCGTTCCTTCGCTGTCACCTACTATCAGATCGAACTTGTCTGTTGGAATATCATAACGGAATAGTTTTGTACTTCCACCCTGCCAGCCGCCAAATCCAGCATAAGCAAGATGGTATCTGATAGTTCCTATCAATGTTTTGCTATCCGGAGTTATACAGTTAATCGATAAATACCAACCATATGGCTTGTCCATACCATACGGATCTTTATAGGTGGGCTTGAATTCTACAGCATCCAAAAGCCCTTGCAAGTTTACCTCCGCTGTCTCTTTTGAATCTACATCATACACCACTATTCCATCTTGTGCATTATTATCTTCAGGCCCCCCCTCGCTATTGGCAAAACAACGACTAAATGCATAAAAGACCTTCTTGCCATCAGGCGTAACAAAGAAATCTCCAAAAGCAATATAAAGCCTTTCCGATTTATTACCTGTAATATGTGGCAAGTATGTCCATTCAAGTGTCTCAAGGTCGATAAGAAAAGGAACAGTTCCACCGGTCCAGGTACCTTTTTTATGGTAATCAAATCTTACCGACTCCTTATTGGAGTAAACCAGCATATACTTTCCAGCTTGTCCCGATTTGTTGGGATGATCGCCATATCCTAATATTATTCCCTCTATAAGCTCTATAGTGGGTTGTTTACCTTTTTCCCAGGTTATAAAGCAGGGAGTTTGCGTATATTGACCTGCATCACCATTTGGATCTGCTCCGGCCGTACCTATAAAGGTCATAACCGTTGAGTTGCCCGGTTTATTAGGATCGTCCGGATCAAGGGGATTGTCCGGGTCAATAGGATCGCAAGAAACAGATAGCACCATGCCCAAGAAGAGTGCTATAAACAGTTGAAAAACGTTTTTTGTAGTCTTCATCATTTTCTCTTTTTAAGTGTTAGTTATTCAGGTTTTATTTCATGTTAGTTAACGTGAATTCGATATAAAAAAATCACTTGAACATTACGGGTATAGCGAAAAATAGTAATTTTAAAACTATGACACATAAGCGATTGCTAATAATTCCGCTATGATTACAGGCCATAAAGTTACTAAATTAAGCGAAACGTATCACGAATACCTTACAAAAATAACAACAAATTTATTTCATGATCGATGATTTCTTTAAAAAAAGATAAAACTATTAAAGAACAGTCGTGACCAAGTGAGGGTGTTATTTATGCCGTTGCCGTTTAAAGCAATCTAACTGCCTTTTTCCCTGCTAACTTCCCGGATAGTCATTTTGCTTTTCGTCAATTACTCTCCACCCTTTACTTTTTGCCGTTTGCACCTGTTTCTTGGTACAAACGTTTGCTTCGTTTGAATCCGATAAATCGATGATTCCCAGGACACCTTCTTTAACATCTGGCAAACTGTTGATCAGCGCCTCCATGCCATTTCCATGTATCCTGTTGGACCAGCATGCAATATCAAACTCTTCCCTGTCGTTACCGGAAACCAACAACGAGGTCAGTTGATTATTGACACAAAACACCTTTTCCAATGCCGTGTATTCTGAAAGATTCAGGCTGGTTAGTTTATTATCTTCACAAGACAACCATTTCAGCGTCTTGTACCCGGAAAGTTTTAGGCTAGATATCCTATTACTATCACAGGATACATACTCTAACTTCGGGCAGTTGGAAAGATCCAAGCTGGTCAGTTCATTATGGCCACAACCGAGAACTGATAGTTGATTGCATGTGGAAAGATCCAGGCTATTCAGTTCATTATCGCCACAAAGGAGCGATTCTAGTTGATTGCATGTGGAAAGATCCAGGTCAGTTAAATAATTATTACGTATATCGAGGTATTTCAAGGCCGTGCAACCTGAAACATCTAAAGAGGCAAGTTGGATGTCATCAAAGAAGATATTTTCTAACGACGTACAATTGGACAGGTTGAACACACCTATGCTGTTTTGAACAGGAGCGGTGTCATCGTAATGATAAAATGTAATTGTCTCTAATTTTTTTAAGCCACTCGCGTTCAGATAGTCTATTTTGCAATGTGAACAATTGAGTTTTGATAACGCCGCGCAGTCGGTTAAATCGAGCGATACCATCTCGTTGATTTTGTCAATGTCGAAAACGTTCAGCGCTTTGCAATCGGTTAGTTTAATCGATGTCAGTAGGTTGTTGTCCGTAACCCTAAGGCTTTCCAGTGCCGTGCATCCTGTTAGATTAAGTGACGTTAGACCACCATTGTTAGAAACGGACACACTTCTTAACGCCGTGCATCCGGTTAAATCAAGTGATGTGAGCTGGCTGTTATGGACAGTGATATCTTGCAGTACCGTGTTCCCTTTAACGTGAAGCGTCTCAAGCGAGCCCACGTGCGCAAATTCCCTTAACGCCATGCCTTTTCGGATGTCAATCGATACGATGTTTACCCCCTTCTCGACCATGATCATAAGACCGGTAATAAAGCTGGCACCGTGAATTTTTAACGATTTAACGGAAGGTATTCCAGCCATCATCCAGTGATAAGGGTACGTTCCTACACTATTAAAGAATAGCCCTTCCCCTACATCTTGTATACCGCTGTCGTTCCAGTCTATCCAAATGTTCTTTTCCGTACCCGGTAAAGAATTTATCAAAACTACCGTGCCATCTAATTTGTCTATGGTGAAAACTATGACGTCCTCATTGGGAAGGGGATTGTCGGGGTCATCTGGGTTATCTGGCCCCTCTCCTTCCGGCATGGGTATGATGGTCCAGTTCTTGGTCTTGGCCGTTTTGGCATCTTGTGCCGTGGGCACTGCCTGGTTCCCCTCGAAATTAGCGAAGGCTTTATCGCCCTCGGCGCGTTGTGGCAGGTCGGTGATTACCTTTGTGATGGCGCTTGCGTCGAGCAGGTTATTACGGCAATCCAGCTTGGAGAGATTAGTCTTGCCGCTCACGTTGAGAGCGGTGAGCGAGTTGTTATAACAGTTCAGCGTCTTAAGGGCGTTACAGCCGGTCAAGGTAAGCGTCTTCAGGTTGTTCTCGCTACACTTCAGCATGGTCAGGCTGGCGCAGTTGGTCAAGTCCAACACCTGCAGCTTTTTACGTCCCGTGATTTCCAACTCGGTTAGGGGGTTGTTCTTGCAATGTACCTCGGTAAGCTCGGAGGAGCTAACGTAGAGGTCTTTCAGCAGGTTATCACTGCAATCCAACAGCTTAAGCTTCTCTATGTATATATGGATAGATAACGTTTCGATCCGGTTCTTGTTGCACCTTAGCTCCTGTAGGGTGGGACACCCGTTTACCTCCAGCCAGGTAATCTCGTTGTTGCTGCAGTCCACCTTCAGCAATCCCCCGTAGATGGTCACGGTATCGCGGGCTACCTTGAACTCCTGGGCGGTGCCGTACGCCGAAAAGCTTTCCCCTTCGTCCAACTCACCGTTGCCGTTGAGGTCCACCCATACATCGTCGGGGTTGGTCTCCTGCGCGGTCACCTTGAGCCGTATCGTGCTGCCGGCCTGCTTGGAGGTGGTGAAGGTAATCTTGCCCGCCGCGGGAGTCATCTTCCAGTTCTTAAGGTTGGCCGACGTGTAGTCGTTGCCCGAGGGGATAGCGGTGTTGCCGTCCAGCTTGATGATGGCCCCGTCTTTCTTTGCCCGTTTTGGCAGGTTCTTCACGATCCCGGCGATGTTCATCGAGTCGAGGCGGTTGTGTCGCAGGTCGACCTTCACCAGCGAGTCGTTATCGCCCACTTGGACCTTCGTTAAGCGATTGCTGTAGCAATCCACCTCTTTAAGTGCCTTCAACCCCTGCAGGTCTAGCGTGTGGAGCTCGTTTTTATAGCAGTCCAACTTTTCCAGTGCCTCGCAACCGGTCAGGTCCAGCTCCGTGAGCTTGCTCCTCGTTTGAAAGGTTTTAAGACCCTTGCACTTTCGCACGTCTACTTTCTCGAGGTTTTTCCCGGTGAAAAGCGACTTGAGCTGTTCGCACTCCCCGCCCAGGAATATCTTGAGCTTGTCGGTGGAGATCAATGTCACCTCGCTATTTGGATTGAGCTGTAGAGTCGTCAGCTCCATCTCCTCGAAATACAACCCGGCGAAGTCACCGTGAATCTTCATTTCCACTGATCGGATGTTAAGCTCGTTGTAGCCATCCTCCAGCTCTTCGCCCGGGTCCTTCTTGTCGTTGCCGTTGAGGTCGATCCAGGCGGGGTATACACAGGCGTGACGATCGCATTTGAGGCGTACCCTGGTACCTATCGATAGGGGAGTAGTAACCGTGAGGTATGGTACACCACACTCGTTCAGGTCCATCCCGTCGGTGGAACGACAGAAGTCAATGATGGACTCGTTCTCGAACCAGAAGACAAAATGCCCGAATAGGGAAGTGTAAGCGTCGGCCTTACCCAGGAAGTCCATGCCGTTAAGCACGAACTTCGCCGCTTTCGATCCCAGCTCGCCAACTCCCTTGCCAAGCTCGCACTCGACCATTGTCCCGCTTCCTAAAAGCCCTATCATTCGGTCGGCGAACGCCTTCATGGCCTCTCCGATACCTTTGGCCTTATACAAGTCGAAAATGTACTTAATGTAGCCGTAGCTCTGCTCGGCGAACGCCTTCACGCACGCCGTTCCCACTGGCCATCCCAGGCCGTCGGCCAGGTAGAGCGTGGGCGCCACAATGTTTAGGAAAGAGCCAGATGTCCACTCGCCCAGGCCCGAATTGGCCGATATATAGTAGTTGGTGTTGGTTTTCATGGTGTACTTCACTTCCTCCGGTGGCTGGCACAAGCCCGCCTTCAATAGGAGGATATCGGTTATACCGAAGTTTGCCGCCTTGGAGACACCCAGGTCCTCTCGTAATACCTCTAGGCGTTGGCCATTCTCTTTTTCTTCCTCTATGATGATGCGATAGGCGGGTCCCGTACCGTTGCTGCCGATGATGATGCTGCTTCCCTCGTTGGTAATCACCAAGGGCGGCATAGAGACGTCTTTTTTATCGTCATCGGCCCGGGTTTGGGGTACTGATTGACTAACCCCTTGTAAGGTCGATTGGGTGAGCGGTTGGTGTGTCCCCACCGGGGTCGATCGAGTTACCTCTCGTGGGGGTGTTTGGGTGAACGGTTGTGAAGTCGTCCCTGAAGTCTCTTGTGTTGCCCGCGTATCTTTAGTGGTTGCCCCCTCTGGCGTAACTATCATCGATTCGAACAGCTCGCCATACAGTGATATCAGCCGCGTGTTATCTTCGGAGAGTAGATCGGCCTCCTCCTTGATCAACCGTTCCACCTCGGCCAGCACCGGGGCGAACTTGGGCGTTTTTTTCAGCAGCTCTTCCGCTCGGGTCCACTGCTCCTTGTCCAGTTGCGAACGGGCGCCGGTGATCATCATGAACATGCCAATGGCGCTGCTCTCGGCGCTTAGCTCTATCTCCTCCTCGCCCACGTTCAGGTAGGCGAGCATTAGCACCTTGTTATTATCATCCGCCATGAACACCGTCTGCTGCAGTTGTTCCGACTCGTCGATACCCACCACGAAGTCGCCCTTCTTGGTCATCTTCTGCTTATCGGAGAAGGAGACCACGCTGTATTTCTCGAAGTTCACCTTGGCACCCTGGGGCAGCTTCACGCTCCCCGCCTTCTCGCCCACTTCAGGCTCCGGCTTTTCAGGTTCGAGCGGGCCGTCGAACTTTTTGGCCATGCCGTCCTGCTCGTGGTATATCATCGCCGCGTCTTGGAAGCCCTCCTCGATCCAGAGCGTGGCGAAATGCACGTTGGTGAGTCCATTCTCCGTCATCGTTCCGGAGTAGACGTCGATTATCCGGTAGGCGTTGCCCTCACTTGACAACCCGGTTTTACCGTTGTAAAGGGTGAACTTGTTTCCTTCGCCGCTGATGATCATGTTGTAGGAGTCGGGCATGTCATCATCCTCGTTCTCCACCAGCAGGTTCACCGAGAAGCGCTCGTTGTCCTGGTTCTTAAGCGTCCACTTCTCACGGACGTACTTGGTGCCGACAGGGCTACAGTCCTCGAAGTTTTTGCACACCTTCAGTGTGATGTCGTCCGCCAGGTAGGATCCCTCGATGTTGGGCGGTTGAACGCCGTCGTGGATGGGCATGCCGAACTTTTTGAGCGTTGCTACCGCCTCCAAAGTGACCGCTGTCTCTAGCTTCTCATTGAGTATCTCTGCCCTCTTTTCCTCCTCCGGTACCTCTATCTCCTCGGGGGGGCAGCCATGGAAGAGTATGGCTGTAAGTAGCAGTACAACCATCCCGTAAACATGTTTTCTCTTTTTCATAAGTCTGTTTTGTTTTTATAGTTGATACTGTCTTAAAAAGTGTGTAAAGCGCATTTTTTCTATCTTTGATTTTTGAACTGTAAACCAAAAAATTAAAGATTATCATGCACTTTACACAGCCGAAAGTTAGTAAAATATTGGAAGATATTCTACAAAAAGAAGACGGATTAAACACGATTTTGAAGTTAAGCCTTGAAGCCCTGATGAGATCGGAACACGAGATTTTCAAGAGCAACGTTGGAGATTACAGTAACGGTTTCCGCGGTCGCAAGGTTTTCGGGGACAAGCGAATGATCGAACCGCGTGTTCCGCATGATCGACGCCTATTTCATACCCACCCGATGCGGTGACAGCGTGAGCAAGGAGGCCTACTACACGTGGCTGTTGCCGGGAGGGGTGAGCATGAACCGCAAGGCTCACGGGCGTAAACTACCCAAGTTGCCTCTTATTGGGCTTGGAAACTAACAACAGGTAAGCGTACAACGAGCCCGCACCCAAGATGGGTGCGGGCTCGTTCACGTTTTACCGGATCATCCTCTGGTGGGGTGGGGCAATGGCCGGTGGAGTTGCCTATCGTGTAGACACTTTGCTTGTCGGCCTATCGGGGTTGGTACTGGCTTCTTTGTCCCGGTGGTTATTTACGCCCTTTGTACACGGGACAATTGCCCGCGTATCCAACGCAATTATAGACCAGTTGCCACCCTTTATTCTTCGCCGCGGCAACCTGACCTTCTGTAGCAAAATTTTCCTCCTTAGCGCTTTCGCTTACAAATGCACAATACCTAAAATCTTCGCCAGATGAACTGTGTTTTCCGAGGCTATCGAGAAACTTGTTGAAGTTCTCCCCATGGATACGGTTATGGTGACAATAGATATAGGTGGGCAGTCCGCCATTAAGCGACAGTTTCTCTATCTGGTTGTCGTTGCAAAAAATAGCCACGCCCCCCGTGTATTTGGTTTCCACGAATATCGATAACGATGTCAACCGGTTATTTGAACAGTCGAGCCTAATGAACTTCTGTTTTACCAACTGCAGGTTTTCTATCTGATTATTTTTACAGTCCAAAACATTCAGCTTTGGCGCTTTAGTCAGGTCCAACACTGTTAGTTTATTATCACTGCAATCTAACCTTGATAGCGACTGGTTATTTATTTCCAGCTTTGTAATCTGGTTATCGGGGCAGTTAAAATCGTCTATTTTACCATAAACAGCCACCGTGCCCTCTACCTCATAGGTGTCTAATCCGTTGAAATCTTCGCCTTTATCTTTCTTGCCGTTACCGTTTAAATCAATCCAACTGCCTTTTTCCACTCCAATCGCGACAAGTTCCACATTCACGAGGCTTTCCGTTGTGATTTTAATATAGTTGCTTTTACTTGCACTTTCCTCTTCGGCATCAAAAAATTCGCTCGGATCGCACGAGAATACTCCCAGCATTGCCACACCCGAGATCGCAATGCCAAATAGCAATGGGGTGATTTTGTTTTTCCTCGGTTTCATATTCCTGAAATAAAAAGATTTGTTTTACTCTTTACCATATCTGCATCAGGTTGCTCACGTTAGGAGGAAGTGTAAACAGGGTATCTACAGGGGCATCGGCATCGGCTTCAACACTCTGCAGCTCTACATAATAGTTCCTCTCCTTAGTTGTGATAAGACCGTACGCTTTTGTTCGCGATTTATTAAACTGTAAACTGTTCTCGGGGAGATTTTTGAACTTCACCCCTTCCACTTTACCATTCACTTCTTTCTTATAGTTGCCTCCAAAATAAGCTTCAAGGTTTCCTTTATTGCCAAGTCTTATATGATTGTTCATGGACAAACTGGGCATACCTTCAAAACCTTCCGGCAAACCGGCTACTTTTCTGCTTTTGAGGTTGTATTTAAAGTGGAAGCTAAAGCCGTAGCCAACATTCCAAAAGTAGAGGGTTTCGTTATCATTCAAAATAGTTCTAAATGAGGGGGAGCCTTCGCTTTCACCAATTATCAAATCAAACTCATTTTTAGCTATATCGTAGCGGAATAATTTATGAGATCCGCCCTGCCAGCCGGCAAATCCTCCATAGGTGGCATTATAGTTGATTGTTCCAATAATTGTTTTGCTATCAGGTGTAAAGCAATTAATATATATAAACCAGCCAAAATTTTCAGCACCCTTAAATCCAACCGCGTTTAAAAGTCCTCCCAATTCAATCACTTCGGTCTTTCCCGAATCGAAATCGTAAATAGCCATTCCATCTTCCCCCCGGTTCTCATAAGTTTGACCATCTGCAAAGGCATTAACGCGCTGATATGAATAACAAGCTTTCTTCCCATCCGGCGATACAAAGAAAGCCCTTATATTGGGAACAAAGCCTAAATCATTATTGCCTTTGACATGTGGCAGGTATTCCCATTCAAGAGTCTCAAGATCAATAAGGTAAGGCACGGATTCGCCTCCACGCCAGCTGCCTTTTTTATAGTATTCACCTCTCACATCAAATCTGCTGGAACAGACCAGCATATATTTTCCGGCTTGTCCCGATTTGTTGGGATGATCACTTGATTCCAATTTTATTCCCTCAATAGGCTCTATAGTGGGTTGTTCGCCTTTTTCCCAGGTTATAAAGCATGGGTTATTTCCGGTTGTACCTATAAAGGTCATTTTCGTTAGTTTACCCGGCTTATCGGGATTATCGGGATCGTCTGGGAATATCTCATCGCACGAGATAAACAGCACCATACCCATCACGAGTGCCATAAATAGTTGTAAAATTTTTTTTAACTGTTTCATAGTATGTTTCTCCTTTTATTTAATGTTTTATTATTTAGTTACATAGAACCTTTTATGATTATTTTAATCATGTCGATTTCATGCCTAACTTCTTTTCCTATTTATCCTTAATAAATTCATTCATTTTTTCTCCACGTAGTAGAACGTGATGATGGTGTTCTTCGCAAAAAGTTTTTTGGAAGGTTCATCTTTTTTGGTTCCTGTAGCCGATACGAGGTAAGGGCTTAAGTCTGACCCTTTAACATAGCCAATGCCCCCCGTCGTATTGTACACGTACGTGGCACTTTTCATCCATTTGGCCGGAACTTCAACCTTTTTCGTGTATTTCGTTAACAGGGAGATGGGAATATCCTTGAAGGAAACTGAAGATTTCTCATCAAACACGTATATATCCGTCTCGTCTGCATAACGTCCCTCTTGGTAGAATGAATAGTTAAGGGTAAGCTTTGTTATCTTGGTGGGCTTTTCCGCTTTATCCAGCGTGAGTTCCATTTCAATAATATCATTGACACTAGTAATGTGGTTTCTGCCGAGTGCAGATATTGTTTTGTCAAATGAAACGTTATTTTTCCCGGAGAACTGTTTTTTATCCGACCGGTTTTGCTTGAGCGCGAAAAAGTCGGTGGGTTCCGTGCAGTATGAGAATTCGTTTAACCAAAGACCTCTTGAGCCCCTGAAATTAATATGCCAGGAGTCATGGTAAACAGTCAAGTCTACTTCTCGAGCGGTAGCTGCATCCGGCACTGTAAAAAAATGGATATCTCCTAACAGGTAGTACGTTTTCCCGCCCGGCTGATCATCTTCCTCCTCCTCCTCTTCTTCTTCTTCTTCTGGTTCCGCGGTATTCACCTCGGTAACGGTTATCTTCCCCGGCTCCACATTGATCTCCACCGTTTCGCGGCGACCTTGCTCGTTGATGGCGGTGACCAGCCATTTTCCAACGGCCAGCACCTGGTCGATGCCCTCTTTGACCCACTTTCTCCCGGTCACGAAGATCGATGGTCCGTCGTCGGAAGGTGTGCTTTCCTTTTTCTGCGAGATGACGATTTTTGCCGGTTGCTCCTCGTTCTTGTCCTTCACGACGATTTGCCCCTGCGTCTTCTTGTCAATCTCCCGCGTTGCTTCTTGTGACACCCTTTCTATATGTTCAGCCAGCTCCTCACACACGAAGTCCGTAACCTCTGTGACATCCTCCCCGAAGATCTTCTCCCTGATGTATTTCTTCATGTCCTCCTTCGCCTTCGCCTTTTCATTGAAGTCCTTGGCGTTCGCGAGTCGATCCATATTGTCAGTGACTTTGACAGCCTCCATACCGATTCCTGCTCCGGGTACCACTGTGGCGAAGCCGTCGAGCGCGATCTCGGCTCCGCCCACCACTATTTCCCCGTAATCTTTCGTCAGGTCTTGCAGGGTCAGCCCCTTTTCCTGGAGCGTGGTGATCACGTCCGCGTTGTCCGAAGCCAGCAGGACCCCCATCAGCGTGGTCCCGTGCTCATCGTACGACCCGTCGTTCATCTTATGGTAGAATTCCTGCTCACTGCTCGGTTTAGCAGGCCAGCCCTGGTTGTCCCAACACCACAGGGCGCTCTAGTACAGGTCTGTGCGGGCATCTTTTCTCTCCACGTTGGTGAACACCACCATGAAACGCTGCCTGTTTCTTTTGTCTATCCCGGACACCTTTCTGAAGAATTTTGTCACGGAACCAAATAATCCCCTAGTCCTGGTGGGCGATAGCAGTACGCCCGACTGCTCCAGCCTTTGAGCGGCCGCCTCGTATTGCTCCTTTTTTTCGCTTATGTTGGCCACGTAGCCGACCAGCCGTCTGCACTCTTCCATGCTCAAGGTACCCTCGAGCGGACCTTTCGTGAACCCGTCGGAGGTGTAGTTTAAGAACTCCAGTATCATGGCCTCCTTGAGGTACGCGAACTCGTAGAATAGCTCCACGTCAGACTGGAAGCCTTCGTAACCCGTGTCGGAGGTAAAATCGATATCTTTCTCTATTCCATTGCGCTCACAGCCCTGCAGTATTAGTAGCGCCAGCGTTATGGAGGTTAGCCACCACAATGATAATGGTATTATTTTTTTCATACGATTATTTTAATAATATATTTCTGCAAGCACGGGGTTTGGTTGGCAAACCAAACCCCGTGCTGTTCATCACTTGTTACATGGCTCCGGTTCATGGCAACCGCCTTCCGGCTCGTGCTCGTACCACCACCCGCGTTTGGTATCCTCTATCATCACGTATTTTCTTTGTTCCCAATCATACTCGTACTTGTACCGGACATCGTGTAAAAACGTCTCAATGTTTTTAAAGTAGGGGGGGATTATGCCTAATAGCCCGTTGTTCCCACACTGAAGGTGTTTCAAAGCCGTGCAGTCTGAAACATCCAGGCTGGTTAGCTGATTGTCTTGACACTGAAGTTGTTTCAAAGCCGTGCAACCGGAAACATTCAGTTTGGTTAGGTTATTCGCATTACAACGAATTTCTTCCAGCGACGTGAATCCTGACAAATTTAGGCTGGTCAGCTTGCTCATGATAATTGTAAACTCCTTCAACGCCTTACATTCTGAAATGTTTAGTTCGGCTAGTTCTTTGTTGTCATAGCAGTATATCTCCTTCAACGCCTTGCATCCGGTTAGATTAAGGCTGGTTATCTGAGTATAATGGCAGGAAAGATTTTCCAGCGCTGTACAGCCGTCAACCATAAGCGATGTGAGTGGCAATTTAAAAATACTCAGCTCCTTCAACGCTTTGCATTTACGAACATCTATCGATGTGACTTC
>DUPB01000064.1 GCA_012838585.1 Bacteroidales bacterium
ACGTGGGCGCCCCCGTGTACGTTGGGAACGGTGCCACTCGAAACTTGCAAGTCGCTATAGGGTTCGTCGGCAACTACGCCCCGGGTGGACTTTCACCACAGATGTATGACATGCCCGTCATACTGAAAAAACAACCTGCCCGTTACCGGGCAGGTTGCTTTCCACCAATACAATATTTTACAGTTCCCGTTTTATTTTACCGGGACCTAGGCATAATATTTACGCCTCTACTTCCGAGAACGGCTGTACCGATACAAACGAGCGGTTGTTCTTCCGCTTACGGAAAACCACCGTCCCATCGATTAAAGCATACAGGGTATGATCTTTCCCCATACCCACGTTATTGCCCGGGTGATGCCGCGTGCCGCGCTGGCGAACGAGGATGTTACCCGCCCTGACCGACTCACCACCATATATCTTAACGCCCAATCGTTTGCTTTCCGATTCGCGACCGTTCTTGGAACTACCTACACCTTTTTTATGTGCCATTTTCCTCTATTTTTTAATGCACTATTTCGTTAAGCCAAACGAGCAGAAGACAAGTTTACTTGGATTATGCCGTGGCGAGAAATAGTCTAATGTTAATGAACAATCTCCTTTACTTGTACTTCAGAAAACTGTTGACGATGACCGTTCAACTTCTGATGCCCTTTCCTTCTCTTCTTCTTGAAAACGAGAACCTTGTCGCCTTTCACGTGAGAGAGAACCTCTACCACCACTTTGGCCCCGTCAACCAACGGAGCACCCACGGTTACCTTTTCCCCATCATCCACCAGCATCACCTTCTCGAATTCGAGCTCGCTGCCCAGTTCGGCGTTGATCCTGTGTACAAATAACTTTTGGCCTTGAGATACTTTAAACTGCTGGCCCTGAATGTCTACAATTACGTACATACTAAAAATAACTTGACGTTACCAGCCTGAGGCGAGCCGCGTAACGCGACTTCTTGTTGAGCCTATTGGCGAAATGAGGTGCAAAAGTACAAACTTTATTCCTGAAATACAAACAATAAATTACTTATTTGTGATTTTCCGCACAATTTTCGGGCGATTCCTGGTAACTCCAGCGATACCCGGCAACGGCAACGGTATGACCTCATTGCTTCAAGACACCTCGGGATAATCCTTTTCCAGGAACGCGTAAGCGTTCCCGATACCGTCGATGATGTCGGAGGCGATGAAGGCGCGTTCATGTACACGGCCAGTCGCCAGGTTGGCCGTCAACCCATGCAAATAGACGCCCAGTCTAGCGGCATCCAGGGACAGGTACCCTTGGGCAAGCAAGCTGGTTATCATCCCGGTGAGGACATCTCCGCTGCCCGCCGTGGCAAGGGCAGGCGTACCGCTGCTATTCACATGGATGGTTTCCGGGTCGATGACTAACGAGAAAGCCCCCTTTACGACCACGATAACCCCATACTCTTGGGCAAACGTACGGGTCTTTTGTATCTTATCGAAATCGTCGTTCCACTCCCCTATCAGTCGGCTCAACTCTTTGGGGTGCGGAGTGAGGATGGTTCCCGAGGGTAGCAGCGAAAGCCATTCGGGGTGTTTTGAGAGGATGTTCAGCCCATCCGCATCCACCACTAGGGGAACGCTATTTTCAGACTCGTGAACTTTCTTAAGGAAACGGTGCAGCGCTTGCGCCGTATCGTCGTGTTGCCCCATCCCTATCCCGATGCCAATGGCATCGGGTTTCAAACCGTACTCGATGGCGGTAATACGGCTACCGTGCGCATCCCCTATCGCCATCGCCTCGGGAAAATGACCCTGAATAATGGGAACACCCGAATGGGGAAGGTAGGCAGTAACAAGCCCACATCCAGATCTCAGGGCTGCTTTCGCGGCAAGGCATACCGAGCCCATCATTCCAAGGCTTCCACCAATTACCAGCGCATGCCCCAACGTCCCTTTATGGGCAAACCTGGGCAGCGGCTTTAGCCACCCCCGGGCCTCTTCCCCAC
>DUPB01000065.1 GCA_012838585.1 Bacteroidales bacterium
CATCGTCGAAGAACCCTGCACCTTGGTGGGATACTTGAGGTTCAACCCTTTAAACACGGGATGAAGGATATGGCATGCCATATCGCCCAGCGCTCCGGTACCGAAGTCCCACCACCCGCGCCAGTTCCAGGGATGGTAAATCTCATTGAACGGGCGTTTTTTGGCCGGCCCAATGAAAAGATCCCAGTTGAGGGTCTTGGGTACCTTGTGCGTCTCTTTCGGTATCATCAGCCCCTGCGGCCAGATGGGACGGTCGGTAAACGTGTCTACCCGTGTCACCTCTCCAATCTGCCCGTCATGGATCCAATCAATCACCTGACGTACACCTTCGCCCGATGAACCCTGGTTACCCATGCTGGTGGCTACCTTGTACTTCTCAGCCAGCTTGGTGAGCAGGCGCGACTCGTACACGCTGTGCGTGAGCGGCTTTTGCACGTACACGTGCTTGCCCATCGTCATCGCGTCGGCAGCAATGATCGCGTGCGTGTGGTCGGACGTGGCCACCACCACGGCGTCGATGGTTTTGCCCATCTCGTCGTACATCTCGCGGTAGTCGTAGTACTTCTTAGCGTTCGGGTACTTCTCGAACACACCTTGACTGTATTTCCAGTCCACGTCGCACAATGCCACGATGTTCTCGCTCTGGAGCGCGTTCAAGTTGGCATTACCCATACCCCCAACTCCCACGGCAGCGATGTTGAGCTTATCGCTCGGTGCTTGATAGCCCATGCTTTTACCAAGTACCTTAGAGGGTACCACCGTTAAACCGGCCGCCGCGATCGCACCGGTTTCTAAAAACCTTCTTCTCGAAATTTTTGATGACATAAAAAAAATTTTTGTGTTTAATGTAAAAAAGATCGTTCTATATCTTCACTTATTGCCTATAATGTATTGCTTGTTGGATAGCTTTTCTGTCAGGTTGCCGCGCAAAGCAATTCGTACCGTAAAATTAAGATAAATATCAGTGAAAATGAAATTTTAACGGGGTAATCAGGTGAATTTATCCAAAAAATAGTGAATTAACCAATAAAAGTAGTAACTTTGTTATAATCTATAGTAACATAACGGCAAAACAGCCAAGGAGCGGTAAGCAGTAAGTATAAAGTAAGTATAAAGTATAAAGTATAACCCATACCGAAAGTAAAGTAAAACGTTTAAACGAGAAGGAACAGAATAATGGCACAAAACACTTTTTTAGGCTTAATTGAACAGAGCATCCGAAACCATTGGGAGATGCCGGCGATGACCGATTATCAGGGTCGTACGTACCTATACAAGGATATGGCCCGCGAAATTGATCAACTCCACCACTTTTTTAACAAGGCGGGTATTCAAAGGGGCGACAAGGTGGCCATATGCGGAAGGAACTCCGCGAACTGGGCCCTTGCCTTTTTCGCCACCCTATCTTACGGGGCAGTGGCTGTCAGCATCCTGCATGAATTTGACAAGGGGAGCGTGCAGTTCATCGTGGATCACTCCGATTCAACCTCCTTTTTCGTGGATGAAAGCATATGGGGACAACTGGATAGCAAGCAGATACCCAAGGTGAACACCGTGTTCTCGCTCGAAGACTTCTCCCTACTGAAATCGGACTCGAAGGAGCTGAAGCAGTTTCACGCGGAATCGGCCTCCTTTTTTGAAGAGAAGTACCGGAAAGGGTTCTTCGTGAACGACCTCTCCTTCCGAACCGAGAAACCGGATGAGCTCGCGGTACTAAACTACACGTCCGCCACGACGAGTAGCCCCAAGGGGGTGATGATCCCCTACCGCAGCCTCTGGTCGAACACCAAGTTCGCCAACGACAACCTCGAGCATATTCATCCCGGAGACGATATCGTCTGCATGCTGCCCATGGCACACACCTACGGCCTGGCTTTCGAGATACTCAACTCCATATCGATGGGTTGCCACATCCACTTCTTAGGGAAATCCCCCTCGCCCAGGGTGTTGCGAGAAACCTTCGCGAAGGTGAAACCCAAGCTGGTGTTAGCCGTCCCGCTCATCCTCGAGAAGATAGTGACCCGGAACGTCCTCCCCAAACTGGAGACGGGTGCTGCCTCCGTGCTGAAAAAAATCCCGCTTGTGAACGCCGTGGTACACAAAAAGGTACGAAACTCGATGATGGAGTTCTTTGGCGGCAACCTGGTGGAGGTGGTCCTCGGCGGTGCCGCGCTGAATGCCGACGTGGAGAGGTTTCTCAGGAAGATTCGCTTCCCCTACAGCGTGGGGTACGGGATGACCGAATGCGCGCCGCTTATCTCCTACACCTTCTGCACCAGATTCAAGGAGCGCTCCAGCGGCCAGGTGGTCGACCGGATGCGGGTGAAGATCGACTCGCCCGACCCCGAGCACATCACCGGCGAGATATTGGTGAAGGGCACCAACGTGATGTTGGGCTACTACAAGAACGAAGAGGCGACCAAGGAGGCTTTCACCGACGATGGATGGCTAAAGACGGGTGACTTGGGCACGCTTGACAAGGACAACTTCGTCTTTATACGGGGTCGTGACAAAAACCTGATCCTCGGTGCGTCGGGACAGAACATCTACCCGGAAGAGATTGAAGAGCGTCTCAACGCCTCCCCCTACGTGGAGGAATCACTGGCAATTGAACAGGAAGGAAAAATCATCGCCCTCATCTTCCCCAACAAGGAGGCGATAGCCGAGAACAACATCCCCGAGTCAGAGCTTTACGACCTCTTCCAGGAGGTGCTCAACGAGGTGAACGAAAAGCTACCTGCCTACAGCCGGCTCACCTCTTTTCAACTTCGAGAGGAGGAGTTCGAGAAGACGCCTAAACGAAGCATCAAGCGCTTCTTGTATCAGTCGTAAAAACAAAACTGACGAAGGCTGCCTATCGAAATCGTCTGGCGGCCGGTGCTGGTCGTTTTAAAGTAAAAACTCAACTGACGAAGAGTGCCTATGGCTATCGCGTGGATTGAGAGGCGCAGGGGGTAAGGGCAAGTTGCCGCTGTATCAATACTCGTTCCAGCTTTTAATCTGCAAATCGTCGAGCGTGATCGTGCAAAAGGCGGTGATAAAGGCGCTTGCCAACCGGGCGTTCGTGATGAGTGGCACGTTGTGGTCCACCGCGCTCCGGCGGATGATGTAACCGTTGGTGAGCTCCCGCCTTGTCACGTCTTTCGGGATATTGATGATCAGGTCGAACCGCCTATCGGCGATCATCCGTTGGATGTTATTATCTCCCTCCTCGTCCGGCCAGTTCACGTCGGTCGCCTTTATCCCGTTATCGTTCAGAAACTTGCAAGTGCCGTGACTGGCGTAGAGGTCGTACCCTTCCTTACCCAGCAGCTTACACGCTTCCAGCAGGTCCACTTTCGACTTCATCTCGCCGGACGAGATCAATATCCCCTTCTTTGGGATACGGTAGCCCACCGAAAGCAACGCCTTAAGGATCGCTTCCGAAAAATCGTCACCAATAC
This sequence comes from Bacteroidales bacterium, assembly GCA_012838585.1. Taxonomy (GTDB): domain Bacteria; phylum Bacteroidota; class Bacteroidia; order Bacteroidales; family Dysgonomonadaceae; genus Proteiniphilum. The sequence goes on from DUPB01000065.1 coordinate 3,444, forward strand.
AGCCCACCTCGCCGGTAGAGGCCATATCTACCCCTAACACCGGGTCGGCGTTATGCAGGCGGGAGAAAGAGAACTGCGATGCCTTCACGCCAATGTAGTCGAGGTCGAATGCCGAACTGTCCGGCACGCGATAAGGGGCATCCAGCATCACCCGGGTAGCCGTATCTATAAAATTGTGCTTCAACACCTTGGATACAAAGGGAAAGGAACGGGAAGCCCGTAGGTTGCACTCGATTACCTTGATCTCGTTGTTCTTGGCCAGGTACTGGATATTGAAGGGGCCACTGATGTTCAACTCCTTCGCGATCCGCTTAGAGATCCGCTTCACCCGCCTCAAAGTTTCAAAATAGACCTTCTGTGCCGGGAAGACCAGGGTTGCGTCGCCCGAGTGAACCCCCGCGAACTCCACATGCTCGGATATCGCGTACTCCACCACCTCCCCCTCCTTGGCCACCGCGTCGAACTCGATCTCCTTCGCGTTCTGCAAGAAGCTGGAAACCACCACGGGAAACTCTTTCGACACGTTGACCGCCAACTTGAGGAAGGTGTGCACCTGCTCCTTGTTGTAACAGACGTTCATCGCCGCGCCCGACAGCACGTACGAAGGGCGTATCAACACAGGGAATCCCACCTCGTTGATAAACGCGTCGATCTCCTCGAAGCTACTCATCTCCTTCCAGCGGGGCTGATCGATGCCCAGCTCATCCAGCATCGCCGAGAACTTATGCCGGTTCTCCGCGCGGTCAATCGACACGGGCGAGGTACCCAGGATGGGAACGTTTTGCCGGTGCAACTTCATCGCGAGGTTGTTGGGTATCTGCCCCCCTACCGACACGATAACCCCTTTGGGGCATTCAATGTCGACCACGTCGAGCACCCGCTCGAAGCTCAGCTCATCGAAGTAGAGCCGGTCGCACATATCGTAATCGGTCGATACCGTCTCGGGGTTGTAATTGATCATCACCGACTCGTAACCCAGGTCGCGAGCGGTATGCACCGCGTTTACCGAACACCAGTCGAACTCCACCGACGAACCGATACGGTAGGCACCGGATCCCAGGACCACCACCGCCTCTTTCTCTTTGTTTCGCCGAACCGGGTTCCCTGCCCCTTCGCCGTAGGTAAAGTAGAGGTAGTTTGTCTCATCGGGACGATCGGAGGCCACCGTGTTGATCCGGCAGACGGAGGGCAACACGTTCAACTGCTTCCGGTACTCCCTCGCCCGGATAAGCGCCTCATCCATGGGACCCCGGGGGTCTTCCACGAACCGGGCGACCTGGAAGTCGGAGAAGCCCAACCGCTTCGCCTCCCGAACCACCTCTAACGGCAGCTCCTCTATCTTGTTGTATTCCTTGAGTACCTTCGTAAAGGCATGTATATTATCGAGCCTCTCCAGAAACCACCGGTCAATTTTAGTCAGCTCCGCTATCCGCTCCACCGAGTACCCCTTGGCCAGGGCGTCGGCGATCGCGAATACACGCAGGTCGGTCGGCTTTGATAGTTCCCCATCAAGGTCATCGAAGGTGATGTTGTAGTTCCCCACGAAACCGTGCATCCCTTGACCAATCATGCGAAGTCCCTTTTGAATGGCCTCTTCAAACGATTGTCCAATCGACATGATCTCGCCTACCGACTTCATGGAGGAGCCTATCTCGTGGCTCACCCCGTAAAACTTATTCAGGTCCCAACGGGGAATCTTCACGACCAGGTAGTCGATATCAGGGGCCACGTAAGCCGAGTTGGGGGTTCCCATCTCGCCAACCTGATCCAGGGTGTACCCCAGTGCCAGCTTGGTCGCCACGAAAGCGAGCGGGTAGCCGGACGCCTTGGAGGCCAGTGCCGATGAGCGGCTCAGCCGGGCGTTGATCTCGATCACGCGGTAGTCATTGGTCTCCGCGTTAAACCCGTACTGGATGTTGCACTCTCCCACGATGCCGATATGGCGTACCACGCGGCGAGCGATCTCTTCCAGTATCGCCACCTGCTCGTGGCTCAGGGTGATGATGGGTGCCACCACGATGCTTTCGCCCGTGTGGATCCCCAGCGGGTCGAAGTTCTCCATCGGAACCACCGTGAAGCAGTGGTCGCTCTTATCGCGGATCACCTCGAACTCGATCTCCTTCCACCCTTTCAGGCTCTCCTCCACCAGTATCTGATCAGAGAAAGAGAGCGCGCTTTGACAGAGCTCGGTAAATTCCGCCTCGTTGGTGCAGATGCCCGATCCTTGTCCCCCCAGCGCATACGCTGAACGAACCATGACCGGGTAACCGATATCCCGGGCAGCCTGCAACGCGTCTTCCAGGCTGTTCACGGCCCGCGATACCGGCGTCTTCACGCCAATCTCATCAAGCTTCTTCACGAAAAGATCCCGATCCTCGGTAATCATGATCGCCTCCACGGAGGTGCCCAATACCCGCACGCCGTACTTATCAAGCGTGCCATCCTCGTAAAGCCGAGCACCGCAATTGAGCGCGGTCTGACCGCCAAATGCCAGGAGGATACCATCCGGCCGCTCCTTCTCGATCACCTTCTCCACGAAGAAGGGGGTGATAGGCAAGAAGTAAACGGTATCGGCCACCCCCTCGGAGGTTTGTATGGTGGCGATATTGGGGTTAATAAGCACCGTCTCGATGCCCTCTTCTCGCATCGCCTTTAGCGCTTGCGAACCGGAGTAATCAAACTCACCCGCCTGCCCGATCTTGAGGGCACCGGAGCCGAGCAAAATTACTTTCTTGATGTCGTTGTCCATGCTTTCGTACGTTCTTAACCATGAAACGGACCCCCCTTTCGCCTGCAAGGCATACCGCGATAAGCGTAAAAACCCACGAAAGTCGAATCCTGACTACCTCACTGGTATTAGCGTGCAAAGGTAAATAAAAAAAGGGAACGCGCCAACGGGTTACAGACCCGCGAAGCATTCCCCTTTCTCAACGACCCGCCACAACAAGCGTCATAGACGGGTTAATAGAAAGACGTGTGAAATGGCAACTTAAAGTTTCCTTGCTCCATCGCTAATCACCACGTCGTACACCTTGGGCTCGTGGCCATACTTGGCCTTGAACTGCGCCTTGGCATCCTTGATGAACGAGTCGTACAACTCATCCTTCACCAGGTTGATGGTACATCCGCCAAAGCCCCCTCCCATCACGCGCGAACCGGTCACGCCATGCTCCCGGGCCACGTCGTTCAGGAAGTCGAGCTCTTCGCAGCTCACCTCGTACACCTTGCTCATGCCGTGGTGCGTTTCGTACATCTTCTGCCCCACGGTCTCGTAATCGCCCCGCTCCAGCGCGTCGCTCACGTCCCGCACCCGTTGCGTCTCCTCGATCACGTAGGTCGCACGCTTGTAGTCCTCCGCCGGCATATCATCCTTCGCCTCGTTGAGCATCTCCATGGTGGCGTCCCTCAGGAACTCCACCTCGGGATAGCGCTTGGCGATGGTGGCCGCGGCGTTTTCGCACGAATGGCGGCGATCGTTGTAGGCGGACGATGCCAGCTCGTGCTTCACTAGCGTATCGAGAAGCACCAGCCTGTACCCTTTGGGGTCAAACGGGAAGTACGCGTACTCCATCGTCTTGGTGTCAAGGCGAATCAGGTGTCCCGCCTTTCCGAAGAGGGAGGCGAACTGGTCCATGATGCCGCACTTCACGCCCACGTAGTTATGCTCGGTGGCTTGCCCGATGCGTGCCAGCTCGAACTTGTCGATTCCCAGGTCGAGCAGGTCGTTCAAGGCAAACGCGTAGGTACTTTCGATCGCGGCCGAGGAGGACATCCCCGCGCCCAGGGGCACATCGCCCGCGAAGGCGGTATCGAACCCCTTGAGGCTTTTCCCGCGCTTGATGATCTCCCGGCAGACACCGAAAAGATACTTCGCCCATCCCTCTTTGGGCAGATCCTCTTCGTTAAAACCAAACTCCGTGTACTCGTCCAGGTCGATGGCGTAAGCCCTTACCTTATCGGTACCGTTAAAGCGAATGGCAGCGATGATCCCTTTATCGATCGCCCCCGGGAAGACGAAGCTCCCGTTATAATCGGTGTGCTCCCCGATGAGGTTTACACGCCCGGGGGACGCGTAAACTTCAGGGGTATGGTTTCCAAACTTCTCTTGAAAATGTTTAATTACTTCTTGTTTCGTCATTTCTTACTACAAAATTTTTCATGTTTACTAGCAACGTGCACGACTCATATTGTCGCTTCACGTTTTACAATCCACCACTTTCACCTTTGCCGTCAATTTACTCCTCGTCGGTCACCACGATATCGGTGTTCACGTTTTTCGATCCGATCAACGCGTAGTAAAGCAGGTAAGCGAGACCGATGAGCGGCACGATATAAGAGAGCATATAGGTAGAATTATCGGCCACCCAGTTCTGAACCAGCGGGAGAACCCCACCACCAACCACCATCATCATGAAGATGCCCGAGGCTGCCTCCGTGTACTTCCCGAGGCCTTCCACGGACAAGTTAAATATACTTCCCCACATAACGGAGGTACACAACCCGCACAATACCAACAGCAGCGCGCTGAGAGGTACCACGGTCATGGCAAACGACGAACCGGTAAATACCGGCATCAAGGTAGTGGTGGTTTTCGGCGCGATAATCGCCCCAAGGATCAACAATATCCCTACCGCCGAAACGGTAGTGAGCATCACCTTGCTGGAGACCTTACCGCCAACCAAGCTCCCGATGAAACGACCAACCAGCATCAAGAACCAGTAGGTACCGGCCACGAAACCTCCAATGGTGGCGGCGTTGGCAGGTGCATCTACCCAAGCGCCCATCTCGGTAGTGTTGGAGAGGTAAAAGTTGAGCGTGCCGGGAATCCCTACCTCGATACCCACGTAGACGAAGATGGCGATTGCCCCCAACACGAAGTGACGGAACGCCCAAGGGCTTCTCTCGTACACCACCTTCTTGCCCGACTTGCTCTGCTCGGGGTCTTTAATAGGAATAAACGAGAGGATGATAAAGGCACCCACGAAGACGCCCATCGCGATGTACAAAACGGGGTTCACATCGGAGATGGCCGTATTTTTTGTAACGGTACCAATCAGGGCACCCACCAGCATCGGGGTCAGCGTACCCGCGAGGGAGTTGAACGTGCCACCCAGTTGAATCAACTGATTTCCCTTTTTGCCACCACCACCCAACAGGTTCAGCATGGGGTTAACCACCGTGTTCAGCATACAAACCGAGAAACCGGCGATAAAGGCACCCAGCAGGTAAACGATGAAGTTCGCGGGCAGCGACAGGAAGATGCTGCTTGGATTAACCACGCCAGAGAGGTACTGAACGAAGACCCCTACAAAACCAACCGCGATAGCAACCAGTGCCGTTTTCTTGTAGCCTATCCTACTTAACAACTTCCCGGCTGGGATACCCATGACCAGGTAGGCAGCGAAGTTCATCATGTTACCAAGCATCCCCAACGTGTTGGAGCCTTCAAACTTGCTACTCCAGATTACGCCAATAGGCGCCGCGAGATTCGTCACGAACGAGATCATGGCGAAAAGGAACATCATGGTGATAATGGCCACGATGTTTTTGTTCTGTTTCTTTGTCATATCAATACATTAATTAATTAGTTAATTATTTTAGTTAGTTCTATAAAGCCTGTTTGTTTTCCCACTGTGTTTGTTTTCCCACCCTCGAAGCGAACGGTTAGGCATATGGTTCAAACCGTGAGCCCGTTTTAAACCGAGAACTTGTAGGTCGTCCTGGATGTGAACCGCTCGTTGGGTTGCAACACCACCGAAGGATAACCGGATTGGTTGATGCTGTCCGGGAAGTGCTGCATCTCGAAGCAGACGGCGGAGCGCTCGGGATATCGATGCCCGTACTTCGCCGTATAGCTGTCAGACAGCCAGTTTCCCGAGTAAAGTTGCACGCCCGGCTCGGTGGTGTACATCTCCATCGTTATACCCGTTTTCGGGGAGTGGCAGGAACCCACGCGACTGTATTCACCCTCCTCGCTCTTGTTGAGGACGTAGGTGTGATCGTACCCCTTGCCAAAATGGAGCTGCTGGAAATCGTCATCGATACGTGAACCAATCGGGTGAACCTCCGTGAAGTCCATGGGGGTACCCTTCACGGGCTCCGCCGGACCGTACGGGATAGCCGTCTCATCGGTAGGCAGGTAGGTGTCGGCGTTCAACGTCAACAGGTGGTCACCTATGTAGGGGTCTCCCACGCCCGACAGGTTGAAGAAAGAGTGGTTGGTGAGGTTCAGGATAGTGGTCTTGTCGGTAGTTGCCTCGTAGTTGATTTCCAGTGCGTTGTCATCCGTAAGCGTGTAGGTTACGGTTACCGACAGGTTACCGGGGTACCCCTCTTCCCCATCGGGAGACAGGTAAAAGAGCTCGATGCTGTTTTCGGTCACCTTCTTCACGTCCCACACCACCGCGTTGAACCCCTTGATACCACCGTGCAGCGCGTTGGGGCCGTTGTTCACCGCCAGCCGGTACTCTTTCCCCTCAAGGGTGAACCGTCCCTTGGCGATGCGGTTGGCCACGCGGCCGCAGATAGCCCCAAAGTAGGGCTCCGGGGACAACTGGTAGTCGTCTATACTGGAGTGTCCCAACACCACGTCGACCATCTTCCCCTCCCTATCCGGCACCAAGAGCGAGACGATTATCGCCCCGTAGTTCGTCACCGCCACCTCGCTCCCCGAGGGATTGGTAAGCAAATACAACCCGGTTTGCTTTCCGTCTACCATTTTCACAAAAGCATCGAACAGCAAACCGGATTGACCACACAAATTGCCCATGTTGTTCTTGGTTTTTAAAAATAAGTTACCGATGAAGATTGATTCTTTAAAAACGTGTAAATGTAACATCGTTTTTTGAAGCCTCCTAATTATTAAAGGTGTTTTATAACATACATCCTATCATTCGTCGGTTATCTTATTCACGTTCTATTTCTTTTATCTGTTTTGTAACTAATACCTTATCTATTTTATTGCCATCCAGGTCCACGATCTCGAACAGCATGTTCTCGTACTCGAACCGGTCGCCCGTATCGGGAATCTTGTTCATGCACGCGAAGACGAAACCCGCGACCGTCGAGTAATCTATCTTCTCAAAATCGACGATAAAGTCCTCGTTAAACTGGGTCAATATCTCTATCGGGGCATCGCCACTCACCAGCGCCGAATTATCGTCCCTCATGAAGAGCAGCGGCTCCGTCCGCTCCCCTTCCGTCTCATCGGGGATTTCGCCGACCAGGTTTTCAAAGATATCGTGGATGGTAATGATCCCGTCGAGGCTGCCATACTCGTCCACCACCACGGCCACGAACTTGTAGTTGTTCTTGAAGTACTCGAGCACCCGTTGCGCGCGAATGGTATTGGGCACGATGATCGGCTCCTGTATCAATGCCTCGATCTCGAAAGGCTCGTTTTTATTCAATCGTAAGAGAAAATCGCGCATCGAGATGACCCCCACGAAATCATCAATCTTCTCCCGGCAAGCCAACACCCTGCTATGTCGGGTGGCCAACAGCTCTTCAATCACCTCCTCCCTTGGCTTGCTGATGTCTACCCACTCCACGTCGGTACGGTGGGTCATCAGGTGGTACGCCCGCTTATCGGAGAAGTAGAACACCTGCTCGTGGATGATGTTCTCCTCCACGTCGATGACCCCCTCGTGGGAAGCGGTTCGCAGCATGGCCCGTAGCTCCATCTCGGAGATTACCTCCTCCTTTGGCTTAAGCCCGATCAAACGGTTTATAAAGCCGGTAGAGGCCGACAATATCTTCACGAACGGGTAGAATACAATGCTCACCGCGTGGATGGTTGGTGCCACCCTCACCGCCATCTTCTCCGGGTTACTCAAGGCCATGGTCTTGGGTACCAGTTCACCAATCACGATGGAGACGTAGGTGATAAGGACCACCACGATTACCATCGATATCGCCTCGGCAAAGGGTGCCAGCGATGGGAACTGCAAAAAGAACGGCACCAGGTAACCCGCGAACGCTTGACCCCCGTAAGCCCCGTTGATGATACCGATTAACGTGATCCCCACCTGTATGGAAGAGAGGAAGTTATCCGGGTCGGCCTGAAGCTTCAGTGCACGGTTGGCTCCCCTCTTCCCCGCTTTTTGTTCTGCCTCCAGCTTCCGTTTCTTCGCGGATACGATCGCGATTTCCGACAGTGCGAAGAAGCCGTTGAGCAGGATCAGTAGGAGGATAATGACGACATCAATCCACATGGCTTAATCATTCGGGAAGTCGATTACCACAGGGGCGACGGGTATTCTCCCTTGTCTACCAGTGCCTGCAGCTTCGCCACCACGCCGGGGCGGTCATCCGCGTAGGTAACCCCGAACCATTTAGAGGTGCTATCCAGCACCTTCACCGACACCTTCCCGTTCACGATCAGGTGATTCACTAACAGGGGTATAAAGAACTCGGCTTTGAGGTTCTCGGCGTTCTCCTTCAAGAAGGTCACGAAATAGTCGTCGGAGTAGTCGAAGTAGTCGGGGGTAAAGCCCCACAGGTTCATCGACACCGGGGTGTTGTCATCAATCGCCACCCACTGGTCTCCATCCTGGTAGCTCACCTTGCCGTCAACCCGCTTCACCTGGGTGCGTTCCACCACGCCGGTCAAGTTTCCCTCGCTATCGGTTTCACACACGCCCCGGGCAACGGTCCCGCTTTCAGAGAGCGTGTTCCCCACCCGGTAACCTACCATGCAGTAGCGGTTTTTGCTGTCGCCCAGCTTGGAGAGGTAGTCGGCCATTACGCCGAAGCTCTCGCAACCGTAAAAATCGTCGGCGTTGATTACCGCGAAGGGCTCGTTGATCACCCCTTTCCCCATCATCACCGCGTGGTTGGTTCCCCACGGCTTCACCCTGTCGGGATGGGGGGTAAACCCGGGCGGAAGCTTGTCCAGCTCCTGGTAGACCAACTCCACCGGGATCTTGTCCTCGTACTTCTTCACGATGATCTCCTTGAAATCGTCCTCGAACGATTTGCGGATTACGAACACCAGCTTGCCGAAGCCCGCGTTCACCGCGTCGTAGATGGAGTAATCCATGATGGTCTCTCCGTTGGGACCCACGCCATCCAGCTGTTTTAGTCCCCCGTAGCGGCTTCCCATACCGGCCGCCAATACAAACAGTGTCGGTTTCATATGATTAAAACGTTGATTTTTAAAGGCATCATACGGAACTCGCTTTTAATCATGCTCGTTTCATACGATTATTCCTTTGTTTGACTTTATGACTTTATGACTTTATGACTTTCAGGCATACCCGTCTCACGCGAACCCCGTTGATTCACCCAAAAGGGACGATTAGCCCGCTCACTTTGCAAATGTACGTTTTTTATTGAAGAGTTAGAAATGAAACTCCATGAATTAATTGCCCATCACTCCATAAGCCGCGCCTCCAGCACCTTGTCGATACTAAAATCCTCCAGGCCCAGGTAATAAGCCGCCACGTCCACCAGCGCTTCCAGGGGCACCAGCCCAATCACCTCGGCACCCACGACGGGTACGCCGTACCGTCGCGCCTCCATGCGCACCATCTCGTGAGCGCGGTAGATGGCCGTTTGGGTGTAGTCAGTCAGGTTCATCGAGACCTGGGTGATGCCCCGCCCTTCCAACGCGACCCCCATCGCCTTGCAACAACGCAGTCCGCCGCCAATAAAACGGACTTTTTTGGCAATAGCCTTGGCGATGTCGAGGTTACCGGTACCCAGGTTCACGTTGTAGGCCACCAGTGGAACGCGGGCGCCAATGGCGACGGCCCCCGCCGTGGGGTGTGGTAGCGATGGGCCAAAATCGGGCTTCCACCCCGGCAACCGCATCTTCTCGGTCAGCCCCTCGAACTCGCCTCGCCGCACGGCCGCCAGGTTCTCGCGGTGGGGTGCCGAAGCCGATTTTTCATACAGGTAGCTCGGCAGGCCATACCGTTGCGCCACCGCCTCGGCCACCTCCTTGGAGATGGCGACCGCCTCCTCCATCGTCACGTTTTTAATCGGGATAAAGGGAACCACGTCCACCGCTCCCATGCGGGGGTGTTGCCCTTGATGCTGGGTCAAGTCGATAAGCTCAACCGCTTTACCAATCGCTTCAATCACGGCAAACTTTATCGCTTCGGGTTCCCCCGCGACGGTAATCACCGAGCGGTTATGGTCTTCGTCACTGCTGTAGTCCAGCAGCTTAACCCCCTTTTTGCCACGAAAGGCATCCGCTATCCTCTCCACTTTCTGCTTGTCGCGTCCCTCACTAAAATTGGGAACACACTCGATGATTCTGCTCATGTTTTCCTCCTTCAACGCTCCTTGAGTAATAATTATATACC
>DUPB01000066.1 GCA_012838585.1 Bacteroidales bacterium
GTACTGGATATCCCCTCCTACCCCCTCCCAGTTCCGATCGAAGTTGATACCGATCAGCTCCCCCTTCGCGTTCAGCACCGGGCTACCCGAGTTACCGCCTGTCGTGTGGGTCGTCGCCACGAAATTGACCGGCATCCGCCCATCACTTAGGGCGTAACCCCCAAAGTCACCCTCTTGGTAGAGCTCCTTCAGTCGCCCCGGAACCACGAACTCCCAGTTGTCGGGATCCTCCTTCTCCATCACCCCGTCCAGCGTGGTCTGGTGAACGTAGCGTACCGCGTCGGAAGGGCGATACCCCTTAACCTGTCCATAGGTGAGCCGCAACGTTAAGTTAGCATCCGGGAAATGGGTGTAGGGACCGTCCATAGCGAGGATCCCCTCCAGATAGGTGCGCTTCGCCAGGGAAAAGGGGATATCGAACTCCTCCAGTGCTGTCCTCAGCGCCAGCGCTTCGTCGCTCACCGATTGGGCGAACCGGAACATGGGATCCTCCCTTAGTGCCGTCCTGTTTTTCTTCTTGGAGAGATAAGCGCGGGGATCCGACTTAAACTGCTCGAAATTCTCCGGATTACCAAAGAGGGAGTGGTCGAAGATATGGTTCACGAAGGCCTCCACATCACCGTTGAACTGGTCATCTACAAGCTTGAAATAGGCGGGTTGTTTCTCCCGATCGACATGCCGAACATACTCCGTGATCATCGCAATCGACACCTTTCGGTCCACGCTGGCGTTGTAGTCCTTGTTGGCAAAACGGGCGTAATCGTCGATCAACTGCCGGCATGCACTTTCCAGTTCCTCCTTGTGTCGCGATCGCCTGCCCCACCTCGAGCCAATTTCCTCCATCACCTTGTTCAGACGGGACCACCCGCCCCTGGGTACACTGGCAAACTCAACGCCCCGGCTGATGCCCTCGCTCAGCATCCAGCTGCGGTAGCGCCCATCGGCCCGCTCCTTCACCATCGCCTCAATCTGCTGCAACGCTTCGGCGTAGCGTGGCTGGTTATTCTGTTCCGCCCACTCCAGCAGACGATGCTGTTGATCGCGTTTCACCTGTTCGAAATCACGCAGGTTGATGGCCCAGTTGGTGCCAATCGCGTTCTTGTAGCCATTGGTCGACCCGGAATACTTAGACGCGTACTGGATCTTGACCGCGGGGTCGCTCAACATCTCCTCCAGCATGGCCTGCTGCCGCACCTCCCTCATGCGTATCCGGACGTCGTTGTCGATATCGCGCCGTTCCTCCACCTCCCACGAAGTGTAGTACTTATGGGTGCTCCCCGGGAAGCCCAGCATCATGGCAAAATCCCCCTCACTCACCCCCTTGGTGGAGAGGGTCAACCAGCGCTCGGGCTTCAACGGCACGTTATCGGGGTTATACTCAGCGGGATTTCCCTCTCGGTCGGTATATACCCTAAACAGCGCGAAATCGCCGGTATGGCGTGGCCAGGTCCAGTTATCGGTATCGGCCCCAAACTTGCCGATGGAGCTCGGGGGTGCCCCCACCAACCGCACGTCGGAGTAAACCCTCTTCGTGAACAGGTAGTACTGGTTCCCGTTAAAGAAGGGCTTGATCTCCACCACCGTGCCGGGATTCGCGCTCAAAAACGCCTCGCCCACCTTTTCGCGGGCTATCCGGTTCAGGTAGTTGGGCGACAAGAAAAAAATGCCATCTACATCTTTCTCCTTATCCCTCTCTAAACAGCTCCTTACCCAGTCGGTCACCTCTTCGATGGAGCGGGTGAAGGTAACGGTTAGCCCCGGGTTGGGCAGCTCCTCCTCCCTCGTCTTTGCCCAGAAGCCATCCTCAAGGTAGTTGTTTTCCAGGGAGCTATGCCGCTGTATCTGACCGTAACCGCAATGGTGGTTGGTGAGCACGAGCCCTTCCGACGAGATCACCTCACCGGTGCATCCCCCACCGAACTGAACCACCGCATCTTTCAGCGAACTGCCATCAGGGTCATAGATGTCCCGGTCATCCAACTCCAACCCCAACGCTTTCATCTCCTGGAGTTTCTGCTGCTTGAGCAGGTGGGGCATCCACATCCCCTCGTCGGCGGAAAGCATCCAAACCCAGGCGAATGTTAGCAGCAACGTTGCACACAATCTCTTCATATTTTTATCGTTTTTCGTTGTAATTTTGCATATCGATACCTTTTTCACTTTTGTTTGAAAGCAAAAGCAATGTAAATGCGAAAATGAATTGGCAAAATAGGTATATCGAATTTCTCGCGTTTAAAGCGATAAAGATAGGAAAAAACTTTATCTTTGACTGGTCATGCATTACGAAACCATCTTTCAAGAGATCTACCGGGAGCTTCAAGCGATTGAAGACGAAGGGCATGTAGCGGACTATATACCCGAGTTGGCACGGGTAAACCCCGACCAGTTTGGCGTGTTCCTGGCCACCATCGACGGTGAGAAACATGCGTTCGGCGATGCCGAAAAGCGCTTCTCCATCCAGAGTATCGCCAAAGTTTTCTCGTTCGTGCTTGCCTACTCCCGCGTAAAAAGCGATATCTGGGAGAGAATGGACCTGGAGCCCGCGGGTACGCCCTTCAACTCGCTGGTTCAGCTGGAGTACGACAAGGGGATCCCCCGGAACCCTTTCGTGAACGCCGGTGCCATCGTGGTGTGCGATATCCTGGTGAGCGAATTCACCTCACCCATGGAGGAAATCCTCTCATTCATACACGAACTAACGCCCCACTGCTCCATACAGTTCAACCCGCGGGTGGCTCAATCCGAAAAGGAGACCGGCTTCCGTAACTACGCGCTGGTCAACCTGATGAAGTCGTTTAAGAACATCCACAACGATATCGACCAGGTGATGGACCTCTACTTCCAGCTCTGCGCCATCGAGATGAGCTGCCGGGAGCTTGCCGAAGCCTTCCTGTTCCTGGCCAACAACGGGGTGGTACCCCACTCGGGTGAACGTATCCTCTCGCCCAGCCGGACCAAACGCACCAACGCGTTGATGCAAACCTGCGGGTTCTATGACGAGGCCGGGCAGTTCACGTTCAAGGTGGGCCTGCCGGGCAAAAGCGGCGTGGGCGGCGGTATCGTGGCAGTGCATCCCGAACGGTACAGCATCGCGGTGTGGAGCCCCCGCCTCAACAAGAAAGGGAACTCGCACAAGGGGATGCTGTTCCTGGAGGAGTTCACCACGAAAACAAAGCTCTCCATTTTTTAAAGACCAGCACGGCCCTCCTAAAACACAGTTCAAAAGAAGGGAGAGAAACACCACCGAGAAGAGGGCGAAACGCACCCTCGCTCCTAAAACACAGTTTAAAAAAAGGGAAAGAACACCTGGCAAGCTTAACGAGTCATACCAGCTAACCCTAAAAACAACTCCAAAACAAGAGAAAAGAATACCCCGCAACCTCATCAGACATTGCCTAAATCACCACCTACACCAATTCTTAAATATATGAAAAAGCCCCTTGAAACATTGGGTTTTAGCGTGAAATCTCCTATTTTTGCCGTCAATAGAAAAAAGTGGACTGAAATAATAGTTGGATGAAGACAGACTATAAAGAGCGGACGCCTCAGCTGGTTGCCCTGATCGCGGTGCTGGCCATTGCCTTGGCTATCCTCATCGGGTTCCTAATCACCCGGAACCGGCAAATAAGCGATATGCTGGAGCAATTCGTGATTGAAAAGCAGGATCTGGAGGATGAGTACGAGGCCATCTCGCTTCAGTACGAGGGATTCAAGTTCAGCGTGCAGAACGATTCGCTGCTGTATAAGCTCGAGAACGAGCAAGCGAAAGTACAACGTCTTCAAGAGGAGTTGCGGATGACCAGCGCAACCGACAAGGCGGAGATCAAGCGGTTGAAAGAGGAGCTGGCCACGCTGCGCAAGATCCTCCGCTCCTACGTGCAGCAGATCGACTCCCTAAACCGGCTAAACGAGGAGCTGCGTGCCGAGAACCGGCAAATATCTGACCAATACCAACGAACCAGCCAAACCTTGCGGAAGGTGTCACAGGAGCGTGAGCAACTGTCGGAAAAGGTATCGCTGGCCGCCCAACTGGTAGCCACGAATATCAGCGCGAAAGCGATCAACGACCGCGGTAGGGAGCAGACCCGCTTGAGCCGTAGCAACCAATTCGTCATCTCGTTCACGGTAGCCCGCAACATTACCGCGGAGCCCGGTGAGCGCACCATCTACGCCCGACTGATGGCTCCCGATGGCTCACTACTCACCAAAAGCGCATCGAACACGTTCCCCTACGAGAACAGGGAAATCCAGTACTCCATGCGGCGCACCGTTGAATATGGTGGGGAGGAGATACCGGTGACCCTGTACTGGGATATCGAGGAGTTCCTGATGGCTGGCACCTACCAGGTCGACCTCTTCGCCGACGGCCACCATATCGGCAAACATAGCTTCTCCATGAGTGAGTGATTTCCGCCAGCTTCTGCCCATCACACAAACAGGCAAGAACTCATCGATTCACGGTAGTCACACCACTTATTCCAACATATTGAGGAAGCTTTTCTCGTCGATAATTTTCACCCCCAGCTTGCGTGCCTTTTCCAACTTGGCCGGCCCCATGTTTTCGCCGGCAAGGATATAGTCTGTATTTTTCGATACCGAGCCGCTGTTTCTTCCGCCATGTTGCGCGATCATCGCCTTGTACTCGTCCCTCGAGTGCAGCTCGAAGGTCCCGCTAATCACGATGGTGAGTCCCTCCAACTTATCGGTTCGGGTAGATAGCGCCTCCTCGCTCAAGGCGAACTGAAGACCCTGCTCCCGCAGCCGGCTCACGAGGTTCACCCGATCCGGTCGCGCGAAGAAGTCGATCACGCTCCGGGCGATACGTTCACCAATCTCCTCCACCGCCATCAGCTCCTCTTCGGAAGCCTTGGCCAGCAGGTCGATATCGGGAAAAGCATGCGCCAACTTACGGGCCACCGTCTCACCGACGAAACGTATCCCCAGGGCAAACAGCACCCGCTCGTACGGCACCGCCCTCGACTTATCGATACTCTCGATGAGGTTGTTCGCGCTGGTCTCCCCCCAACGATCCAGGTGTACCAGGTCGTCGAACCGCAACAGGTAGAGGTCGCCAGCGTCATGCAGCAACCCCTTATCGTACAGCAACGAGATGGTCTCGGGTCCCATGGTGATGTCCATGGCACGACGGCTCACGAAGTGCTCGATACGCCCCTTGATCTGCGGGGGGCACCCCTCGCTGTTGGGACAGTAATGCACCGCCTCATCTTCGTTGCGCACCAACAGGGTCCCGCAATCGGGGCATCGACGGATAAAGGTCACCTTCTCCCCCAGCATGAAGCGGGCCTCCATATCCACCCCGGTAATCTTGGGTATGATCTCTCCCCCCTTCTCCACGTACACCTGGTCACCAATATACAGGTCCAACGCCTCGATCGCGTCTTCGTTGTAAAGCGATGCCCGCCTGACGGTCGTCCCTGACAGCTGTACCGGATCGAGGTTGGCCACGGGGGTGACCGCACCGGTACGCCCCACCTGGTAGGAGACCGACGCCAGCCTCGTAACGGCCTGCTCGGCGTTGAACTTGAAGGCGATGGACCAGCGGGGGAACTTGGAAGTAGCACCCAAGTTGCGCTGTTGCACCAGCGAATCGACCTTCAGCACCACCCCGTCGGTCATCACGGGCAGCTCCTTTCGCTCCTCGTCCCACCGCTTTAGAAAATCGAACACCTCCTCCAGGGTAGCGCACCGCCTCATCGCGGTAGACACGTTAAAACCCCACTCCCTTGCCTTTACCAGGTTATCGTAGTGGCTGTCGGTTGGCAGTGGCTCGGCGGTCACGTTGTAGACGTACGACTCCAGCCCCCTGGAGGCCACCTCCCGCGAGTCGAGCAGCTTAATCGTGCCGGAGGTCGCGTTGCGGGGGTTCGCGAACGGCTCCTCACCCTGCTCCTCCCGCTCCTTGTTGAGCGCGTCAAACGAGAGCCACGGCATCACGATCTCACCCCTCGCCTCAAGGTACGGGGGGATACCATCGCCCTTCAAGAGCAGCGGCACGTTCCGAATGGTGCGCACGTTGGCCGTCACGTCATCCCCCTTGCTCCCGTCACCCCGCGTAACTGCCCGTGCCAGGCGCCCCTCCTCGTAGACCAGCGAGATCGAGGTGCCGTCGTACTTCAACTCGCAAACGATCTCGAACGGCTCGTTCAGCGCCCGCTGAACCCGGTTGTAAAAATCGGCCACCTCCCCCTCGGAATAGCTGTTCTGCAGCGACAGCATCGGGAAGCGGTGCTCCACCTGGGTAAAACGGTTGCTGATATCGCTCCCCACCCGTACCGACGGGGAGTTGGGATCGTCATATTCCGGGTGTGCCGCCTCCAATTCCATCAGTTGCCTCATCCTCCGGTCGAACTCGAAGTCGGAGATAACGGGCCGCGACAGCACGTAATAGTTGTAGTTATGCTCGTGCAGCTCAGCGCGCAGCTGCTCAATTTGCTGTTTGATTGATTCCATCGTACCGTCTGCTTATTTCATTCGATTATTGATTCACCACCGTAGTAGTTATATCCTGCCGTTTATTCATCGAGAACAGCCTCATCGAAACAGTTTCATCCATGGGAAGGTTAGCCGACCGCTTCCCGGCTCAGAGAAGTTGTCGACCGATACCGCAACGGTCAGTACCTGCTGAAACATGGCTTCACCTTGCGACACGTGCAGGTTGCTGTTGAGCTTCACGGCAACGTTACCCGACTCCATCAGACGGACGTACCACTTGCTTTGCAGGTAGGGAGAGCCTTGCAGGAACCTTGATCCCCAGTACAGGTCGGTACCGTACCGCGAGAAGAGCCTCGACCGGGCATCCCCCACGTACAACGTGTTCTCGGTGCCTATCCCGTGCCACTCGGCGTTGGCACGCACGGTGAACCCGAGGGGCCAATACGACTCGTCGGCTTTACGGTCACGTTCCAGCCCGACAAAAAGACCCACCGACGCCATCCCCTTGAAGCCACCTTCCCTATCCCGCTCCACGCCCAGCGAAAAGAGGCTCTGCGACTGCTCACTTACCCCGTAAGCCGGGTTCCTTGGCAGGGTGCCCGCGTAATGAAACATATAAGATTGAAAGTCGGCAAAGAGGAGCCCGGTGGACGCTCTCCCCGATGCTCCCACGAAAAAGCTCTCCCGGGTGTCGGCCGTGGCGTGCCCCGTCCAGTCCATCCAAACGTTCATGAAGTTTCGGTCCCGCCCCACCTGAAAAAAGAGCCCCTGCATTAGCGGCCTGAAGTAGGTGACCGAATCGCGGAAAAAGAGGTCGGAGTAATTGGGCAGCACCTCCCCCCTTGGAAAAGCACCCGCACGGAAAAGCACCTTGGGTGAATCGTACTGGTAATAAAAAAGGGCCTGCAGCTTGTCGACCGTCTCCTTCGACCCCGGGACAGACAAAAGGTACGCACCCGCGTAGAGGGCGTTGGTCGAGTGTCCCGATTTCCAGGCGATACCGCCCACGGGGCTCAACCACATCCCCTTCATCGTTTGGGCCGGTGCGAAAGTGGACCTGGCATATTCTTGGTTGTCGAAAAAAAAGTCATAGCCCACCTGCCACCTCTTCTCCTGTGCGTTCAGCATTGCCCAAGAGCAGAGAAGCAACATGAGACATAGTACCCTCCATCTTCTTTGCATCCCCGTTTTGATTCGTTTCTTTTACATCACTCGATAACGGGCGACATTTTTTTCGCGACAGACCATTAATCACCGTGACACACGGGTATACACCAACCCGCGACAGTCACCGCCGTAGCGCACGGTAAACCCACCCGCATCCATCATTGCCACCCATTTCGATGGGGTAAAGATACATATAAATTCGTGAATCCAACCCGTTGTACAGCAAACAATCACGCTATGCCAACACGCTCGGTGAGCGTGAAGAACAGTCTTGAAAAGAAAATAAGGCGCTGATTGTCAATATGTTAAAAACATTTTACCGTTTTGTTTTGTAATTATGTGGTTTTTTTTTATTATCTTTGTACTCAAACAAAGACAATTAGCTCCATGACTCAGAAGAAAATTTTGTACATTTCGCAGGAAATTTATCCCTACCTTGACGAAACGCCCATTTCGAATATTTCACGGTACCTGCCCCAAGCAATTCAGGAAAAAGGGAAAGAAATTCGCACCTTCATGCCCAAGTATGGAAACATCAACGAGCGGCGTAACCAGCTTCACGAGGTGATTCGCCTCTCGGGAATGAACCTCATCATCGATGACACCGACCACTCGTTAATCATCAAGGTAGCCTCGATACAGGCGGCCCGGATGCAGGTTTACTTTATCGATAACGAAGATTACTTCCAAGATCGGGAGACCCTGGTCGATGCAAATGGCGAAGAGTACGACGACAACGACGAGCGGAGCATCTTTTTCGTTCGCGGGGTAATGGAAACCATCAAAAAACTGAGGTGGGTGCCTGACGTGGTACACTGCCACGGCTGGTTCAGCGCCCTTGCACCCCTCTTTATCAAAAAGGGGTACGCGGATGATCCCTGCTTTAAAGAGGCAAAAGTAATCTGCTCCCTCTACGACGAGGAGATGAAAAAACCGTTCAACATGCGCACGGCCGACAAGCTGCGGTTTGAAGGAATCGGCGAACCCGAAATAGATAAGGTGAAAGCGCGGGGTTCCATGGACTACGCGAACCTGATGAAGCTGGCAATCGACTTTTCGGATGGCATCATCCTAGGAAGCGACACCATCAATCCCGATCTGAAGGTGTACCTCGACGAGCAAAAAACGCCTGTCCTCCCGTTTGAGGCCGACTTCGACAGCTACGCGGAGAGCATCAATGCCTTCTACGACAAGATCGTGGGATAACCCAAACAGTTCGTGACGTGGCATGTTTTCCCCACGTGATCAACCACCCTGATTGAAAAGAATTCAACATTCACCTGTTGGAAGTGTTCCCAAAATATCATTAAAAAGCGACAGAAAGAGCTTAACAAGCTTTTTAGTAACGTAATTTTTTCAGATATTCGCGGGGTTAAAACCATTTTTTCGAATCGAATGAAGTTGAAATCCTTATACAAAGGGCTTTTCATCACCTTTTTCGCCCTCCTTCTTACCGTTTCGTGTGATGACAACCTTCGCCAGGTCGGGTTCACCATCCAGCCGGGGCAGGATCGTCTCGCCGTGGGCATTGATACGCTCATGCTGGAAGCCACGACAGTGCAAGTAGACTCGGTCTTTTCCAAAACCAACTACCCCGTGTTGGGAGAATATATCGATCCGGTGTTCGGCTCCATCAAATCGGAATACATCGGGGAATTCTACCTCTCCCCGGGTGCCGAGTTCAAGCAAGGTGCGGTAGTTGACTCCGTGAGAGCGGTGGTCTCCTATACCACCATGATGGGCGATTCGTTGACCCCCATGAGGCTATCGGTCTACGAGGTCACGAAGTCGTTACAAGGCTTAAAAAACTACACCCACATCAACCCCGAAGCATTTGCCGATATGTCGGCCCCATTAGGCTCCAGCTTGTTCACGGGGAAAAACGCGACATTCCGCACGGAGACCTACACCGTAGGCTACAACGCGGATTACTACAAGGTATACGACATCAACGTACAGCTACCAAAATCGATTGGAGAAAATTTCCTCACGGAATACAAGAAAGAGGGCCACGGCAAGCTAGCCGACGCGGATACTTTCCGGGAGTACTTCCCCGGCTTGTACTTTACCACCAGCTTTGGTAACAGCACCATCCTCAGCGTAAACCTCACCTCGTTAGACGTTCACTACCACTACACCGATAAAGGAGGATCGTCCAGGGGTACCGATACCATACGGACCTCCAGGTTTCGTTTGAACATTACCCCCGAGGTGACGCAGATAAACCGCGTGCAGAATAAAAACGAGCAGCTTCTCGTGGAGAACAGCAACTACACCTTCGTGAAGACCCCCGCGGGAGTGAACACGAAGATTACCTTCCCCCTTTCACGACCGGATATTCACGAGAAGTTGAAGTCGCAGGCCCTGAATCTGGCTAACTTCACGGTCTACGCGATGCCCGACGCGCTGGAGAACCCGATGGTGAAGCTCAGCCCGCCCGAGTACCTGCTGCTCGTGAACGAGGACTCGCTCGCCGGGTTCTTTGAAAAGCGAAAGCTGAAGGATGACGTGACCAGTTTCCTCTCTGACCCGTTCGATCGAACCACTTACTCCTACCAGTTCAACAACATCTCCACCATGATTAACCACTACAACGAGAAGAACCGGGAGAAAGGTGGGAAACCTTTCGACTTGACCTACTACCTGATCCCAGTGGATGCCACCTTCACCTCTGTCCAGACCAGCTATTACGGCGGATCCACCCAGGTGCTGACCGCGATCCACAACCAGATGTGGCCCACAGCGGCCATGTTGGATAAACGGAAAGGGAACTTGAAACTGGAATTGATTTTCAGCAACTTCTAAGGCTACAGAACTTTAAAACAGCGTGCCCTGCTCGTTTGCTCGCTTGCGCCCCAAGTGCCGGTACGCGAGTTCCGTGGCCTCCCGGCCACGCGGGGTTCGCTTGATGAACCCCTCCTTGATTAAGAAAGGCTCGTACACCTCCTCGATGGTGCCGGCGTCGTCACCAACGGCCGTGGCAATCGTGGTGATTCCCACGGGGCCACCTTGAAACTTATCAATGATGGTCAACAATATCTTATTATCTATCTCGTCCAGACCGTATTTGTCGATGTTTAACGCCTCCAGCGCGTAAGCGGAGATTGCCCGGTCTATAGAGCCGTTCCCCTTTACCTGCGCGAAGTCACGCACCCTTCGCAACAACGCGTTCGCCACGCGGGGGGTTCCCCGGCTCCGGGAAGCAATCTCCCTGGCGGCAGCAGGCTCACAGGGAACCCGCAAAATATCTGCCGAGCGTGACACGATACCGGTGAGCGTCTCCACCTCGTAGTACTCCAGGTGCATGTTGATGCCGAAACGCGCACGTAACGGACTGGTCAGCAAACCACTACGGGTAGTTGCCCCAACAAGCGTGAACGGGTTCAGGTCAATCTGAATGGAGCGGGCGCTCGGTCCCTTGTCGATCAGTATGTCGATGCGGTAATCCTCCATCGCGCTGTAGAGGTACTCCTCGACCACCGGCGAGAGGCGGTGGATCTCATCAATGAAGAGGACGTCGTTGGGTTCGAGCGACGTGAGGATACCGGCCAGGTCGCCCGGCTTATCCAGCACCGGGCCAGAGCTCACTTTGAAACCCACGCCCAGCTCGTTCGCGATGATGTTCGAGAGGGTGGTTTTGCCCAACCCCGGCGGCCCGTGAAGCAGCACGTGGTCAAGCGACTCCCCCCGCATGCGGGCGGCGCTCACGAACACCTTCAGGTTCTCCACGATCTTATCCTGGCCGCTGAAATCGTCAAAGGTGAGTGGGCGCAAGCTGTTCTCGAATTCGCGCTCCTCCTCCTGCAAGTGGCGTTGGCCATGTATGTCGAATCTCTCTTCCATGATCAAGGGCAAAAATAGCTATTTGTCGCGAGTTTTGGAAATCGCAGCCACGTTCCTTTTCAACCCTTCGAACTTGCTCCTTTTCACGGCGGAGTGGTGAAACAGCTCGCGATAGCCATCCTCGTCCATCTCCGTCAACCGTTCCCAGTCGAGCGACAAGAACGCTTCCGATGGTGTAAACTCAGGGGTGTCGTGCGGGCGGGCGTCTCGGTTGAACGGGCAGACCAGCTGACAGATATCGCACCCGTAAACATTGTTCCTTAGGTTGGGTGCTACCTCGGGAGCTATCTCCCCCCGGTTCTCAATGGTTTGATACGAGA
>DUPB01000067.1 GCA_012838585.1 Bacteroidales bacterium
ACAAGGTGGACCGGTTTGCCGATATTGAAATACTTCGCTACCCGGTACCAGGCTTCAACGCCTTAACGCTTCAACAAAAGGAGTTGGTGTACTACCTCTCGCAAGCTGCCCTCGAGGGACGCGACATCTTGTGGGACCAACATAATCGCTACAACCTCACCATTCGCCGCGTGTGCGAAGGACTGTACGAGAACTACATGGGTGATAAATCGACCGAGAACTGGAAGCTGTTCGAGACCTACCTGAAGCAGATATGGATGGCCAACGGCATCCATCACCACTACTCGGAAGACAAAATAATGCCGGGATTCCCCCAGGAGTACTTCGTCTCCCTCGTCAAAAGCGTGGACCCGGGACGGATGCCCTTCCGTGACGGGATGGCAGCCGATGAGACGCTGAAAGAGATACTGCCGGTAATGTTTGACCCCAACGTGATGCCCAAGCGGATGAACCAGGCGGCCGGCGCGGACATCGTGGCAACCTCGGCCGTGAACTTCTACGAGGGGGTTACCCAGAAAGAGGTGGAGGCGTTCTACAACGCGATGAAAGACCCCAACGATACCACACCGATTTCGTACGGCCTCAACAGCAAGGTGGTGAAGGAAAACGGGCAGGTGACCGAACAGGTCTGGAAGCTGGGGGGCATGTACGACAAGGCCATCGAACGGATTATCGGTTGGCTGGAGAAAGCGGAGGCGGTGGCAGAGAACAACCAGCAGAAAGAGATTATCCGAGCGCTTATCGGCTTCTACCAGACGGGCGACCTGGAAACGTTCGACGACTACTCGGTGAAGTGGGTACAAGATACCGACTCGCGGGTCGACTTTATCAACGGCTTCATCGAGACCTACACCGACCCGCTGGGAATGAAGGGATCATGGGAGGCACTGGTCAACTTCAAGAGCCTGGAGGCATCAGAGCGCACCCGCATCATCAGCGAAAACGCGCAATGGTTCGAAGACAACTCGCCCATCGATGACCGCTTCAAGAAAGAGGAGGTGAAAGGAGTGTCGGCCAAAGTGATCACCGCGGCCATCCTCGGGGGAGACACCTACCCCGCTACGCCCATCGGCATCAACTTGCCCAACGCCGACTGGATACGCCGTGACCACGGCTCCAAGTCGGTCACCATCGATAACATCACCTTCGCGTACGCCAAAGCGGCTGAAGGGAACGGCTTTAGAGAAGAGTTCATGTGGAGCGACACCGAGCGGGAGCGGGCCAAGCAGTACGGCACGATTACCGACAACCTACACACCGACCTGCACGAGTGCCTCGGACACGGCTCGGGCAAGCTGCTTCCCGGGGTGGATGGCGATGCACTGAAAGCGTATGGCTCACCGCTGGAAGAGACGAGGGCCGACCTGTTCGCGCTTTACTACCTGGCGGACCCGAAGCTGGTAGAGCTGGGACTACTGCCGGACGAAGAGGCATACAAAACGGAGTACTACTCATACGTCATGAACGGCGCGATGACACAACTGACCCGCATACAACCGGGCAAAGATATTGAACAGGCACATATGCGCAACCGGGCGCTGATCTCCAACTGGGTGATCGAGAAAGGGGCGGCCGACAACGTGGTGTCCATGCAAAAAAGGGACGATAAGACCTACGTGGTCGTCAATGATTATGAAAAGCTGCGCCAACTGTTCGGTGAACTGCTGACGGAGGTACAGCGGATCAAGTCGGAAGGGGACTTCGAAGCCGGGAAGAACCTGGTGGAAACCTACGGGGTAAAGGTCGACCCGACCCTGCACCAGGAGGTACTCACACGCTACGAGGCGCTGAATATCGCTCCCTACAAGGGATTCGTGAACCCGGTATACAAGCTGGTAACCGATGCTAACGGAAAGGTCACGGACGTGACCATTTCGTACGACGAGAATTACGTGGACCAGCAGATGCGCTATTCACGACAATACTCGGTGCTGCCGCTCAAGAACTAACATGACCTACCCGGAGACGCTGGAGTACCTGTACAGCCAGATGCCCGAGTACCAACGGATTGGTCACAAGGCATACAAGGAGGGGCTGGACAACAGCCTCGTGCTGGACGGGATATTCAACCACCCTCATTACCGGTTCAAAAGCATCCACGTGGGTGGGACCAACGGCAAAGGATCCGTCTCCCACCTGCTGGCCGCTATCTTGCAGGAGGCAGGCTACCGGGTGGGACTCTACACCTCACCTCACCTGCTCGACTTCCGGGAGCGGATCAAGGTGAACGGACGGATGATCCCCGAAGAGTACGTGGTGGACTTCGTGGATAGGTACAAAGCTCTTTTCGAGCCGGTAATGCCCTCGTTTTTCGAGCTGACCATGGCGATGGCGTTCCTCTATTTCGCCGAACAGGCGGTGGAAGTGGCCGTGGTGGAGGTGGGATTGGGCGGTCGACTCGATAGTACCAACATCATCTCGCCCGACTTGAGCGTGATTACCAATATCGGGCGGGACCACGTGAAGATATTGGGGAACAGCCTCCCCGAGATAGCTGCCGAGAAAGCGGGGATTATCAAGCCCCGCACCCCGGTAGTGATTGGTGAGGCAGGAGACGGTGACGTGGAGCGGGTATTTACCGAAAGGGCCAACTCGCTCAATGCTCCCCTCCATTTCGCGGAACGAAAGCGGGCGGACTTCACCGCGGAACGAAACCACTTCGGCTGGCTTTTCCACGCCGATGGATACCCACCCTTCATCAGCCAGTTAAACGGCTGGGCACAAGACAACAACGCGCGAACAGTATTAACGGCAGTTGACCTACTGCTCGAAAAAGGCTACAATATTCCACGGGAAGCGGTTCTCATCGGGTTCGCACGCGTGGTCAACACCACCGGGCTAATGGGACGGTGGCAAACGATCTCCTCTACACCTCGAACCATCTGCGATATCGCGCACAACGCGCACGGCATCCGCTATGTGGCCGAGCAGTTGCGGTCAGAACCCTACGAGCGACTCCACATCGTGTTCGGCATGGCCAACGATAAAGAGGTGGATGAGGTTCTTTCACTTCTGCCGAAAGAGGCAACCTACTACTTTACCCGGGCAGCCATCGACCGGGCACTCAACGAAAAGGAGTTGGCCGCCATGGCGGATGCGCACGGATTGAGAGGCCTCACCTACCCCACTGTTCCCGATGCGGTTAACGCGGCACGAAAAACCGCCGACAAAGAGAGAGACCTCCTCTTTATCGGCGGCAGTGCCTTTATCGTCGCGGAAGCGCTTTCGTTATGAGCAGTTTTACCAGACTAGAACGATCCTAAAGACCGCCACTGTTTTCCTGCTTATGGGCTTTTCGCGTGTATTACCAGATTAACACGATCCGGAAGTTGTAATCAAAAACGAACTGATCGTCCCTGTACACATCAGAGGGCTGAATGAAAAACGCCACGCTGGGCTTAACCACTCCTTCTACCTTATACTGAATATCATAACTGATGGTTTCGGTGTAGGTGTAGGTAACCTCCCCGTTATCGTTCGTCTCGTAATAGGTATGGACATAGGGAAGCAATTTTTGCACTTCACTGTAGTTTTGTTCGCCTAAGAACAGGTAACCAATGTTCGCCCCGTTCTCGTAGATGAACTCCGTCAACTCGGGTAAATCGCAGACGACGAAGTAGTGCTTCACATCATCATCCCACTGCCAGTCACCCTTTTTAATGGCGATATTCACGATCTTCCACTGGGTGAATTCAAGCTGTTCGTTGTTCTGCCGCAACGACTCCTCGATCATCCGGCGCACATCGTGCTCAGTTAGGTAATCGTCATTGCCACAAGAGTAGCTAGCCAGCAGCAACGAGGCCGACAAAAGGGAAAGCAGAAACGGTTTGGTCATTTTCTCTATCATGTCAGTAAGTTTTAAATCGGATTACGGTAATATGACTCGAAAACATCTCGAGCGTTTAAAGCGCCAAATGTAGTTATTTTTATCTCTACCGAGAGCCATCACCGCCATAAAAAAGTGAAATCGTCTGAAATCGCTTCTAATTTAGTCCCATCGTTTAACGGTTATTCAATGAAATAAGGGTATATTCGCGGTATAGGGAAGGAATGGGTATTTCTGACCATAACCATTCCAGTATTGAATGCGAAGATGTCAGCCATAGTTGAATAAATAACAACCAATCAATATGATTCAATACCTCGATTTACTGCAACGCGTACTTGATGAAGGGGTGAAGAAAGAGGACCGTACCGGCACGGGCACCATCAGCGTTTTCGGTCACCAGAGTCGCTACCGGATGAGCGATGGCTTCCCGGTACTCACGACCAAGAAATTGCACCTGAAGTCGATTATCCACGAGCTGCTTTGGTTCCTAAACGGTGACACCAATATCAAGTACCTGAACGATAATGGAGTACGTATATGGAACGAGTGGGCGGATGAAGATGGCGACCTGGGTCATATCTACGGGTACCAGTGGCGTTCCTGGCCCGACTACAATGGGGGCAGCATCGATCAGATATCACGTACCGTGGAGGCCCTTAAAAACAACCCCGAATCGCGGCGGATTATCGTCAGCGCGTGGAATGTGGCCGACCTCCCCAACATGAACCTTCCACCCTGCCACGCGTTTTTCCAATTCTACGTGGCCGATGGGAAGCTGAGCCTGCAACTCTACCAACGCAGCGCCGATATCTTTTTGGGCGTGCCCTTTAACATTGCATCGTACGCCCTGCTCCTGAAGATGATGGCGCAAGTGACCGGGTTAGAGGAGGGAGATTTCGTGCACACCTTTGGTGACGCGCATATCTACCTCAACCACATGGAACAGGTAAACCTGCAGCTCTCGCGAACGCCCAGGGCATTGCCGCAAATGAAGATCAACCCGGACGTGAAAGATATCTTTGGCTTCCGGTACGACGATTTTGAACTGATTGGCTACGACCCGCATCCCCATATCAAAGGCGTTGTGAGCGTATGATGATCCGGAATAAAAAGCGCCACCCCGGGGTAGCGATTATCGTGGCGGTAGACGAACAAAACGGTATCGGCAGGAAAGGTGAACTCCTATGCCACCTCCCGGCCGACCTGAAGCATTTCAAGGAGGTGACGACCGGTCACGCCATCATCATGGGCAGAAAAACCTACGAGTCGCTCCCCAAAGGCGCCCTACCCAATCGAAGGAACATCGTCCTCACCTCCGACAAACACACCGACAACTACCCCGGCTGTACCGTGGTGCGCTCCCTGGAAGAGGCATTTGCCTCCACCAACGATGAAGAGTTCGTGTTCATCATCGGGGGTGAACGGGTCTACCGTGCCTCCCTGCCATTGGCCGATAGGCTCTACATGACACGCATACACCACACCTTTGACGAGGTGGACACCTTCTTCCCGAAGATAGATGTCAACGAATGGGTGTTGGTAGAGGAAAAAAGGCATGAGAGAGACGAGAAGCATCCCTATAGTTTTTCATTTCAAACCTACATAAAAAAAGGAGCAGTGACGCCAACATGTTTTTAATAATCCTTACATGCCCTTTAAAAGGATGATTTTAAAACCTAAAGGCTCTATACACTGAAATACAATCATTAAATAATCGTATGAACAAAATTGAAACAGCGCAACAGAGCAGCCGTTTGCTCTCACTTGACATCCTCAGGGGAATAACCATCGCCGGGATGATTCTGGTCAATAACCCGGGTTCTTGGGGCAACGCGTACAAGCCGCTTCGGCACGTTCTTTGGGAAGGGCTTACACCCACCGACCTCGTGTTCCCGTTCTTCATGTTTATCATGGGGGTTACCACCTTCATGTCACTCCGTAAATTCAACTTCCAACCCAGCAAGGAGAGCCTATGGAAGATTACCCGACGCACCCTCCTCATCTTCCTGATCGGGCTGGGGTTGTCCTGGTTCAGCCTGTTCGTGGGAGGCTTGGCAAAGGGCGAATCGCTGATTGAAGCGGCCACCCACTTCAGCACGCTACGAATACTGGGTGTGCTGCAACGCCTTGCCCTGGCATACGGTTTCGCTGCCCTGTTCGCGGTACTGGCGAAGCCCAAACACCTGCCGTGGATTATCGGGGTGTTACTCGTGGGTTACTACTTCATCCTGCGGTTTGGCAAGGGGTTCGAGATGTCGGAAGAGAATATTATCTCCGTGGTAGACCGTGCCGTGTTGGGAAGAGATCACATGTATACACAAAGGACACCGGAGGGCGTACGCATCGCGTTTGACCCGGAGGGCATACTGAGCACCATCCCCTCCATCGCGCACGTGCTGATTGGCTTCCTTTTCGGCAAACTGATCACCGAGAACAAAGACAACCACACCCGGGTGGAGAAAATCATGATCTGGGGAACCATTCTTGCCTTCTCGGGGCTGCTCCTACAGTACGGCTGCCCCATCAACAAGAAGATATGGAGTCCCACCTTCGTGCTCGTGACTACCGGGTTCGCTGCCCAACTCCTGGGATTGCTTATTTGGATCATCGATATCCGTAAAAAGAGACGCTGGAGCCGCTTCTTCCACGCGTTCGGGGTGAACCCGCTCATCGTCTACGTCTTCGCGTGGGTGGTGGCGGTACTCTTCGGCAACATCCGTTTCGACTGGCAAGGCGAAGCCACCGCCATTAAAACGTTCACGTACGAGGTGCTACTACGTTCTTGGGCTGGCGCTTCCTTCGGATCACTGCTTTACGCGCTCCTCATTGTAACGATCAGTTGGTTATTCGGCTACATCCTTTACAAGCGGAACATTTATATTAAGATATAATCCCATTCAAGTGCATCCTGTAACCCTTGAGCGGTTACACGAGTATCATGCCACGGAGACAGTTCGTCACTCAATAAGGAGTGCTCCTGTTTCCTTATGAATATGAATAACCCGTTAAGCAGGAAAGCAGAAGATGAGTTTCGTAAAAATCACCGAGCAGTCGTCGCTCTACGATGACCTGGAGAAAAAGTCGATCCGCGAGATACTGACCGAGATTAACCAGGAGGATCAAAAGGTGGCACTCGCCGTGCAGCGGGTCATCCCCCAGATTGAAGAGCTGGTAGCAGGTATCGTGAAGCGAATGCGGCGCGGGGGTCGGCTCTTCTATATTGGCGCGGGTACCAGCGGACGGTTGGGGGTACTGGACGCCTCCGAGATACCGCCCACCTTTGGCATGCCCAACACCTACGTTATCGGGTTGATCGCGGGTGGCGATACCGCCCTGCGCAACCCGGTGGAGGCCGCGGAAGATGACCCCGAGATGGGTTGGAAAAACTTACAGGCGCACGGGATCAATCAAAACGATGTGCTGGTCGGTATCGCCGCGTCGGGGACTACCCCCTACGTGATTGGGGCACTCCGCCACGCACGTGCCGAGGGCATCCTCACGGCAGCCATCTGCTGCAATCCCGGCTCACCCGTGGCCGCGGAAGCGAAGATCAAAATTGAACCGATTGTCGGCCCTGAGTACGTTACCGGGAGTACCCGCATGAAAGCCGGTACCGCACAAAAAATGGTGCTGAACATGATCACGACGAGCAGCATGATCAAGCTGGGAAGGGTGAAAGGGAACCGGATGGTCAACATGCAGCTGACCAACCAAAAGCTGGTTGACAGGGGAACAAGGATGATCGTGGATGAGCTGGGGCTCTCCTACGAACAGGCACGAAACCTGTTGCTGCTCAGCGGATCCGTGAAGGAGGCGGTAGATAGGTACCGGCAGGGTGAAGCCCATCCTTAAGGCAGAAAACGTAGTGGCTTATGACAACGCAAAAAGATGACAAGATGAAGATAGAGCATATTACAGAAGTGGACGAAAGCACGGTAGAAATTTTCAAAAAGCTGATGCCCCAGCTGACCGGCAAAGATGAACACCCCTCGCTGGAGGAGTTGCGACGGGTAATCGAGTCGGATGAGCGGTTCCTCTTTTTCGCGACCGAAGAAGGGAAAGCAATCGGAACCCTCACACTGGTATTTTATCAACTCCCATCGGGACTTAAAGCGTGGATTGAGGACGTGATCGTGGACGAACAGGCACGCGGGAAAGGGGTGGCCACCGCGTTGCTGAAGCACGCGCTTCAGGTGGCACGCGACAGGGGAGCCCTGAAAGCCGACCTCACCTCCATGCCCTGGCGCGTAGCGGCCAACCGCCTTTACCAGAAAATGGGATTCGAGAAACGAGAGTCCAACATGTACCGCTACCACTTCACGGATAATCAATAAGTAACGTCCTTGATCTCATCAATCGGGAACCTTCCGTTCGGCACACCGGCATACAACATGAATCTCAAGAGCGGCTTACATAAGGCAAGCTTTCAGAAGCAGGAGGCGGAGAAAAAAGTGAAGTGCCTGCTTCCTCATGTCAGCAAGCGGCCGACGGTTTGACTGGTGCAAGTGGCCAAATTAAAGGTTTTTTTTCACAAACTCCCTTAACTCCTTATGCCTTATATTTTTCGCGACAATCTGTTTGTTCCCGTTTAAAACAATAATGGTGGGGATGCCGGAAACGTTATAATTTTTTGCGACCTCGCTCTGCCAGTTTTCCTCGGCTATCAATTGCAGCCAATTCATCTTGTCCGCTGCAACGGCTTTTCTCCAACTCTCCTTATCCTCATCCAGCGAGATGCTTACGATCTCGAGACCCTGCTCCTTAAAATCATGATACAGGTTTCGCATGTTGGGATTTTCCTTGCGACAGGGGCCGCACCAAGAGGCCCAAAAATCCAGGACAATGATTTTCGCGTCAATATCCATCAGGCGATGCAAACGGCCATCCAGATCGGGCAGTTCAAAATCAGGAGCCGTTTCGTAAAGGAGAACATTTTTTTGAGCGTCGATTAACCCTTTTATCCGTTTTCCCGCTTCCGTACCCCTTCCCTTTTCAGACAAGCGTTGGTAAGCCGTTTCCAACTGTTGCAATGAGGACTCCCTATCCAAATTAATGCCAAGCAGGTATGCACCCAGCACGTTATCCCTATTCTCACTGATCACGGAATCCACGTAATTTTGCCCGTCAACGGCCATTTTTTCCAGCTCGACCTGCCGTGTGGCAGCAGTACGGTATTTCTGTTCCTCCCTGGCCTGCTCTACCGCCCGTTTCGCCACATCAATCGCCCGGTTTCGGCGCTCAATTTCCTGTACATACCGGTTCATCTCTTCTTGCAGCGGGCCCGAACTTTCAATGAGCGTGCGTTCCCCTTTCCTAAGCGCCATTGAATAGGATTGTCCCGGTTCGAGCATAAAAACGTTGCTGTCGGAATAGCCTGCCATCCCGAGGTAAGCCACCTCGGGATGGGTTACCTCTCCCTTTATAACAAACCGTCCCTCATCAATGGGTGCGATTTGTAGCGTATCTACGCCTGATTCCTTTAAAACAGAGAGGATAACGGTTCCCCCATCACTCTCCATCCCCTCCAATGAACCCTTTATAACATACTGGTTCTGAGCAAATAGCGGAAAAGAAGCGAACGCTATCACTGTATAAGCTAATAAGTGTTTCAGTGTCATACGATTGTTATATTTTTAACATTCAGAGCGTGAAACCTGTTCATCGGCTTGATGCGGTGATGTGGAGCACCCCCACGCGCTAATGATCGATTTCATCAGCCGCGAACACCATGTCCACAATTGGCCCAAAGCCGGCATACACGTATTGGTTTACCACGTCTCCGCTATGTCCCAGCTCCAGCTCTACCACCTCTCCCCTATCGGAATAGTTGATGGCTAACCCTATTTGATAGGTAAACGAAGGATGGCGGTAAAACTCCCTGAGAAGTCGGAACATGACTTTTTGAATGGTACTTCCGGTGGGTGCCGTGTAGATAAGGGTACTCTCCTGGTTGGTCATGTCATAAGAATAGAGTGAAGCCCCGTTTGTGTAGAAAAACTGATTCTCAAAAGCATCACTATACGCGAAGCGGCTTTCATACTGCAACTCGATACCGGGCAACAGGTACTTTTCTACCCGTAGGTCGGTCTCTTCTCCCAACACGGTTTGATAATTGTATACCTCTTTTCGCGAATTGATTGACAAAGCGTTGAAGGCCACCTCCCCGTAATCCCTGTAAGAAGGGAAAATGCTCAGCACCTCAATGTCATCCAACTCGGCTTGGCTAACCGCATCTTCCGGGAATGTTAAAAGTTTAGCCCAGTTCTGTTCGTCATTCCGCACGTTATCGGTAAAAGTGATCCATGGGTTGTACTGATAGTAATAGAACTTTTTATGGGTGTTATCCCACATCACGGCCAACGGCTGTTCCGAAGAGATACCGACCTTATCGATGCGGTAATTTTCATTGTCCTCGCTGGGATGTACCGGGTACAGGAAGCCAAATAGGCAAGAGAAGTAAGCCCTCCCTTGATCATCGTTAAAAAAGCTGACCCTGTATTGATCATCACGCGTGGTGTAAAATTTCGGCCGGGGGTAGATACCCGAGGGAACCATCCTTTCGTATCGTTTGTAAATCTTCATGCCAAACGGTCTAAGACCGTATAGGCTATCTCCCGAGGCTACCAAAAGAAGCTCCGGACCATAATTCCGGTAATCGGTGGTACCCATACGAATATAGGAGAGCGCCGTCGCGTTGACAAACGGATTATTGTCGTCGTTCATCTTCTTGTACGCGTCATCGATGACGCTGATGTAGGAGTCGTCTCGCTGAGCACTCCCTATTTTCCGATTATTCTCCTTGCCATGCAGCACGAACCAGCTATTAATAAAAGGGGTAAGCGTCTGAATATCTACACTCCGAAAGTACTGCAAACCGGTGCGTTTGTCCGTGACCCGAAGAATGTACGACGTCTTAAACTTTTGTTTCGGGGGCAACTTAACCTCCAGGTAAGGCAGACGTATGGTATCATCGTTTCTATACCAACAATATTCCAAGTCGGTTTCATGCAAACTTTCACCGGTAACTTTTACCATTACCCTCGCGTTCACCGTGTCCTTTACCGGTTGCTCAAAACGAAAAATCAATGAGCTATCTTGTCTAACGGTATAGTTATCTCCAAGGAATTCTATAGATAACCATGGCACATCTTGGTAATTGTAATTCCCCAAATCTTTATAGCATCCGGGTAAAAAGGGTATCAACAAAAGGGAGGCCATCAAAATGATGTTGCTGTATTTATTCATTTTCTTCATAATTACCAGTCGTTAGTGTTTATGGGAAACGTGAAATCTTTCGGTTGGTTCGGATGCGCGGCATTGTATGCGGCAAGTGCCTCTCGCAACTGAATATTCACCGCCCCAAGGGGATACATGTAAAAGAAATACGCGTTTTGCAAAACGGTTACACAGAACGCGTGCTTTTCAACGGAGTACTCTCCAAACCAAGCGTCCGGCCACCAGGTGTACGGGGGGAGCGCGTACCTATCTTCCAATACAACCGTTTTCGTCATGTTCTCAGCTGCCCCTTCGGCAAAGTCGCTACCCGGGTGCAGATAGTCAATGACCAATCCAATTCCATAGGCAGTTTGCCGTTTCTCGGGCCGATGCACCACCACTTTCACCGTATCGACCAACAAGTTGGCCCTAAAAAGAAAGGGCTCGGGATATGTCACGTAATGCAACCCGTTTGAATCCCAATCCTTGTTTTCAGTACCCTCTACTTTAAAGTACACTTTCCGGTCATGTTGAGCCGGTCTGCCCAAAACCCTCAAGTAAAATGATAGGGTATCGGTGAGCAAAGAGTCACCAAGGTTGGCTTTCGGATGATCAATGTAAGCGAAATTAAACGCTTTTTCTTGGCTTCCACTTGCATTTTCCGGGATAAAGTAGATGCCATCTTGCTCCAGTGAATACTCTAGTATGGGCGATTCTTTACAAGAGTGCGCCATGAGCAATAACGGAACGCTTATCCAGAAGATTCTTCTTGCTATTTTTTTCTTACTCATACGGTTATTTTTTTATTTCAATGTATGAAACCATTACATTACCCCACGCTATTCGCGTGAGCCCAATCCATGTTCCTGTTCGGCCTTCGGTATTGGCATCACGTAAAAGTCCCGCATTCCCTGCTGCAACGGGCAGCGATGAAATGTCTCCATGTTATGTCGTTTTAAAAAGAAAAACCATTGCCCTTCTCCAAAAAACTCCTTTTGATACTCCTTGTTTAGCTCATCGATCAACATCTCCCGCGAAAAGCTCCCATCCGCTTTTAAGTTAAATCGAGAAGGGATACCTCGGGTTTTGCGTACCGTGTTCAAGTCGTTAACCCCCTCTTCCAGGGAACCACATTCGCCGCGGATGTAGTACATCTCGGTCAACCGTATGAGCGGTACGCGATCTTTTGTGAAACTACTCAACTCGCTAACCGCCATATACTTTCGCAGCAACATCCGGTTATTGGCGTGCAAAAAGCCGTGTTGGTTTTTATAGCGGGTATCATTTACCCCCAGTCGACCAACCTCGAAAACATCCCTTCCGTTATCGATGGAAATATAGAGGATAGAGGGGGCAGGGGTTGAGGTGAGCAATCCACTGGTAGAGGGAGGGAAAATATCTTTCAACTCCTCTTCCATGTTGTAGACGTAGAGCCCAAACAGGTATTCCGAAGTCATGCTCGGGTCTCGCTTGTTATCTGTAGATAAGCTCAACCCACTCGTTTCGATTACCTCGTTCGCGTAGCGGTAAGCGTTGCTTGTATCGCCTGACCACAGGTAAACCCGCGCTTTGAGGGCTTTCACGGCGAACTTGTTCATTCTCAGATTGCGATTTTGCAAGAAAGGATGATCCACCACCCCATCTAACGTGTCGTCTTGCAACAGCTCTTCCGCCTGGTCTAAATCGGCCAAGATATGCTTTATCACATCCTTCGCGGGCATCAGCGGCACCTGTTCCGATGATAGTTTATCGCGCCAGGGCAAACTTTTCAGCCCTGGGTCTATCGAGTAGACAGGTCCCCAAAGGCGCAACAGGTCAAAATAGATAAAAGCCCGAAGCCCTAACGCTTCTCCCTTGATGATATCGAAAAGCGTGGCATCCAAAACCTCTGCTCCCTGCTCCTCTAAATTTTTCAATATATTGTTGATGTTCGCGATGGTCGTGTACTGTTCTGCCCAAATGGTGGCGAGGCTATACCGCGCGTTATCGTCTTTATCGTACTCGTACAATTTGGCACGGTCTGCATTGGAAACCTCCCATGAATTGTAATTATCGTACCGCTGTACCAACTTTTCCATGAAGTCAAAACTCATGTTGCCTCCATAGAGCTCCTGCTTAGCCATGCGCTTGTAAATACCCGTTAAAGCGCTCTTGTAACCCTCTTCGGTAGAAAAGAGAACCTCCTCTTTTATCTCGGTATCGGGACGCACGTCCAACCAATCACTGCAACTTGCAGTAAGCATTAGAAGCACGATAAGCATTGTATAAGGGAAATGTATGTATCTCATAAGGCAAATTATTTAAAAACGATGGATAAAGAGCAGCTGAACGTGCGGGCGAACGGGTAATCCAACCCTCGCTCCTGCTTGATAGAGGAGAAACGACCGATATCGTTCATGTGTCCGCTAAGGGTCATACTGCCTATATTCAGCCTGTTCAAAAACTCGTGCACTCCAGGCTCAAACCGGTATGATAGAGATATGGCACTAAAGCGCATTTCGTTATAATCCTGCAAGAAACGGGTACTGGCGTTCGTGCTTTGCCCCTTAATGTTGATAGCCTTGTACAGGGCTTCCCTGTTATCTGGCGACCACCTCTCGGTAAGCACCCTTGCATCGGCATTGTATGCCAGGTCGGCATTCTCGATCTTTTCCACCAACGTGTTGTTGTAACGCTGGGCGCCAAATTCATACATGAACGAGCATGAGAGCGACAAGTTCTTATAGGTAAAGGAGGAGTTGATGTTCCCGTGCAAATCGGGATTGCTATCCCCTACCGCGCGTTTATCAGCGGCACTCCAAATAAAGGTTGGCTGGTCGTCTTTGTTTAAATAGAGCTCTTGGCCAGTTGCCGGGTCGATACCCAGGGAGGGAACCAAAAAGATCCGACTGGTCGATTCACCCTCCACGTACATGGGGGGAGCGGCGTTCTTGTTCTCCAACGCGGCCCGGTTGTACGCTTCCAGCGAGTTTGAAATCTTTTCGACCCGGTTACGGTTATTCGCACCATTCAACGACACGATCCATTGTATCCGTTCGCTTATATTCTCATAAAGGAACAAAGAGACGTTAAACTGGTACCCGGTATTCTTTATCGCACCCGCGTTCTCGATGTAAGAATCAAATCCCACGGAAGGCGCGGCAGTGAAATCCACCAGCAACTGATCGGTATAGTTATCATACATGCTGAATGAGGCATGGAGTCTATTTTTAAGGAAGGAAGCGTTGACACCCAGGCTCTTTTCCAGCGTGCTCGACCAGCCCAGGTTGGGATTGCCCAACGCCATTAACTCTGCTCCAATCACGTCTGAGGAGACGTAGGGGTGCATAAAATGATTAAACGTGTAGGTTTGAATGGCTTGATATGGAGAGTAGTTCTGCGATCCGGTCACCCCGATAGAGCTTCTAAGCGAGAGCTCGCTGATCCAGTCGTTCCGCGTGAACCATTTTTCGCGGTCCACGTTCCAGCGACCTCCCAGCGACCAGAAAGGGGCCAGGCGGTTATCTGCGCCAAACGAAGAAGAGAGGTCTGTACGCAAGCTTAAATCCACCGAATAGCGCGTGGCGTACATGTAGCTAACCTGTCCTATCAACCCGATGCTCCTCGTTTTGCTATCCCCACCGGTGGGACGGTTAGGCATGTCAAAGCCGAAAAGAAAATCATTCATATGCTCGTTGGGGTATCCATGGGCGGTCAGGGCAAGGGCATTGTTCACCCTCGATGAGATATCCCAGCGTCCGAACATGGTGAGCGTATGCTCTCTCTTTTGCAAATTGTAGTCGATGGAAACATTCCCATTCCATGTAGTGGCCTCCCCTATGCTCTTGTCGTAAGAGCCTCGCTTGGTCAAATCGATATCTTTATAGATTTCAAAACTGGTATGATTGGGGGAGAGAAACTTCTCCGAATTGGCGAACGTTTTGATGAACCCTAAATTACCGGAGAGTCGCAAAGTGGGAAGGAA
Source organism: Bacteroidales bacterium (assembly GCA_012838585.1). Taxonomy (GTDB): domain Bacteria; phylum Bacteroidota; class Bacteroidia; order Bacteroidales; family Dysgonomonadaceae; genus Proteiniphilum. Next base: position 15,009 of record DUPB01000067.1, read on the forward strand.
CCTATATTCCATCATGATATTTTCCGTGAACGAAATCGACCGTTGACGATCTTTATGCTCCAGGGTTGCATTGTATAACGGGTTGGAAATAATGGCTGATGACTCACCCACGCCCCTGTTTTTCACGTCCAGTATTTTTATCAGCTTACCCTCATCATCATACATACGGTAATAGGGGTTTACCCTCGTGTATTGACTGAATGAACCGTATGGGGAGTTATTGCCGACGTTATCGCCTAAATTCAGGCTGTTCACTATGTTTAACTTACCGGTCCGGTACGTTAAATCGAAATTGAAGGAGGTCATGTTCCTCCCCGATTTCTTCATCACCCCAGGATTGCGGTTGTGGCTCAAGCTCAAATTGTACCTCAATTCGGTAGCACCTCCCTGCAGTGAGAGGGTATGCCGTTGGATTAGCGGTGTCTGCAACGCTTGCGAGAGCCAATAGGTGTCAACACCGCGCATCACATCTGCCTTATACCGGTTATAGGTATTCATCTGGGTTGGGTTGTTGGGATTGTAGAATCCCGCCAACCATTCCGCCTCAAGCTTCTGCTCCGCGTTCATCAGGTTGTAATCGGTCAAGTCGGGTACGGTAAGCCCCATGTTGGTGCTGTAGATCACGTTCAACTTACCCGGCATGGGAGCCTTGGTTTCAAAAACGATGATACCGTTAGAGGCTTTAGAACCGTACACGGCGGTCGCCGCGGCATCTTTCAAAATAACGACCTCCTTAATGCGTTCCGGTTCCAGTTCCATAATACGCTGCAATGAGACCTCAAAGCCATCCAGCATGAACAGCGGCATATTGGGCAGGTTGGCAATACCCCCCAGCATGATGTCCATATTTCCCGGATCGATTCCCGTGCCAAGTTGCACATCACCTTTCATGCGAAATTCCGGGAGCGCGTTGGGGTTGGAACCGGCACTGTTGTTGTCGAGAATACGAAAGCTGGGGTCAAAAGCTTGGAGGGCGGCCAACACGTTGTTGGGGTTTATCTTGATGATATCTTCTCCTTGAACACGCCTGTAATCACCAGTAAAAGCCTCCTCTTTTTTGCGCTGCATACCCGTGATGACCATCTCTTCAATCTCAAATGATGTAGGCATGAGCAACACCTTCAGATCCCTCTGCTTATTCACCTTAACGGTCTGCGTTTCGTATCCTAAAAAGGAGACCTCCAGCTCTGAAACATCTTTAGGAGCCGTGAAGGTAAACTTTCCATTTACATCCGTGGCAACCCCTCTGGCCATGTCTGCTTTTAACATCACGGCAGCACCAATAATGGGTTCAGCCGTTTTCGCATCCAACACGACACCTGTAATCGTCACCTCTTCCGGTGGTGTTTGGTCACTCCTTGTAAAGAAGGTTGATTCCAAGGTAGCCGCGTTCGCCTGTCCCAAGAAGACCAAAACAGATAGAAGTAAAAGGCAAATTTTTTGTCTGTTCATATTTAAAATAATTACATCGCGCTTATTGCATCACGCGGTTCAACTCCTGTTTATATTCCTCGTTTAGGTTGTGGGATGTAAAATATTCGTTTACCAATTTGTCAATGGTCTCAAAATCGGGATTCCCGGAGACAACATTTTGGAACAGGTAAGAAAACAATACAACGTCCCGCACCTTTTCGTTCTCGTAAAAATCCACGAGCCGATAGAACAACGACTCCAGGTTAAAGGGTTTTATCTCGGATATTTTTCCGGATTTCACCAGGGGCAGGTTATCCATATACTGGCAGTAAAGAACCAAAAAAGAGGTGTAGTTGCGGTTCCGTAACGATGCGTCATCGCTCTTCACCCCGTAACCCTCCAATAAAGAGGTGTACCCCTCTGTAAAACATGAGTCAAGGGGGATGTTTCTGGTTCCTGATAAGACATAAGGATACTCTATTCCCACGGAATATATGGTGGCTTCAGATTCCGCCAACAGGTAGTTATACCCAGCTTCCGAAAGGGAGCCTTTGGCGGCTTCCAAACGCTCTTTCTCAGCAGCTACCTGACTGACACACAACTGCTGTTGCTCCTCGGCAGAAACTTGGGTAACCACCGCGGCAAGACCCTGTTTCTTAAACCGGTTCTCTCGTCGCAGGGAGTTAATCGCTTGGATAAGTTCATTCAAGGCAACACTCTTCTCGTTATTGCCTCCTGTAATCTCCAGGTTGCTGAAACGGCCGTTCTCGCCATAATTCATTGTAAGCTCCAACTCGTCGTCCGGTTCCACGCATACCAGTTGCCCGTTGATGTACACGGCCGTGATATCATCCATATCGAGGTAAAATTCAACGGGTCGCCCTGAAGCCGCGTTGTAGGGTATCATCACGCTTTGCGTGGGATATTGCATGATATCCATTGACACGCTCTCCTTCGTAAATCCGTTCAATGTTACGATAAGACTGGCACCTTTGTCCTCTTGGCTCAAACGGTCTTCCGAGGTTACATAACCATCGTGCCCCTCATGCCCCCATAGCTGGGCGGAAAAACAAAGGAGCAAGAAGCCCAACGTTGCTCTAACAAGTAGTTTCATAGGATTAAATCGTTAATTTTTTTAATCGAGGAGTGATTTAATAAGCTCAACCAGCTTTTCTCCCCTTACATCAATAGCCACTATTTTCCCTTCGGGATCTACCAATACAGTCTTGGGAACAGCCTGAACGTTGTAATTGACCGCAATCTCCCCGTTCCAGGCGAACGAGTCACAAATATGAATCCAGTTCATCTTTTGCGCTTCTATGGTCGAACGCCATTTTGCCTCGTCCTCATCGAGGGAGATACCTACAATCTTCAATCCTTTCTTTCCATAGGTACTGTTCAACTGCTTCAATATGGGAATTTCCCTCCGGCAGGGAGCACACCAGGTAGCCCAAAAGTCCAGGAGCACGTAGTCCCCCCTCAGTTCTTTCAACTCAACGGTTTTTCCGTTGCTATCGGTTGCGGTAAAATTCGGTGCGGTGGCTCCCACGATATCCGCGTACTTCGCGTTGAGCACGGTTTGAAGCTCTTTCGTGTAGGGGTGTTCGTCAAACTTATCATCGATGGTGCCAAGGTACATCTCCAGCGAATCGGCCGACAACTTGGGAGCAAGCGTCCTCAACATGATCAGGGAAATTACTTCATCGGGGTAGGTCTCCACAATGGTCATACGTAACTGACGCGAAATTTGGGTTCCCTCCCTGGAACGACGTTGGAACTGCTGGCTTTGGTACTCAGCATCCTCCATTTTTTCAGGGTACCTCAACATCTCTATCATCACCTCGGCCCGATGGGTCGTAACCGTGTAATACTCCTCATCAATTCTGTATTTGTTGAAAACCTCGTTGTTCAAGGTGTTATGTGCCCTGGTCGAGTGATAGAAAAACGCGGTATCATTGCTTCTAATATTGATTTCTCCGTTCTCTAATATAAACGAGCCCATCCCACTGACTCCTTCTAACTCAATGTGCATCATACGCGGCCAATCAACGTTGCCCCCTGAAAACGAATAGACCCCGTTCACCGCCTCGGTACTATCCACCCGAATGTATTGTCCTTTCACCTCATCGGTTAAATAGACTTTACCGTTGTAATCCTTGACAGTACCGTTTATTGTAAACCCGTTCTTATTCACCGCCTTCTCCTGTGCATACCCTCCGCAACAAAGAAGGAGACCCATAACAGCCAAAAACAATTTTTTCATACGATTAAAACTATTATTTTCAAATGTATCGTATGGAACTCGCTTTAATCATGTTCTTGTGTGAAAACTATTCCGTTAAGCCAAATGAGCATTGGACAAGTTCACTTGGACAAGGCCATGGCGAGGAATAGTCTAATGTTAATGAACAGTTTTCATG
>DUPB01000068.1 GCA_012838585.1 Bacteroidales bacterium
CCCCACGTGAAAAATCCGGTGGCCGTTCGTTACTGTTTTAACGACACGGCAGACACGGAGATATTCACCGTAGAGGGGAACCTCCCGGTTTCCTCGTTCCGCACTGACGATTGGTAATCCCTGTTCCGACGTCTGGAATCTATTCCAATAAAAGACCAATGACCTTTCACGTCAAGGCTGACGTGAAAGGTCATTGGTTATATAGGCCAGAACAAACGGGAACCGTTTTTCTTTTCGTGTTTAAGTCTCGAAAGATCTGTTTTAGCGTATCACCTACCTCTGCCCAATCCCGCTGTAGTCAAAGCCATGAGAAGCCAGCTCTTCGCGGTTGTAGATATTGCGGCCGTCAATCACCAGCCGGGTGTTCATGATTTTCGAAAGGATGGACCAGTTGGGTAGCCGGAACTCTTTCCACTCCGTCGGCACGATCAGGGCATCGGCACCGTTCGCCGCGTCGTAGATATCGGTAGCGTAATAGATGGTATCGCCCAGGGAGCGGCGAGCCTCCTCCATGGCGGCGGGATCGTATGCCCGCACGGCCACGCCCGCCTTCAGCAGGGCACGTATTAGCGTCAGCGAGGGAGCCTCGCGCACGTCGTCAGTTTCCGGTTTAAACGAAAGTCCCCAAACGGCGACCGTTTTGCCTTTCAGGTTCCCCTCGAAGTGGTTGCTTAGCTTATCGAACAGCACCTCTTTTTGTCGGTCGTTCACCTCCTCCACCGCTTTAATCACCCGCATTTCGTAGCCGTAATCCTCCGCCGTCTTGATGAGTGCCCGGATATCTTTCGGGAAGCAGCTGCCCCCGTACCCGCAGCCGGGATAGAGGAAGCTTCTGCCGATGCGCGAATCGCTCCCCATCCCACGGCGCACCATGTTCACGTCGGCACCCACCCGCTCACACAGGTTGGCAACGTCGTTCATGAAGCTGATGCGGGTGGCCAGCATCGCATTGGAGGCGTACTTGGTCATCTCGGCAGAAAGGATATCCATGAAGATCACCCGGAAGTTATTCAGCAGGAAAGGACGGTAAAGCCGGGTCATCAGCTCCTTAGCACGCTTGGTCTCCACCCCCACCACCACCCGGTCGGGGCTCATGAAATCACTCACGGCTGCCCCCTCCTTCAAGAACTCGGGGTTAGAGGCCACGTCGAAGGTCAAGTCGTTCATTCCCCGCTCATCCAGCCGTCTCCTGATCAGATCCCTCACCTTGAACGAAGTACCCACCGGGACGGTGCTTTTCGTCACGATGAGCAGGGGGGTCGTCATATGGTCGGCAATGGTCTGCGCCACTGTCAACACCTGCGAGAGGTCGGCCGTGCCATCATCCTCCGAAGGAGTGCCCACCGCGATAAAAACCATATCCATATCGTTCAATACCGATGGCAGGTCCGTCGTGAAGTGAAGCCGGTTCGCCTCGTGATTCCGCACCACCAGGTTTTTCAGTCCCGGCTCGTAAATGGGGATCACCCCTTTCTTAAGTCCTTCGATCTTTTCCCTATCGATATCCACGCAGGTCACCTCCACCCCCATCTCGGCAAAACAAGCGCCGGAGACCAACCCCACGTATCCCGTTCCTACAACTGCTATCTTCATATGATTATTTTATATAAAACGTATGAAACCATTGATAAGTACGCAAACACCTATCGGCTTCAAACCATGTTACTATTTACATTCAACTTCTTCCGTAAGTTATTGACCGGGTAGAGCACCGTCAGCATGCTGATAAGGCTCACCGAGACAAAGACGACCAAGATATCCGAGAACTTGACGATCACCGGGTAAGCATCAATGATGTAAGCACCAGGCACATCGCTCAAGCGAAGAATACCGAAGTGTTGCTGCAACAAGCAGAGAACCAATCCAAGCACTATTCCTGCCACGATACCGATAAAGGTGATCAGCCACCCCTCGTACAGGAAAATACGGGAAACCAGGTCGTTGGAAGCACCCATATGCTGCAGGCTCCGGATATCTTCCTTTTTTTCGACAATTAGCATCGACAGGGAACCCACCACGTTAAACACGGCGATAAGCAGGATAAAGGACAGGATCAGGAAAGTCACCCACTTCTCGATTTGCAGCATGCGGTACGACTCCTTCTGTTGCTCGAAGCGGTCCTCCACGAGGAAGGCATCTCCCAGCGCCTCCTGCATCTCCCGTTTAACCCGCTTCACCGAAGCGTTTGGCGCCAACTTGATATCGAGTGAGGTCACCTCGTTGGTATAGTGAAACAGCTCCCGGGCCAAGGTGATGGGAACAATCACCATCTGGTCGTCATAATCCGGCGAGTTGAGGGTAAACACCCCTCCTATCTGCAGGTAACCCCGGTTGAACGCCGCCGCGGGGTTGGCGAGGTTCACCCGCTCATCCCGCTTGGGAGCGTACACCTCGATCGCGTTGATAAAGCCGGGCCGTGCACCCAAGGTCACCGCCACCCCGCTTCCCAGCGTGGCGTAATCCACCACGTCCTCCCGCAACCGGAACGAACCATCAATCACCAGCTTGTCCATATCGGTCATCAGCCGGAACTCCTCCGAAACCCCCTTCATCAGGACC
>DUPB01000069.1 GCA_012838585.1 Bacteroidales bacterium
AACTACCCCGGGTTTAAGGAGAGCGCGGTGTTCAAGGTCCTGATGAATACCCCCTCGGGAGGGTATTACAACTTCGCTGATTGTGGGGATAAACGAGGGGTTCAAGGCGATATCACGCTGGCATGGTTCGCCTCGAAAACGGGGAACGCCTCTTTTTTCGAGAAGGAGCGCTTTTTAATGCCACCCGAAGAGATGGGGAAACTGGATCGACTTGCAGGTGCAGCCCTCGTTTGGATCGCACAGTATGAAGAAAAAAGCGAAGAAAAAATACCTGCCGCGTGGAAAGGAGAAGGTGCGAACCCGATATTTATCTTTACTGACAGCGAAGGAGATAACCATGGTTATTACTTTGGGGGGAAAGGGGGCCGCGGTACCGTTAACCATGGGAACATGGACGGTGGCTCTTTTATCTTCGAGTTAAACGGAGTGCGGTGGGTGGTCGATCCAGGGAACCAAGATTATCATACCCTGGAGAAAACCGGTTTCAACTTATGGAGCAATTGCCAGGATTGCGAACGATGGACCCTCCTCACCAAAAACAATTTTGGCCATAGTACACTTACCATTGACAACAAGCTACACGTTGTTGACGGCCTGGCTACCATCATCGACTTCAAGGATGGCACTCAACCGGAAGCCACCATCGATTTGACCGCTGCCTTTCAAGGACAACTGGACAAAGCCCACCGAAAGTTCACGAAAGACTCCCCCACTTCTCTCCTTATTGAAGATGATATTGAAACAACCGATTCCACCCAACTGGTCACTTGGCAGTTAATCACGACATCAGACGTGGAGATCGTGCCAAACGGGGCCATACTCAAGCAAGAGGGCAAAAGTTTGCGGGTAGAAAACCTGTCACACCCCGACCTAACGTTGTCGGTAGTATCGCTCTACCCCGCCCCCTTACAATTAGACAGGCAGATAAAGGGTTTAAAGCGTGTAGAGTTAAGGATCCCGGCATGGACCATCGACAATGGGAAAACAAACATAAAAATAAGATTGTCTGAATAAGAATATATAATAACCGTATAAAAACAGGAATGAAAATGAAGAATCTACTACAACTCACCTTCTTGTTGCTTTCGATAGGGTTGATGACCTCATGTGCCGTGAAACAAGAGCAAGAAGCTGATGACACCATCGACTTTATCACCCAACAGTATGGCTTAATGATTGAACAGCTAGAAGCGTCGCCGACCATATTGAATCCCAAGTCCATTATCGATGAGAAGATGAAGTACATCCCCCCCAAAGAGTGGACCTCCGGTTTCTTCCCGGGCAGCTTGTGGTACATCTACGAGCTAACCGGTGATGAGGCGTGGATACCTTATGCGGTGAAGTACACCGAGGCGTTAGACACCATACAGTACTACACCGGCAACCACGACGTGGGGTTCATGATCTACTGCAGTTACGGGAACGGCTTCCGTTTAACGGGAAAACCGTACGAAGAGGTAATCGTGAACGCGGCCAAATCGCTTTCTACCCGCTACATCCCGGAAGCCGGCATCATTCAGTCGTGGAACGCGAACCCATCGAAAGATTGGGAGTGCCCGGTCATCATCGACAACATGATGAACTTGGAACTGCTGTTTAACGCCACGAAGCTTTCCGGCGACTCCTCGTTTTACCATATAGCCGTTACCCATGCCGATAACACCATTAAAAATCATTACCGTCCCGATTACGGCACATGGCACGTGCTCGATTATAACAAGGCGGACGGCACGATACGCCACCGGAATACCCACCAAGGTTACAGCGATGAAAGCACCTGGGCACGGGGACATTCATGGGGAGTATACGGTTTCGTGATGTGTTACCGGGAAACGGGCAATCAAAAATACCTGGAGCAGGCAGAGAAAGCGCTCGACTTCATCGCCAACCACCCCAACTACCCCGAGGATGGGGTTCCCTACTGGGATTACGACTCCCCCGATATACCGAACACCTACCGCGATGCATCGGCCGGCGCGATATTGGCATCAGCCCTGTACGAACTGTCGACCTACTCCACCAAGAGGGACTACAAAGCGTGGGCCGATACCATCATGCAGACCCTATCTGGTCCGAGGTACCTGGCTCCCCTGGGCGAAAATGGCCATTTTATCCTGATGCACTCCGTTGGGAGCTTACCGCACAACTCTGAGGTGGACGTCCCGCTGAATTACGCCGATTACTACTTCCTGGAGGCCCTGAAGCGTAAAAGAGATTTAGAATCATAAGCCCTAACGGGTTGACTTGATTATAAAATGAAAAAAACAGGACTTATTGTCTGCCTATGGGTTATCGCGTGGAGCACGATAACAACCGCGCAAACGCTTACTCCCCGTGGTGAGCGACAGGACAATCACGCTCTGCAAACAACAACGATTTCTGCTGGAGCCATCAACCGCAACCTGCCCTCGAAGGAATGGGTGAGTTACCGCGATTTCGGCGCGAAGGGTGATGGGAAAACCGATGACGTGAAAGCGATCGCCGCGGCGCACGCGTACGCGAACGAGCATGGGCTTGCCGTTAAAGCCGATATAGGAGCCACCTACTACATCGGCAGGGAGGATCACACGGTGGAGATCCGAACCAGTACCGACTTCGGCAACGCGGCCTTTATTATCGATGATACCGATGTGGAAAACCGGAACTCCCCGGTTTTCCTTGTGAGCTCATCCATGGAACCGATTCCCCTGAACGGGGTGCCCACGTTGAGAAGAAATCAGGCGATCGTCGATGTCCCTTTACCCGGAAGCGGCTTGATTACCGTGACCAACGCCAACGCAAGACGGTATATCCGGTATGGTCCTAACCAAAACCAGGGCTCTTATCAAACCGACATCTTTTTGGTAAGCAAAGAGGGGGTGGTGGATAAAAATACACCCATCATCTGGGATTTTGACCAGGTGACGGAGATCACCTTTCTCCCCATTGACGAGGAGACCTTGACCCTTACCGGTGGACATTTCACGACCATTGCCAACAGCGAAGAATCTCGCTATAACTACTACAGCCGAGGCATCTCCATCCGGCGGTCGAACGTCGTTATCGATGGTCTGGAACACCACGTTACCGGTGAGGGGGAGAGTGGAGCGCCCTACGGCGGTTTCATTAATATCGGCAACTGCTCAAATGTCACCGTCAAAAACTGCATCCTCACCGGTCATAAAACGTACCGAACCATCGGTGCCGCCGGCGTCCCGGTCTCAATGGGCAGCTACGACATCTCCGTGAACAGGGCGTTGAACGTAACCTTTGAGAACTGCAGGCAGACGAACGATATTCACGACCGCACGTACTGGGGTATCATAGGGTCCAACTACTGCAAGAACCTCGTGTACGACCATTGCACTTTTTCACGGTTCGACGCGCACATGGGGGTTGCCAATGCCACCATCCGTAACTCCACGTTGGGACACCAGGGGATTAACGCTATTGGCAGCGGGGTTTTCATCGTGGAGAACACCACCGTGAAAAGCGGTAGCTTTATCAACCTGCGCAATGATTACGGCAGTACCTGGCAGGGTGATTTTATTATCCGTAACTGCGTTTTCATCCCAACAAACGTGAGCGGTGGCAAAGTTAGATTAATCGGAGGTAGCAACTCGGGACAACACGATTTCGGGTATACCTGTTACATGCCCGAGCGGATTACCATCGATAACCTCCGGATCGAAGATGACGGGCATCCCGATGAATACGAAGGGCCTGCCATTTTCGCCGACTTCAACAGTGAGATGAAGGGTGACTCCTACATTGAAAAATACCCCTACGTGAAAACGGAAGAGGTTATCCTTGAAAATGTGGCTGCCAAATCCGGCAAACCGCTCAGAATTAGTAACAACGGATTCATGTTTAGGGATGTAAAGGTGACATACCGGTAATCCTTGACTAATAGTCATGGTTATATTTTGAAACGTTTGAAAAAAATCGTATTTTTGTGCATGTACACGGGCTCACCAGCAAACGGAATAAGGAAAATCAAACAACACATTTTTCAGGCACCATCCCCGTTGAACCGTGAGAAGGGGGTTACCCCCATTATAGCGGATATTTTACAGACAGTCCCTTCCCGCTGAACATGCCAAATGGGCACAGAAAAATGAATAATCATCATAAACAAAGGAGTATATATGAAACCGACATGATTAAAATAATCATCAAAGATTCCATACACCGAAACAAAAAAATTAAATAATCGTATGAAAACAAATTATCAGTTACGTTACGCCGCGCATCCCGCGGATGTGAAAAAGTATGACACGAGCCGCCTGCGCCAGGACTTTCTTATAGAAAAAGTGTTCTCGGCAGACGAAGTAAACATGGTTTACTCCATGTACGACCGATTGGTTGTAGGTGGAGCCATGCCAGTAAAGGAGTCGCTCCACCTGGAGGCGATTGATCCGTTAAAAGCACCCGTGTTTCTCCATCGCCGTGAGTTAGGCATCTACAACGTGGGGGGCAAAGGGAAAGTAAAAGTGGGAGACTCGGTTTTTGAACTCGACTATAAAGAGGCGCTCTACTTAGGTTCCGGCGACCGGGAGGTATACTTCCAAAGCGTTGACCCGGCTAAACCGGCCAAATTTTACTTCAACTCGGCCACGGCTCACCGCAACTACCCCGACAAAAAGATTACCAAGGCCGATGCCGAAGTAGCCGAAATGGGGTCGCTGGAGGAGTCCAACCACCGGAATATCAACAAGATGATCGTGAACCAAGTGCTACCCACCTGTCAGCTACAAATGGGAATGACCGAGCTGGCACCGGGCAGCGTCTGGAACACCATGCCGGCACACACGCACAGCCGGAGAATGGAGGCCTACTTCTACTTTGAAGTACCCGAGGATCAAGCAGTCTGTCACTTAATGGGCGAACCTACCGAGACACGCCATATCTGGATGAAGGGCGACCAGGCAGTACTCTCACCCGAGTGGTCTATCCACGCGGCCGCCGCTACCAGCAACTACACCTTTATCTGGGGAATGGCCGGGGAGAACCTCGATTACGGGGATCAGGACTTCTTCAAGATCACCGACTTAAAGTAGAGACAATATGGCAAACTTTTCATTAAAAGGAAAAATAGCGCTCGTGACCGGGGCGGCCCATGGTATTGGTTTTTCTATGGCCGTCGCCCTGGCCGAGGCGGGAGCGAGAATCGCGTTTAACAGCTCCAACGAGCCCTCCATGAAACGAGGGCTGGAGGCGTACAAGAAGCAAGGCATCGATGCCAGGGGATTCGTGTGCGACGTGAGGGATGAGAAGAAGGTGCAGGAGATGGTCGCCACCATCGAAAAGGAGATGGGGGTAATCGATATCCTCGTGAACAACGCGGGCATCATCAAGCGCATTCCCGCCGTGGATATGAAAATAGAGGAGTTCGAAGAGGTGATTGACGTTGACCTGGTAGCACCCTTTATCGTTTCTAAAGCAGTGGCACCCTCCATGATCCGTAAAGGGAGCGGAAAAATCATCAACATCTGCTCCATGATGAGCGAGTTGGGACG
>DUPB01000070.1 GCA_012838585.1 Bacteroidales bacterium
GGAGTGCCCGAGGTTCACTCCATCCTTGAGCTTACCGACCCAAGCCTGGATGCGGCTGCTCAATTCTTAAACATGCAGACGGCCATTCAACGTACTGCGCATGACCCTGCTTTTAAAGGAACCCGACTTGTCTGGAAACGGTTTTTCGTGAGTGACGCGGCCAATCAATATTCGTACATCAACGACGAAGCAGGTACGATCTCTTCTATCGTGCAACAACCTCCGCTCAACGGCACCAAGGTGGCCGTTTGGCTCTACCACGTGGGGGGAGACGGGATTGTTGAAAAAGAGGCTAACACGCTGGCATTGCAACGTCCCGGGGGTAACAAGCACTTGTATACGACGCAGCTGACCATTCCCTTGAAAAATGAATTCGCCGAAACCGAAGGCATCTTCAATGCCTATATACAGACACTGCGTCGGTATCGAGCCTCTCTTAAGGAAAACTGTATTCGGACGTGGATATTCGTGCAGGGTGTTGATATCCATTACGGGGATATGGTGAAGGCACGAATTGCCTGTTTTGAAAAGGAGGGACTGACAAAAGATACACACTACATAGCCAGCACGGGCATCGAGGGGCGGCACGTGGATTCCCGCTCGTTGGTCTTGATGGACGCGTATGCCATAGCAGGGATTAAGCCCGGGCAGGTGAAACATTTACATGCCCCCACTCACCTCAACAGGACGGATGAATACGACGTTACGTTTGAGAGGGGCACGTCGGTGGATTTCGCGGACCGCCGCCATGTTTATATCTCGGGAACGGCCAGCATCAATAACAGGGGGGAGATTGAACACCCGCTTCATGTGATGAAGCAGCTCGACCGCGTACTTGAGAATATGTCCGCATTGTTATCCGAGGTGGAGTGCAGCTTGGCGGATGTGGTGCAAATCATTGTATATCTGCGCGATATAGCAGACTACGCGGTAGTCAAGGCATTCTTCGACAAACATTACAGTTGTATACCCAAGGTTATCCTGTTGGCTCCCGTGTGTCGTTCCGGCTGGCTGGTTGAGATGGAGTGTATCGCGATTAAGAGCAGGGAAAACGATGGTTTCCCCTGCTTTTAATCTCTAGGCGATTATTCCAGAAACAGCTCGATCACCGGTATCTCCACGTTCGGCTTGATAACCGGTAGCCGCAGGTTCAGGTCCGCCTCCGTGGCGATACTCCCCTGCATGTGGTGACCGTATGGAGCGGTGATTAAGATCTCCGATGCATCGTGCAGGAACTGCGCGTACTTCACTTTTCCCTTGTATCCCGGTAGCCGGAAATTGGTGATCGGGTAGTCCAGCAGGTGGATATACAAACGGTTGGTCGTGGGGTTGTAGGTGAGGATGGTGTGCTCGGGCGCTTCAAACTCTTTGGGCGCTTGTGTGCAGCCGTAGATCGAGCGACCGTGTAGCTTTACCCACTCACCCATTTCGGCCAGCGCCTTGTCGGCCCGTGAATCGAATGTTCCCCTCGCGGTGGGTCCCACGTTCAGCAATAGGTTTCCGCCCTTGCTCACCGTTTCGATCAATAGTCCCAGAAGCTGCCGATTGTCCTTCCAGGTCTGCTCGTCACGGTAATAGCCCCACGATCCGGAGAACGTTTGGCAGGTCTCCCAGGGAATCTTCTTTCCATCGATTTCCGGCCAGCTCTGTACCTTGAACTGCTCCGGCGTAGTGAAATCCCACCCGCCCCAGTACTCCTTGAGGTCGGCCCGGTCGTTCACGAGGATGTCCGGTTGAAGTTGGCGCACCATCTTCATCAGCTCTACCGCGTCCCAGTCGTCCCGTCCCTTTCCGAACTTACCCGGGAACGAATAATCGAGCCACAGCAGGTCGATTTTCCCGTAGTTGGTAAGTAGTTCCCGCACCTGGTCCTTCAGGTACTGGCGGTAGATATCCATATCCCTACCTTCATTCAGTCGGGCGTACTCCTCCTCGGAGGATGCGCTTCGCGGGTGTACACGGTCGATGGTGTAGTGCGGGTGATGCCAGTCGATGAGCGAGTAGTAGAACCCCACCTTCAGCCCTTCGGCCCGGAAGGCGTCCACCCACTCCTTGATGATGTCTTTCCCGTATGGCGTTTTCGTTGCCTTGTAGTCGGTGTACTTCGAGTCGAACAGGCAGAAACCCTCGTGGTGCTTGCTGGTGATGACGGCATACTTCATCCCCGCGGCCTTCGCCTTGGCGGCCCACTCCGCTGGGTTGAACAGGTCGGGGTCAAACAGCTCGAAATATTTTTGGTACGCCTCATCCGAGATGCGCTCGTTTTTCTTGATCCACTCGTGCCGCGCCAATTGCGCGTAGAGTCCCCAGTGGATGAACATACCGAATCGGTCTTCAGTCCACCATTTCATCCGTTTCGTTTTCTCTGTCTCTGTCTCGTTCCAGATAGCCATCTCCCTATTGTCGGGAGTCTGGGCGAGGATTCCCTGGATGGAGAAGAGACCGAGGCATAAGAATAGTAACACTGTTCTCATAGCGGGTTGTTTTGTATTCGCTAATGTTAAAGACCTTTGAAATGTTTTTTACTTGACGCTAATCGGCGTCCTATAGCGAGCTGTTTAATAATCGCTACTGTTGAGGATTCCGTATGCGTTCATACGCCTCCATCATCTCCTGCAGTTTCTCCGGCTCCGACTCGGCTAAATTTACCTGTTGGCCGAGGTCATCTGCCAGGTTGTAGAGTTGGGGCTCACTGGAGTTACCCAGCTCGATGTTGACCATCTTGTTGACAGCGGGACCTTTATAGGGTGGGATAAACACCCAATCACCCTGTCGGTAAGCCGTTTTGGTCGTTGCCTCCATGATTAACTCCGTGCGTCCCTGCTCGCTACGACCCAAGAAGGCATCGAGCAACTCTTCGCTATCGGGCCCCCTTTGGTCGCTTCCCACCATCTTGGCCAGCGATGAGAAGAGATCCATTTGCATGACCACCGCGTCGGAAACAGCGGGTTCTACCGTTCCTTCCCAGTAGACGAGGAATGGTACCCGCGTACCCCCTTCGAAGAGGCTGTATTTCCCTCCCCGGAATGGCCCGGATGGTTGGTGGTCTCCCAGTTTCTCCTCCGCATCATCGTAATAACCATCGTTCACTACCGCTCCGTTGTCGCTGCTAAAGATAATCAGCGTGTTCGCCAGCAGGTTCTCCTCCTCGAGCGTTTTCAGCAGTTCGCCCACGCACCAGTCAGCCTCCACGATCACATCACCTCGCGGCCCCATGCCCGATGTTCCCACGAAGCGCGGGTGTGGTGTTCGGGGCACGTGCGGTTGTTGCATCGCGTAGTAGAGGAAGAAGGGTTCCTCCTTGTGGTTTCTGATGTATTCTTGCGCTTTCAGCAGGAAGTCGTCTGCCATATCCTCGTCGACCCACATGGCCGATTTGCCCCCCTTCTGGAACCCGATCCTCGGTATCCCGTTATGGATGGAGTTGTTATGGCCGTTAAACCACATCATGGTGGTGCATAGCTCCGGGTTATCGAGACCGGTGGGTTCCCCCTCGAAGTTCTCCTGGTAGTTCACGAAGAGCGGGTCGTCAGCCTCAAGTCCAACGACTTGCCCGTTTTCGAGGTATACCGTGGGTACCCGGTCCTGCGTGGCCGCCATGATGAAGGAGTAGTCGAATCCCAACTCGTTGGGGCCCGGTGCAACCCGCTGGTTCCAGTCGACCGCTCCACTGCCCAACCCCAAGTGCCACTTGCCCACGATACCCGTATGGTATCCTTTTTCTTGCAGCATTTTGGGGAGCGTCATCCGGGCGGTATCGATAATCAGTGGTGCTTCGCCGGGTAGGATTTGCGCGCTTTTTTCGCGCCATGGGTACTCGCCGGTCAGCAGCGCGTACCTGCTGGGAGTACTGGTGGCGGAGGAGGAGTACCCGTTGGTGAAGCGTATCCCCCCGTGAGCCAACCTGTCCATGTTGGGCGTTTCAATTTTCGTAGCCCCGTAGGCACTCATATCGCCGTAGCCCAGGTCGTCCATGTAGATCAGCACCACGTTTGGCGTTTGGGGTACTTGTTTCTCGCCCTGGCACCCGGCAAGTAGTGCCACGGAACCAAGCCCAAGAAGTTTTGCTGGTGTTGAAATTGCTTGTCTCTTCATTTTCATACGATTATTTTATTCTTTTACATTTCAGTGTATGGAACTCGCTATTAATCATGCTCGTTTCACACGATTATTTATATTTTTTACATTTATATTTCACTTACTATTTGGAACGTTTTTTAATCATCTGCTTTCGCGCTGATTACTCGTCCGGCCAGGGACATATGTTGTCGACATCTTCTACTTGATTCTTTTCATTACTTGAGGGGTGTTCTGCTTCCCGTTTGGTAGCCTGGCTCAAATCCTCACTACGTTTAAAGGAGGGGCGTAGCGCGTTCACGCTTCGGAGGTATTCCCCCAATTCGGTGGCCAGCTGTTGCACCCGTTGAGGTTCTTTCTCGGCAAGGTTCATGGTCTCGCCGATATCCTCGTTAATATTAAACAGCTCCTTTTTACCGGTATCGTAGTAATGTATCAGTTTCCAGTCGCCTTTCCGAATGGTGCTTGTGGTGCCGATACCGGGGCCCTCGTTCCCCCATAGGTTCGGGTAGTGCCATACCAGGGCTCGTTCCTTGTAATTCGTTTCTTCACCCCTAAGCTTAGGGATAAAGCTAACCCCATCAATCGGCTGCTTGGTTTTTCGTTCTTCGACTTGCGCGATATCGAGGATGGAAGGGAAAAAGTCCTCGATAATCACGTACTCGTCACAACGGCTACCCGGTGCCGTTACGCCTGGCCATTTCACGATCATCGGCACGCGGATGCCCCCTTCGTATGCCGACCCCTTGCCGCTATTCAGCGGTGCGTTCTGGGTATGTAGTGGTGCATCGCGCCAACGCGTGGAGGTCGAGAACCCGCCGTTGTCCGACATGAAGATGATCGCCGTGTTCTCTTCCAGCCCGTTCTCTTCCAGCCACCCCATAATGTCTCCCAGGCTTTTATCCATCCCTTCGATAAGTGCCGCGTAGGCCGCCTCCTTCTCAGATAGCCCGGCATCCAGGTATTTTTGATAGAACCGGGCATCCCTGTCAATGGGGATATGGATCGCGTAGTGCGCCATATAGAGGAAGAAGGGTTGCCCCAGTTTCTTGGCTTTGTCGAGTGCGCTCAACGCTTCAAGGGTCAACGCCTCCGTGACGAACGTGTCGCTACCCCAATACTTCTCTAATCCAGGTACCGCTTGCGGTGGCGACTGGCTACCGTCGGTCCGGTTCCCATAATTCTTTTCACCGTGGTAACTGGTAAGTCCCCCTCCGGCATGACCCGCTATATTGACTTCGAAGCCGAAGTGGTGCGGATTCTCACCCGGTGTATTTATCGCCCCCAAGTGCGACTTTCCGCAGTGAATAGTATGGTAACCACTGTTTTTCAACAGTTGGGGTAATGCTGTGACTTCGTACGTGAGCGGTATGCCCGGTGCCTGGCTAATACCATTTAAGTTCCACACGGGGAAGGTAAGGGTGGCACTCTCCTTGTCGCTACTTTTGTTTTTATGGAGCGTCCAATTGGTCACCCGATGTCTGGCGGCATTCATACCCGTCATCAGGCTAACGCGGGTGGGCGAGCTAACGCTGCACGCGTACGATTGCGTGAAGGCCATTCCCTGTGCTGCCATCCGCTCCATGTTGGGCGTGTGGTACCGCTCGTTAAGGGCTGTTTTCTCCCTCCAAAAAGGGTACGAAGTGTCCTGCCACCCCATGTCATCGACCATGAAAAGGATGATGTTGGGGCGTTCACCCGCAACGGCACCGTTTTGTGGGGATAGTCCCATTAGCGGTGCCAAAGCGATGGGCGCTATTTTCTTAAAACGTCTCATAGTGTCTGTCACTTATCGTTACTCGGTCTGTTATCGTGCAGGGTAGAGTAGCCGTAGGTGGCATGCATACCGGTTTGGTCTACGAGTTCAGCAACTGTTTGGCCTCGTTGAGTCTCTCAAGCCAGTCGTCAGCAGGCTCCATGGCATCGAAATACTTGATGGCCTCCTCCAGTTTCGTCAACTTTTCCATTGCTTCGGGGCTGTTCTCCTCGCTGTATGCTTTTCGCAGCACCCGTATCTTTTCCACGTCCTGAATCCCCTCTACCAAACGTTCAAACCGGATGGAGCTGCGGGCATCGGGGTAGACGATATAGGTGTCTCCCGCGGGCCAGGTACGGAATCGCGAGTCGGTCAGCGGGTTCTCTACCCACGAGTTATAGGACCAGCGCAAGAACCCATCCAGGTCGAGCGCCACCGCGTGCCAGGCCAGGTAGACCGCTTCGCCCGAAGGGGAGAAGGTGAACGTGTTGGGAAATTTAGCGGAGCAGCAGACATAGTAGGTGGTGTTGAGTCCTTTCTCCCTTCTTGCCGTTATCTCCTCTTGGGTAGGCGTTGTCCATGCACCCACGCAAATATCTTTGATCCACGGGTATTGTTGGTAGCTCTTGTGGTTGTCCGCGAGGGAGACACCCAGCTCGGGGGCGTAGCGGTTAAGCACCTTCAACGCGGCTTGCATATCTTCCGGCCCCCGCTCGTCCATCGCGATGTTGGTTATCTCCAGCCACCCTTTCTCACGGAGGTGCCGGGTGAAATCGGAGAGGAACACACTCCACATCGCTTGGTACTCTTTGGACTGTGCCTTGAGTTCTACCGTCACCAACTCTTTCTTCTGCATATCGTTGTAGTGCAGCTGGTTGTTCCAGGTGAGGAGCGAGTAGCAGTTGATCATCTTGTTGATTCCCAGGCCCATCATGAATTCCACCCAGCGGTCGAACACGCTGTAGTCGAACGTCCAGCTCCCGTCCTCGTTCTTTGTCCAGGTAATCATATCGGCGTAGGCATCATAACATTGGTGGTTCCACGGGTCCTTGTTGAGCGTGGCGGTAATCACTTTTTGTCCCCCATCAGCCAACATTTTCATCAGTGGACGCATCTTCTCGAAATGCGCGTCGCTCCACACTTCCAGGTCATGTACCCTCGCCACGGCCGAGGGGTGTTGCCACAGGTCCAGGTGGTAGAGCCACTCCGATGGTTCGGGGAGTACCCGATCGACCACGTTCAGCTCGATATCAAAGGTTTGCGACCGTTGCTTCTTCGCGTGAAGGGTGACTTGCCCCTTATAGTTGCCTGCTTGCGCGTCGGCGGGGATGTGAATAGTGAGCCACAGGGGTCTCACCGCTTTTGCCTCCAGGTTGAAGCACTCCAGGTTGTCGAGCATATCGGGTGCCAGCGATGCGGCGTAGTCCTCCGGTTTGCGGCGTTCGCAACCACCGCCAAACTCATCGGTCATCACGTATCGTACGAATCGGGCTTGCGCGATGGAGGCGGGCAGCACGTTGCCATCTCCCTGGAACTCTCCGATTTCAACCTCCACTTGCTGAATCTCTTCGGCGCTCCACAGGAGGAGTTGCGCGGCGACTCTTTCTCCTTTCCACCCGGTGACGGTTGCATGGTTAATGGGGGGCACTTCGGGCGCAACCGATTTAGGTAACTTTTCGTCAATCGAGATAAACGAGGCGTGCAGCCCTTTCGCTACTTGTGACCAGTCGGAAAGCGTATCGTTTGTCGGATCCTGCATCTCTTGAAAGGTGGTACAATCTTTTTGGGATCGATTGTTGTTGCATGAAACGGTTGTCAGCAGTGTCAACCCAAGCGCAGTACAGAGCGCTGTTCGAAAAATGGATCTAGCGATTCTCATAAATGTCTTTTAAATTATTTGTTGGATTGTATATCATTGTTATGTTTTTCTCTTTCGTGAGCCGACTTTTATATTTTCCCCTGACCTCGCAAGGTATCCAGACAAAAATAGGTGAAAAAACGGCTATTTACAAGTTTTTAAGGTAGGAATCGTGCGGGGGGCAATGTGGATTCAGTAGATTCAAATGTTGGGCGCAATACGATTACAAAAATGTGGGAAAGCGAATTAGGTGGCTTATACTTTGTCAACGGATGAAAAGGTCTCTTCCCTGGTTTACATTTTCAAAAAATGTAGTACATTTGTATGGCTAACTATGAAATTTGAATCCATCTTATTACCGGGGATAGACGCGGAGCGGCCGCTGGTGATTGCCGGCCCATGTAGTGCCGAAACAGAGGAGCAGGTACTGGCCACCGCCAAACAGTTGGCGGCAGTCGGCGTGAAGATATTCAGGGCGGGGGTATGGAAACCCCGTACCAAGCCGGGTGGGTTTGATGGGATAGGCAGTCCCGCCCTCGAATGGCTGAGACGGGTTAAGCGGGAGACCGGTATGTACGTGACTACTGAGGTGGCCACCGAGAAGCACGTGGACGAGGCACTGAAGTCTGGGGTGGACCTGTTGTGGATAGGTACGCGTACTACTGTGAATCCCTTTGCGGTACAGGAGATCGCCGATGCCCTGAAGGGGGTGGATATCCCCGTCTTGATCAAGAACCCGATGAGTCCCGATATCGAATTGTGGGTGGGGGCCATCGAGCGGCTTTATAACGCGGGTGTTAAGCAGATTGCTTTGGTTCACAGGGGGTTTAGTTCGAGTGATATGACGGTCTACCGCAACCTGCCGCAGTGGCATATTCCCATTGAGATGAAACGCCGCTACCCCTCTCTCCCCATGTTGTGCGATCCGAGCCATATGGGGGGGCGACGCGATTTGATCCTGAAGCTGAGCCAGCAGGCGATGGACCTTAACTACTTCGGCTTGATGATCGAGGTGCATTGCTGTCCCGATAAGGCATGGAGCGACAAGGAGCAGCAGATCACTCCGGATGCGTTGAAGCAGGTACTGGATGGCCTTGTGATTCGGGATACGGTGCAGACCACGGAGAGCCTCGCTGCATTGCGCGACCAGATAGATGACCTGGATAACGAGTTGTTGCGGCTACTCTCCAAGCGGATGCGTGTTTCACGGGAGATTGGCCATTACAAGCTGGAACATGGTATGCCTATCCTGCAGACGCAACGGTACGACCATATACTCACCGACCGGTCAAGCCATGGAGAGCGCATGAATATGTCGGGCGACTTCATCAAGCAGGTGTTAGAGGTGATTCACTCCGAATCGATCCGACAACAGATGGTTGTGATGGAAGAGGTGAAAGAGAAAGAGAAACCGAAACCGAAAAAAAACAGGCCAAACGGCTGAAGGATTTCCTTCTGGTACCTCCGTGAGGAGATCAACAAGTAGTCCGGGCTACTCGGTATACACGCGGATAATTTTCACGTCGCCTACAGGACGATCATGGGCATCCACGGGTAGTGCAGCGATTTTATCGATCACCTCCAGTCCCTCTACAACCTCCCCGAACACGGTGTAGCCACCGTTCAGGTGGATTACACCGCCCGATTTTCTGTACACTTCCCTTGACCCCTCGGGGATAACTGTTCGGCTGGGCGATCGCATGAACAGAGAGTCCACTACTGCCAGTAGAGAGTCGTTGACCACCTTGTACCGTTTCGGGTTGTTGGCCTTGAGGCGCTCCAGCTCCTTCTCGCGAGGGGTGTAGTGGGTGTTGAGCAGTTTGTTTCTCACCGGTGCGTTATCGGCGGTGTCGATGGAGTCGAGTTGCTTGTCGGTGTACTTTTTTCCCTGCACGATGTAGAATTGCGATGCGTCGGACTTCTTCTGGGGATTCTCCTGATCCCCTTTCCTTGGTGCGGCCAATGCTCCTTTCTTGTGGTAGCGCTGCTCCCGGAATTCGGGCATTAGCTCCATGTCCTTTCGGCCGCTGCCAATCCGCTGGCCGGGGCGGGCATTGCGGGAGTCCTGTGCACCGCCTTGAATCACGAAGTCCTTTACCACCCGGTGGAAGAGCGTCCCGTTAAAGTAGCCCTGCTTGATGAGTTTCAGGTAGTGATCGCTATGTACGGGGGTATCGTCGTACAATATCGCCTTCATCGTGCCGTGGTTGGTCTCGATCACGATGGTGGGGTACTTGGTCTGCGCGCTGAGAGTAGGTCCGAGACATACAGATGGCAAAAGTGTGAACCCTAAGAGCGTGAAAACGAAAAGGGCAATGGTGCGGTTTGTTGTATCTTTTTTTGTCATAATGCTGTTATGTTAGAGTTATTGAAGTCGTTAAGCAAAAATGAATATCACAAAACCATTGCATTCATATTACGTCATATTGTATTGCTTATCGAGGAAGTTGCGCGAAACCGTACACCACACCGCTCCAAGGCTATTCCTTAATTGGGCGCCCTTCGGTAGAGGAAGGCGGCGATAGCGGCGAAGACGATATTGGGGATCCATGCAGCCACAAACGGGCTCATATTCCCCTTGATCGCGAAGGTAGAACTCACGGTGAGGAAGAGGATGTAGCCCATGCTCAGAACCAGGCCGATCCCGATGTTTAGCCCCATGCCCCCCTTCACCTTGCGTGCCGATAGGGAGGCCCCGATTATCGTGAGGATAAATGCCGAGAAGACCGAGGCGATCCGGCTGTGGTACTCGATCTGGAAGGTCTGGATATTACCCATTCCCCGTTCTTTTTGGCTCTTCACGTAGTTCCGCAGTTGGGGAGAGGTCATCATCTGCTGGTCGGTAGCCGCGATGATAAAGTCGTTCGGCACGATCCGCAACGTCGTATCAATAGAGGTGCCATGCGTGATGGTCTCTTCCAGCCCGTCGAAATCGCGTACCTGGTAATCGTGTATGGTCCACTGGTAAGCGGAGTCGTACTGGATAGACTGGGCCGTTAGCCGAGAGACCAGTTGGTGGCCATCGAAGTGATCCATCGAGAAGTGATATCCCGTGTTATTGGGCAGGTCGAAGTTGCCAAAGTAGACGATGGTACCCGGTCCCACCTTGAACTGAATATCCCGGTCGCCCGTCTTCTTTTTCCTTGGATCCACGTAGTTTTGCTCGAACTTGATTCGCGTTGCATTGGCGGGAGGGATCAGGTAGCTCCCGAAGACGAAGGCGAAGATGGCGATCACCAAGGCCGATATCATGTAGGGTTTCATCAACCGCTTGAAGCTGATCCCGTTGGAGAGGATGGCGATAATCTCCGAGTTGCTGGCCATCTTGGAGGTGAAGAAGATAACTGCCAGGAAAACGAATAGGGGGCTAAACAGGTTGGTGTAGTACGGGATGAAGTTGAGGTAGTAATCGAAGATGATGCCGTGCAGCGTGGCGTTGTGCGTCATGAACTTATCAATCTTCTCGTTGATGTCGAATACCACCGCGATGGAGATAATCAGCGCGATCATGAACAGGTAGGTACCCAAGAATTTCTTGATGATGTACCAGTCGAGCCGCTTTAACTTCAGGGAACCGTTGTTTACCTTCATAATCTCCGTGTAACGTTTTCTAACATGTCGGCCTTCCACTCCGGGAAATTACCGGCGATGATATGGCGCCTGGCCTCTTGTACCAACCAGATGTAGAACGCCAGGTTGTGGATGGAAGCGATCTGCAATCCCAGTATCTCGTTCGTGGTGATCAGGTGGCGCAGGTAGGCTTTGCTGTAGAGCCTATCAACGAACGAGGCGCCATTCTCCTCCAGCGGGGAGAAGTCATTCTTCCACCGCTCGTTGCGTATGTTTATCACACCTTGCTTGGTGAAGAGCTGCCCGTTGCGCCCGTTGCGGGTAGGGAGCACGCAGTCAAACATGTCCACGCCCCGCTCGATCGCCTCCAGCAGGTTTTCCGGCTTGCCCACCCCCATCAGGTAGCGCGGTTTATCTTTGGGCAGGATGTCATTCATCAGCTCCAACATTTCGTACATCGTCTCGGTGGGCTCACCCACGGCCAGTCCCCCGATGGCGTTGCCGGGTGCCTCCTTGGCGGCAACGTTCTCCGCGGCCCGTCGCCGCAGGTCAGGGTAGACACACCCCTGCACGATGGGGAATAGCGCCTGGCTATACCCGTGGGGGCACTCGGTCTCCTTGAAACGGGCGATGCAGCGATCTAACCACTTCTCCGTGAGGTCGAGCGACCGTTTCGCGTAGGCGTAATCGGCATCGCCCGGCGTGCACTCGTCGAACGCCATGATGATGTCGGCACCGATGATTCGCTGGATATCTATCACCTTCTCGGGGGTAAAAAGGTGCGACGACCCATCGATATGCGACTGAAAGAGCGCCCCCTCCTCGGTCAGCTTCCGGTTCTCGGTCAGCGAGAACACCTGGAAGCCCCCGCTATCGGTCAGTATGGGACGCTCCCAACTGATGAACCGATGGAGGCCGCCCGCCTCCCTCAGTATCTCCAGGCCGGGCCTGAGGTAGAGGTGGTATGTGTTGCCCAGGATAATCTGGGCTTGGATGTCTTCTACTAACTCCGTGGCGTGAACCGCTTTCACGCTCCCCACGGTGCCGACCGGCATAAAGATGGGCGTCTCCACCGGTCCGTGGTCGGTGGTGAGGATACCCGCCCGGGCACTTGTTTTGGGGTCGGTATGTAGGAGTCGGAATGTCAATTCGTTTCGTTCACGTGGCGTTTGAAGGGCAAAGATAGAGTTTTTGACCCAACAAACCGACAGCAAGCGTTTAAAAATAGTTAGGAGCCTGGAGTCGAAAGATAAAAGTGAAAATGAAAAGTGAAAAGCTGAAAGTGGGAAGTGGGAAGTGGGAAGTGAGGGTGAGGCTGGCTTAAATATTTTTAACCCCGAATCTTTACGAAACCGCTTTAACATTTCTAATTTTGTAAACCGTATGATAAAAACCCGCTGTTTTATGGAAAAGGGATGAGCAAATACCGTGTTTACCCGCTCCTGTAGTGGAATATAATTAAAGATATTTAAAAAACTAGTTGAGAATATGAGCCAAGTCGTCGACATTAAAGAACTCAACGAACGCATAGAGCAAAAGAGCGCGTTCGTGCAAACGTTGGTCATGGGAATGAATCGGGTTATCGTTGGCCAGAAACACCTGATCGAATCGCTGCTCATCGGGCTGTTATCCGATGGCCATATCCTGTTGGAGGGGGTGCCGGGTCTGGCAAAGACCTTGGCCATCAAAACGCTGGCACAGCTTATCGACGCCGATTTTAGCCGCATCCAGTTTACCCCCGACCTGCTACCGGCGGACGTGATCGGGACCATGATCTACAGCCAGCGCAGCGAGGAGTTTCAGGTGAAGCACGGTCCCATTTTCGCCAACTTCGTGCTGGCGGACGAGATTAACCGGGCACCCGCCAAGGTGCAGAGCGCACTGCTGGAGGCGATGCAGGAGCGGAACGTGACCATAGGCGATCAGACCTACAAGCTGCCAAGTCCTTTCTTGGTGATGGCCACGCAAAACCCTATCGAGCAGGAGGGTACCTATCCGCTCCCCGAGGCGCAGGTAGACCGTTTCATGCTGAAGGTGGTAATCACTTACCCGTCTAAAGAGGAGGAGAAGCGGATTGTTTACCAAAATATTTTTGACCCCATCACGATTGACAAGCCAGTGATCTCCACGCGGGAGGTTATTGATGTGCGCAAGGTGGTACAAGAGGTCTACATCGATGAGAAGATCGGGCGCTACATCGTGGATATCGTGTTTGCCACCCGCTTCCCCGACCAGTATGGGCTGCCGAACCTGAAGGAGATGATTGGGGTGGGGGCCTCGCCGCGCGCTTCGATTAACCTGGCGCTCGCCTCTCGTGCCTACGCGTTTATCAACCGGAGAGGCTACGTGATCCCGGAGGATATCCGCGCGGTATGCCACGATGTCTTGCGCCATCGCGTGGGGCTTACTTACGAGGCGGAAGCAAACAACCTCACGTCCGATGAGATCGTGAGCGAGATACTGAACAAAGTCGAGGTACCTTAATCGTACAGTTACCCGGTTAGTAAGGATCGGTGGGGTTCAAAAGGGCAAGCAAGATTTAAGAGAGTAGATGGATACGACAGAGTTACTGAAGAAGGTACGTTATATCGAGATCAAGACGCGCGGTCTCTCCCGCAATATATTCGCGGGTGAGTACCACTCCGCGTTCAAGGGGCGCGGTATGGCCTTCTCCGAGGTACGGGAGTACCAGTATGGTGATGATATGCGCGATATCGACTGGAACGTTACTGCCCGCTACAGCCGCCCCTACGTGAAGGTGTTCGAGGAGGAGCGGGAGCTCACCGTGATGTTGATGATTGACGTCTCGGAAAGCTTGGGTTTCGGTTCGCAATCCATCCTGAAACGAGATATGGTGGCCGAGATCGCGGGCACCTTGGCCTTTTCTGCCATCCAGAACAACGATAAGATCGGGGTGCTCTTCTTTACCGACCGGGTGGAGAAGTTCATCCCCCCGAAAAAGGGGAGGAAGCATATCCTCTTTATTATCCGCGAGATACTCGGCTTTAAGCCGGAGGGGATGGGAACCGACCTGAGTCTGGCGGCGCGGTATATGACCAACGCGCTCAAGAAGCGCTGCACCGCTTTCTTGATTTCCGATTTTATTGACGCGGGCGACTACAGTAAAGCGCTGCAGATCGCTAACCGCAAGCACGACGTGGTGGCGATCCGGGTGTACGACAAGCTCAGCACCGAGCTGCAACCGGTGGGCCTGATGAAGGTGAGGGATCCCGAGGTGGGAGAGGATCGCTGGATCAACAGCTCCTCCAGGAAGGCAAGGGAGGCGTACCGCGCGTGGTGGAACGGGTTGAGCGAGAAGATGGACGCTGCTTGCCGCCAGGGTGGTGTGGATAGCGTGTCGATATCGACCGAAAGCGATTACGTGAAGTCGCTCCTGCAACTCTTTCAACAACGAAAGTGACCGTGAACAAGAGAAAGATTTATAGTGCCGTGGTGTGGCGGGCGATGCTTTGGATTGCCCTCGCGTTGATGTGGCCTTCTCACGTGTGGGCGCAGCGCGCTTCGGCGCACGTTACGGTGGTTCCCACGGAGATCGAGATTGGGGAGCACGCGCTGATAAACCTCAAGGTGATTACCCCCAAGGATAAACAGATTCACTTCCCGGTGTACGAGCGCGAGATTGTCCCGGGTATTGAGGTGATCACCATGTTGCCGCCCGACACCACCATAGAGAACAACGTGATGACGTTGGAGTTCAAGTACGTGATTACCTCCTTCGACTCCACGCTCTACCATATTCCCTACATCCCGATCTCTGATGGTACCGATACCATCTTCTCCAACTCGTTTGGGTTAAAGGTGACCTCACCGGAGCTGTCGGACTCCACGCTGGCTTACCTGGAGAAGATACATCGGGGCGAGACCGATTCGATCGACTTTCAACAGCTGCAACTGTACGATATCAAGGGGATTAAGCAACCCCCGTTCGTTTGGACCGACTACCTCTGGATAGCGTGGGTGGTGCTGGGCATCGCCCTGCTGCTCGCGCTCATAGCCTTGCTCATTTACCTGATCCTCAAGAAGAAGAAAACGGGGTATTTCTTCACACCTCCCGTCGAGATCCCGTCCCATACCCGGGCGTTGGCCGAGCTGGAAAAACTGAAGGAGGAGAAGATCTGGCAGCAGGGCAGGGTGAAGGAGTTTTACACCCGTCTGACCTATATCCTGCGCGTTTACATTCATGAGCGGGAGGGAATCAACGCGCTGGAGATGACCTCGGGCGAGATACTGAACGAGGTGCGCAAGGTGGTGGAGGTCGAATCGGCTTACGAGAACCTGAAGCAGGTGCTGTCGACGGCCGACCTGGTGAAGTTCGCGAAATACCAGCCTTACCCTGACGAGAACGACCTGAGCTTGATGAATGGCTTCTTCTACGTGAACCAGACCCGTGAACCAGACCCGCTGCCGACGAAAGAGGAGTTGGAAAAAATGGAGGAGGACGCGGCATTGGAATAGGATACCCCATAGTGATACTGACTGAATATGGAATTTTTACACCCTGAATATCTCTACTTACTGTTGTTGCTAATCCCGTTGATCGCGTGGTACGTGATTCGATTGTCGAAAGCGCAGGCCTCGTTCAAGCTGGCTTCCACGGGGGCGTTCAAGGGGGTGAAGCCGGATGTACGGGTTTACGCGCGGCACCTGCCGTTCCTGTTGCGGGCGGTTGCCATCGCGCTGATCATCGTGGTGATCGCACGACCCCAGGCGGTGGATAGTTGGGAGGAGACGGAGACCAAGGGGATTGATATTGTGCTGGCGCTCGACGTTTCAGGCTCGATGCTCTCGCAAGACCTGCAACCCGACCGGCTGCAAGCGGCCAAGAAGGTGGCGGCGGAGTTCGTGACCGACCGGAAGAACGACAACATAGGACTGGTCATTTTCGCGGGCGAGAGTTTCACGCAGTGCCCGCTGACCACAGACCATAAGGTGCTGTTGAACCTGCTGAACGAGATCGAGTTCGGGGTGATCGAAGATGGAACGGCCATAGGGTTGGGGCTGGCCAACTCGGTGAACCGCTTGAAAGATAGCGAGTCGGACTCCCGGGTGGTAATCCTGCTGACCGACGGGACCAACAACAGCGGGCAGATAGCGCCGCTCACCGCGGCCGACCTGGCAAGGTCGTACGGCATCTGCGTCTACACGGTGGGGGTGGGAACCAAGGGGATGGCCCCCACGCCCGTGCAGACACCCTACGGGATACGGATGCAGAACATGCCGGTAGATATCGATGAGAAGACGCTGACAGAGATCGCGGCGATGACCGGCGGGCAATACTTCAGGGCGCAGGATACCGAAGGGCTCCGGCAGGTGTACGAGGAGATCGACGAGATGGAGAGGTACCTGATTAGCGTGCAGAACGTGACGAGGCGGCAGGAGCTGTTTTTACCCTTCGCGCTGACCGCCTTGGGGTTGATCCTGCTGGAGTTGTTGTTGCGGAGGACCTGGCTCAGAGCAATACCGTAGAAAAAGGAAAGATATGTTTAGATTCGGAAACCCGGAGTTTTTGTGGCTCTTCTTGCTGATGCCGCTGCTGTTGGCGCTATACATCTTCCTGAATATCCGGAAACGGAAGGATGTGGAGAGGATGGGCGTCCGCTCCACGCTTAAAAAGATGATGCCTGGCCTGTCGCTCAAGCGCTCCTACTTGAAGTTTTGGCTTATTTTCGCCGCCCTTTGCGTGGGCATCTTCATGGTGGCCCGGCCGCAATTCGGGACGAAGGTGGAACTGGTAGAAAAAGAAGGGATCGAGTTGGCCATCGCGATGGACGTCTCCAACTCGATGATGGCGGAGGATGTGTCACCCAGCCGCTTGGCACGGGCTAAACAGATACTGACCCGGTTGATTGACGTGCGGAAAAACGACAAGGTGGCACTGATCGTCTTCGCCGGAGAGGCGTACGTGCAGATGCCGCTGACCTCCGATACGCAGTCGGCCAAGATTTTCTTGAACAGCATCGACCCCAGCCTTGTGCCCATCCAAGGGACGGCCATCGGTCAGGCTATTGGTTTGGGGATGAGTTCGTTCTCCAGCGACCAGGATATCAGCAAGGCGATGATTATCATTACCGATGGAGAAGACCATGAGGGGAACGCCGCGGCCATGGCTGCTGAAGCGGTGAAAGCGGGGATAACGATCAACGTGGTGGGCATCGGCTCACCGGATGGTTCGCCCATTCCCTCGCCTGATCCCGGGAGCAACTTCATGGCCGATAACGAGGGGAACGTGGTGGTATCCCGACTGAACGAGCAGATGGGAATGGAGATCGCGCAGAGCGGGGAAGGGATCTACGTGCGGGCCGATAACTCCAACAATGCGGTGCGTGCACTGGAGGCTCGACTCGATGAATTGGAGACGGGAAAGACCACCAGCCTATCCTACTCGGAATATGACGAGAAGTTCCCCATACTGGCCTGGATCCTGCTCGTGCTGCTGCTCGTGGAGGTGCTGATCTACGATATGAAGAACCCGCTGTTCCGCAACGTTCGGCTATTTGAAAGGGAGGAGTAACGGTGGCGAGGAGAGAGAAGCAAAAGGGGGCGTGAGGGAAAGAAGAGAAAACGACAAAGAAGTGAGATGATAACATGCAACGATTCGTGAAGATATACTACATATTGCCACTGCTTTTGGCCATGCTGTTCCCGATGACGCTCTCCGCACAGAAGGAGGTGCGCAAGAACGTGCGCAAGGGCAACAAGGAGTACCTGCAACAGAAGTACGCCGATGCGTCGGAGCTGTACGGGAAGGCGCTGGAGGAGAACCCCGCATCCAAAGAGGCCATCTTCAACCTGGGGAACACGCTGTATCGGCAAAAGGATTGGGCTGCCTCGGTGGAGCAGTACCAGCATTTCTTAACCCTGGAGCAGGAGAACCCGGCGGTCGCCTCGGAGGCGTGGCATAACGTGGGGAACAGTATGCTGCAGCAGAAGGACCTGCAGCAGTCGATGGAGGCCTACAAGATGGCGCTTCGGCTGAACCCTGAAGATGACGAGGCGAGGTATAACCTGGCGGTGGTGCAGAAGATGTTGCAAGACCAGGAGCAGGAGCAACAGGATCAAGAACAGCAACAAGACCAAGAGCAGGAGCAACAACAAGACCCGCAGGGTGACTCGCCTCAGAATCCGCGAGACCAGGAGAAGCGCCCCGAACAGGAAGAGGGCCCCGAGCAGATGTCGCGCGATAACGCCCGGCAGCTGTTGCAGGCTATCGAGCAGGACGAGCGGGATACCCAAGAGAAGGTGCAGCGGATGAAAGCGCAGGAGCGGGAAGAGCGGGCGCAAGAGAACAGAAGACGGAATAAAAACTGGTAAGTGTAATCGATAAAATGAGAAACAGACGGAACATAGGGGTATCTCTTTTATGGATGTTCGCCTGGCTCGTGAGCGGCTTCACGGTTGCGACGGCGCAGGTCACCTTTAAAGCGACTGCCCCAGCCACGGTGGTACAGGGGGAGCAGTTCAGGTTAAGCTTCGTGCTGAATGAAGAGGGAAAGGACCTGCGGTTGCCCGATATGCCCGATTTCGAGGTGCTGTTTGGCCCCAGCACCTCCACCAGCTTTAGCCAGCGCACCGTCAACGGGAAGACCACCTCCGAGCGGTCGGTCAGCTACACCTATATCCTCATGGCCAACAAAACCGGCACGTTCACCATAGCGCCCGCCACGATACAGGTGGGGGGCAGCGAGTACAAGTCCAACTCGCTCACGGTGGAGGTACTTCCTCCCGATGAGGCTTCCACGCGGGATTCTTCGCCTGACGCGGGCGAAGGGCGACGGGGAGAAGAGCGCTCCTCCGCGGGTTCACCCACGGTATCCGCTAAAGACGCTTTTATTCGGGCCATCGTATCGAAGGGTAGTCCATATGAGCAGGAGGGGTTTACCGTAACCTTCCGTCTTTACACCACTTTAAATATCGTCAACTTCGGCAAAATACGCTTCCCCGAGTTCGAGGGGTTCATGGTGGAGGAGATCGAGCTGCCCATGAACCAGCAACTGCAGATGGAGCGCTACGAGGGGAGGAATTATTATACCGCCGACCTGCGGAAGACGTTGCTCTTCCCGCAACGGTCGGGGCAGATCACCATACCGAGTGGCTCCATCGAGATGGTCTTCTCCGTTCCATCAGGGCGGAGGGTGTCCACCTTCTTCGGGACGCAGGAGGTGATGGTCGACGTGAAGAAGAACATGGTTACCAACCCGGTGGCGATCAACGTGAAACCGTTACCCGCCAACCGGCCGGCAAGTTACGCCAACGCGGTGGGAACCTTCACGATGAAGCCCTCTATCAGCGCCACGCGTCTCCGGGCGAACGAGGCGATCACGCTTCGGTTGGAGCTGTCGGGAACAGGTAACCTGAAGCTGATTCGAGACCCGAAGGTTCGCTTCCCGGATAACTTCGAGACGTACGACCCGTCCGTGGACAACTCGTTCAACGTGACGACTAACGGGCTCAACGGGATACGAACCATCGAGTACATGGCCATCCCCCGATACGAGGGACAGTACACGATACCGCCCGTCGAGTTTACCTACTTCGACCTGAACAGCCGCTCCTACAAGACGCTCACCTCCCCGGAATACCGGTTGGAGATAGAAAAGGGTGATCCGTCCGTCGCCCCCGCGGGTGCTTTCGTGAGTCGGCAAGACGTGAAGGTGGAACAGGATATCCGCTTCCTGAAAACGGGGGAACCCTCCTATACCCCAAGTACCAGCTTTTTCGCCGGGTCGCTCGGTTACTGGCTATGGTACTTGATTCCCCTGTTGCTGCTGCTGGTCGCTTACCTTATTAACCGGAAGCAGGCCATCGAGAACGCGAACGTGGCGCTGGTACGTACCAAGAAAGCCAATAAGGTGGCCATCCGACGGCTGAAGGTGGCCGAGAGGTACCTGAAGGAGGAAGATAAGGAGCGCTTCTACGAGGAGGTACTTCGCGCCGTCTGGGGCTACTTCAGCGATAAGCTGTCGATACCGGTAGCCCGATTGAGCAAGAACAACATCGAGGCCGAACTATCGGAGCATGGGGTGGAAGACGAGCTGGTGGGCAGGTTCATGCAGATCCTCGATACCTGTGAGTTTGCACGTTACGCTCCCGGGGAGAGCCACGCGGAGATGGACCGGGTCTATCGCGACACCCTGGCGGCGATTGGCGAAATGGAAAACAGGTTGAAGTTGAAGAAAAAATGAAGCAATTTATGAAGACAAGAATAACTGTTCTCGTTCTTTTAGCGGTAATGGTGACTGGTTACACGAAGCTTTGCGCAAGCCCGGAAACGGTTTCCGCGAGCCCGCAAACGGCTTCTGCAAGTCCACAAACGACCGCCGCGAGCCCGCAAACGACTGCCGCTAACCTCTCCACTTCGGCCTTGAACATCGATGCAACGACAGTGCATTCCGGGGGTTCGGAAACAGCGGTCGCGAATCCTCAGGGCTCGGCTGATCGTCCCGATTCTGTTGCTGTGGATAACGAGGCGGCGTCGGCCAGTGTTGAGGTAACTCCCGAGGCCGCGATTGAGGCGTATCGCAACCAAGACTACAAGCGAAGCATCGAGCTGTATGAGGCGTTGGTGGCCTCCGGGCTGGAGGAGGATCGCGAATCAGCTCAACTCTATTTCAACCTGGGAAATGCTTACTTCCGTGACCATCAGCTGGGCAAGGCTATCCTGAACTACGAGAGGGCGCACCTGCTCTCCCCTGGCGATAGCGATATTCGGCATAACTTGCGCTACGCGAATAACTACACGGAAGACCGGATTACCCCCGCGAGCAATCTGTTCCTCACGAACTGGTTTAACGGGGTACGCGACCTCTATAGCTCCAACACGTGGGCGAGGCTGGCGGTGATCTTCTTTGTGCTCTTTATCGCCTGTGTTGCCCTCTTCCTTTTTGTCCGGGTGATCTCCGTGCGAAAGGCGGCTTTCTATACCGGCTTGGCGTTGTTGCTTTTCGTGGGGATTGCCAACGCGTTCGCTTTCAGTCAAAAACGGGAAAGGGTGCGGCGTGAGCAGGCCATCGTGATGGTGGGCGCCGCCCGTGCCAACGCCTCCCCTGATGAAAATAGCAACCTCCTGTTTGAACTGCATGAGGGGACGAAGGTGAAGATCAAGAGCAGCGATAGGAACTGGTACGAGATCGAGATCGCCAACGGCAGCGTGGGGTGGACGCTCAAGAAGAACGTTGAAGTTATATGAGCCGTCTGTATCGTGTTAACAGCTAAATCAGTGACAGCATGAAAGAGTGGGTGGAAGGGTTGCTCCCCCTGGAGCGGGACCTCTTTTTCGCGTTGAACGGGAGCGAATCGCTTTTCCTGGACAACGCGATGTGGACTATCAGTGGGCGGCTCATCTGGATACCGCTCTACCTTTTTATCCTGTTCCTTTTTTTCTACCGCGTGCCAAAGAGAGAGGGGTTCTTGGCAGCGCTGTTTCTTATCCTGGTGTTCGTGGCGTGCGATCAGATATCCTCCTCGCTATTCAAGCCGCTGTTCGAGCGGTTTCGTCCCACGCATCACCCCGACTTCAAGGATTAAGTGAATACCGTGAACGACTACCGGGGTGGTCGCTACGGCTTTATCTCCGGGCACGCCACCAATAGCTTTGGGCTTGCGGTCTTTGTCCTCCTTCTTTTAAAGCAGCGAGCGCTCACCCTGGCAGCGCTCTTTTGGGCTACTTTAAACAGCTACACCCGAATCTATCTGGGGGTGCATTTTATTTCGGATATTGTAGCGGGAATGATCGTGGGGACGCTGATCGCGTTGTTGCTGTATGGTCTCTACACGTTCACGAGAAGGCGATTGATAAGGTGCGGGCCAGTAATTGCGTTGGCGGCCGTGCGATCAGACCGGGAATCTGGTAGTGAGCTGGCTGGTGGTAGGTCATCGATGATTGTTGGTGAGACCATTTCTGATCCCTCTGGCTTGGTTCATGCTTACAGCGCAAAACAAGGCAGGTTGCTGGCCCTTTTCATCACCGTGTACCTGGGTGTAGTCGTCATTTTTAGTCCCTTACTCACGGTATTGCCCCACTAATAGGCCATCCCAATATCCACGTAGAACTGCAACATCCAGGCGTTATCGTATCGTGAAGAAATTGGCGAATTATTTGGTTTCTCCACTTTTTTATGATATGTTTATGCCATAATTGAACTATCCAATGTATTATCAACGCAAAAAATAAAAAGCCATGGCAAGGACGATTACGTTTAATGATTTAAGGGCGCTGAAAGATAAACTCCCTGATGGCAGTATCCAGCAAATAGCCGCGGAGTTAGGAATGAAGCCCGAGACCGTTAGGAACTATTTTGGTGGATACAACTACAAGAAGGGAGAGAGTGTTGGCATACACATGGAGCCGGGCCCCAATGGTGGTATTGTTGTTTTGGACGATACCACTATCTTTGATAAGGCTTTGAAGATTCTCGGACTGACCGATTATCCCGAACCGATTCCCATTGAAGGGGAAGAGGAGGAGTAACGAAACAATGAACCCAACAGTCCATCGCGTATCGCATGCTGTTGGGTTTTTTCTCTTATGATAGTATAACCTGCATCTGATGGTCAAACCCCATGGATGCCCAACCTGAAAAGCAGATGAAGAATAAAGATGATTTGGTAACCGTAGCCATACACACGTACGACAGAGCGCATATATTGAAGTCGATCCTCGAATCAGAAGGCATTCCGGTTGTAATACATGGTGTTAGGATGATTGATCCGGTTGTCCCGGGAAATGTTCGTGTGCGGATCAGGGAGAGTGACCTCCCCATGGCATTGCGAATTATCGAGCAGGTGGATTTCTCTTCCAACGTTGAACGGGAGGCTGAGAGAGAACCGATTCGGGAGATACTGGTACCTGTAGATTTCTCCGATTATTCCTTTACCGCGTGCGAGTTTGGGTTCCGGCTCGCACATGATTTGGGGTGTGATGTGAAGTTGATGCACGCGTTTTTCACCCCGCTCTCCCCGGCATCTATCCCCTTTGGTGATTACTTCACGTTGCAAGCGACCGAGAAGGAGGCCCACGGTGATACGCGGGATAAGGTGGAAAAAGAGATGGAGCTATTTGTTCACAAGCTGGAAGAGGGAATCGCGGCTGGAGAGTTTCCAAAAGTTTCCTACATGACTGCGCTGTTCGAGGGATTGCCTGAAGATGAAATTATTGAGTACTCGAAGAGGGTGCGCCCGATGGCTATCGTGATGGGTACAAGGGGGAGAGGTGCGAAAGAGCTGGACTTGATAGGGAGCGTAACGGCAGAAGTGATGGACGGTTCCAATACGCCCATCTTTGCCGTGCCGGTAGGGGCAAAAGTGACACAGCTCTCCGAGATGAAGCGAATAGTTTTCCTGACTAATTTCCAAGAGCGGGAGTTCAAGGCGCTTGATATCATGATACAGTTTTTGAAGCCTTACCCCATCACGCTTTTCTTGGCACACCTTGCCAAGAAGGAGGACGTGTGGAACGAGATCAAGCTATCGGGTTTCCGGAACCTCCTTGCCGAACGGTACCCACGCTTGAAAACCGAGTACCGGCTCATCGATTTCAGTGCGAGCCTGGAAGAGACATTGGAGAATTTCGTTCAAGAGAACGCGATCGATATGATCTCCCTATCGAGCTCTCGACGGAATATTTTCGCGAGGATTTTCAACCCCGGCATCGCACGGCGCATGCTGTTTCATTCAGATACGCCGCTATTAGTCATTAAGGGGATGGTTTAGAGTGGAAAAGCCTAAATCCCCAGCTTCGTTTTCACCAATTGGGTAATGTTTTCGGCGGCAGGATCTACGTATACCACAGCTGCCGCATCGAAAATGTAGGTGAATTTGTGCTCGGCACCAACCGCTTGTATGGCCTCGTGAATCTTTTTGTTTACCGGCTCAAGCAACTCTTGCTGTAGCTTGGTGAGTTCTTGCTGGCTATTTTGCTGATATACCTGGAACCGCTCCTGAAGTTGTGTCAGCTGTTTCACTTGATCCTGCTGTAGCCCCTCGGAGGTAGCCGGGTTTTTTTCAAACTCTTCTAGTTTCTTATTGTACTCGTCAATCAGCGCTTGCCCGTTTTTATTGATCTCTTCCTGCTTGTTGCTGAGTTTCGTTTCAATGTCCGACAACTCGGGCATGGCGGCGAAGACCTCTTGCGGGTTGATGTACCCAACTTTAAGATTTTGTGCCATAACAGCCATGGGTGCTAATGCGATGCACGCGATGAGTAATTTTTTTAACATGATAACAGTTTCTATTGTTTTAGTTTTAAATTAGACGTTGCAAAAAGCGTACAAAGATACGCGATAAATTTTTAATAGCCTAACCTGGTGAGTACTTGATCGCTGATGTCGATGGCAGGAGAGGCGAAGATGATGGAGTTGGCAGAGGCCCTGTCTATCACGACCGAGTAGCCCGAAGTGGTGGCAATCTCTTTTACCGCCTCGTAAATGGCGTCTTGAATGGGCTTGATTAGCTTCTCTTGCTGACTGAACAACTCACCTTGCGTACCGAAGTACTTGTTGCGCAACTCCTGTATCTGGTTCTCCTTGGCGACGATCTCGTTTTCGCGCTTCGTCTTCTCTTCACCGGCCAAGAAGGAGAGGTCGGCTTGATACTGTTTGTACATCGCGTCTACCAGGCTTACCTCTGCGTCGATCTCCTCTTGCCACATTTTGGATAGCGATTCGAGCTGCTTGTTCGCGTTCTCGAAAGCGGGAATGCGATTAAGAATGTATTCCATATCGATCAGGGCATACTGCTGGGCATTCACGCTGGCTAAGGCAAACGTTATGAATAAACCGATTAATCCGATTGCTTTTTTCATACGATTATATTATTTTTTTGTTAAAGTGTATGGAACCTGTCGGTTTCATATGATTA
>DUPB01000071.1 GCA_012838585.1 Bacteroidales bacterium
GAGAAAGCGTACAAGAGGGGTACACTCACGAAAGATAATGTTAACAAACGAGGGTACAACAAGTTTTTAACAATGCGTGGGGATGTAAAAGTGGAGATAGATTATGATAAAATAAAGGAGGATGAACGGTGGGACGGGCTGAAAGGCTATCTTACCAATACCACTATAGCTCCTGACAAGGTTTACGCGGCTTATCATAATCTTTGGCATGTAGAGAGAGCCTTTAGAATAACTTAATCCAAGATAGAGATACGTCCCATGTTCCATTTTACACGACGCAGGATCGAGGCTCATGTTTGTATCTGTTTCGTGGCTTTATACGCATTGATGAAGTCAGGAGATATGGACGACATCGTGAACGCGATCGACAAAATTCACAACAATATCGCGAAGCTCAAAGCTTAAAGGGTTAAGAAACCAGGAGGCTAAGAATCTAAAAGCCTATGGCGTAATAACCATCAAGAGGCTACCTTAACGCTAGGGTAGCCTCTTGTCATGTAGTGTTGCATCTACTATTTGAACTTACATGCTAACCAATTTTGCTTTTTTCAACGTCATGGAGAGCTATGTCATGATATAGTGGGTTATCACGATGTAAAGGGCGTGTGGAGGTATTATTTGATGCCACCCTCTATCGTGATCTCTTGGGTAAAACTGATTATTTTCCCGGAACCGGTGACTCCTTCCCCTACCACCCGGTAGACGGTGGGGGTGTCGGCAGCGTAAAACTCGACTACCGCCTCTCCCTCCAGCGAGAAGTGCACGTCGGGCTTCCAGTAAATGGTCGTGCGCAAATCGAGTTCCGGGGAATTGACCTGTTCCGGGGTCTCGTACCGGGGAGCGTAAAACTCCGCGGCCGGCCGGTAGCCCAGCGGCGTGAAGCGGCGAATGTTCAGGGGTTTGACCTTTTCATTGGAGCCGACCGTGGTCATGATCACCAACGCCCCGCTCGTGCCCGGGTAGTCCCCGAAAATGCTATTGTAATCCTTTATAACGAACAGGTTGTCGACGTCATTCACGTCCATGTTCATTACATCGAATTCGGGTAATGGCACGTCATCAACGACGATCAACATCGGCTTGTCCGAGCGGGTAGTAGTTAACCCGCCTTTTGTAAGGGCGACTCCCGGGGTGTTCAAAAGTACCGTGAGCATGTTGCTGAACTTCCTCTTCTTGATCTCCTCGGAAGTCATGGGTGGGGATGAGAAGACGGGGGAGTACCAGGCCGACTCCTTGAAGGGCTTCACGGCCGGGGCCGTCACCCTCACCTCCTCTAACATCACCCCGCGGATGCCGTGCTTCCGCGAGTACTCCGCGTTGGCCTGCCGGAGGTAATCGTCCGTGTCGAACCCCACTTCTACTGCAACTTTTTCCCGCGCCACCGGGGTACCCCTTGACGGCAGCGCCGCGAGGGTGAGGTCGGGGTAGGTCACGGTGTCTATCTCGAGGAAGTTGCTCTTCCATCCTTTGGCGGTCAGCGACTGCACCGTGATTTTGGTCCCCTCGGGGTACTCCACGGAGAAGAGGAAGCGCCCCTCCTTGTCTGCCGTCGTGCTCTCTATGCTGTACAGGGTATCCAGCATCGCGTAGAGGCTCACGCTCCCGCCCTCCACCTTGCTCAGCAACATGGCTTCCGTGGTGCCGCTCACCTCCTGGAACCGCTCGGGAAGGATGCCGGGGGTCTCGATTTCTCCCTTCAACACCCGGGGAATGTCGTACCGGCGCCACCCCTGCGTCATCATCAACGCGTCCAGCGCCGCCGTCTCGAGTTGCCCACCTGAGAAGTAGCGGGCGGGCGACTCCACGTGGCCTTTTAATTCCGAGGCAAGCAGCAGCGTGGAGACGAGGTCGCACGCGGTGTCCACCGGCACGGCGCTCGCGTCGACCACCGAGATGGCCATATTGTCGTGTGACGCGGTATCAACGATGTTGTCCAGCCGGAGCTTGAGAGAGACAAGCTCCCTTCGCTCGTGGGAGGGAGAGGAGTCACTGGCGGTTACCCAGGAGAAGTCATCCTCGTTAAGGTGGAATACCATCCGCTCGCTGAGGATATCAAGATGCTCGTCTAACAACAGGAAACTCGAAACACCCGAGGGGAGGAGGGAGGTCGGGAACGAGTAACTACCCCTTCCCGGCTGCCACGGCTCGTGGTACAGCACGATGCCCTTGTTGTGGAGCAACAACGAGACGGGTCCGCCCGGGGCGGTGGGACCCTCCAGCAAGGAGACGACTACCCGCTCACGCGCGTGGCGCGCGCTGATGACCCTCGACCCGGGTTCCGGGATGGGCAGTTCCACCCGCTTGACAAGGCCCCCCTTGGTCTCGCAAACGGCATGGTAGGTTTCATCGGCCACGGGGAGGAAGCTAAATGTCCCCATCCCCATCAAGCGGGAGGCAAAGGTGGTTACCTGCTCGTCCCTCGAGTTGTACAGTACCCCCGAGACATCCTCGCCTAACCCCGAGGGGTTCATGGCCTTGAAGGCCACCTGGCAGACTTGTCCCGGCACGAGGTAGCCCCCCTCGGGGTGGAAGGTAACATCGATATCCCCCGCCGCGTGGGGTATAGGGTAATAACGGCTGTACCTTCTCCCGTCCCGGACGATCTCCAGGAGCAGGGCACGGGCATCTTTTACCTGCCGGGCGGGAAACGACCAGTTGAAGACCGTTTCGTTATTTGACCGGATGATTCTCGCGGGTTCCCCCGGGAGCCGGGCCATCACGCTCTCGGGCACGATGGTGTCCCCGCTGGCGCGGTTCACGAAGTGAAAGCTCACCTCAAGCCCGTTCTCGCGGACGGTAAAATCCGGCACGACTTCCACCTGTAGGGAATAGGGATCCATCACCCGGATCGTTTTACGGGTCAAGGCCTCCTCTCCCCGGTTCCGGGTGTACCGGGTATATGCCCGCAGGGTGTACTCTCCCTCGGGGAGCTCCTCCTTTAGATCCAGGTAACTGGCGTACACCCCCGTGCTGTCGGGGCGAATCTTGACCCGCTCCACCAGCTCGTTGAAAGGGTCAATCAACTCGACGTAGACGTAACGGCTGAGGATCGATGGCCTGTTGTCCATCGCGTCCACCACGTGCGCCCGGAACCATACCCGCTCGCCCGACAGGTAGCAGGGCTTGTCCGTCTGAACGTGGATCTTCTCGTGCGGGAACAAGGCCAACTGCCGGGTGAGACGCACCGTAGCACTGTCCGCGATCATGCCGGGAGCTTGCCCTAACAAAATAACGGGGAAACAGGAAAAACAAAAAACGAGAAACGATTTTCTCATATTACTCATATCTTGTATTCAAACCTTGCTGATAGTAGGTAGTGTTACATTTAGTGTGTCTCTAGTCTAAAGGTAGTATCCCAAAAAGTGTGTAATTTCTATCCTTGTTTGTTGCAAAACTATTCATAATTATCGATTTCGCAAAGAATGGCGGGCAGTAAAGTTAGGACAGTATCTCGTATCATTCGCAGATACAGGTTTAAAATCATCAAGGCTACCTCCATGCGGATGGTCGCCTTGATGATTTTAGGGCAACGGCTCAAGGTGAGCCGAAGTAAAGTGCATTTAATCCAGCACCCAATAATAGTCGGTGGCGTTGAAATCAAACTCGTAGAAGTCACCGTTGGCATCTACCGCGTATAATTTTTTACCAAGCGTTATGATGCCGAGGAAACGGTCCCAACCACTCCCTATTTTGCTCAACCCCCTGAACAGCCCGGTGGAAGAGATAGGAATACTCCACAAGCCGCCATCATCATCAATCGCGATAAGGAAATTGGAGCTAAAGAGGGCTACCGTCTTGTACGCGAACTTGTCCGCCACCTTAATGCTGACAGGAGAGCCCCAAGTGGCGTTGTTATTGGCAAACCACGAATGCATCAGCCCCGTGGCTTGTATAGCGTACATGAAGCCGCGTGCCGGTATAAACACAGGCATAGAAAACCCTGAACCGAAATAGTTGCCAGAGGTCGGGGTAGCTTTTACAAACAACAGTTGATAGTTTTCTATCTCCAACATAAAGACCTGGTTGCCAACACCGATGCCGATAAATTTGCCATCATCGTAGAAGAAGAAGTCGCGGTACGTTGTCCTCGGCACCAATCCGGCGTAGGTCTCCAGTACGCTGAAAGATTCACCAACACCAATCTCATACAGTATAAGATCACCCGTTTGGGTCCACTCGTAGAGCAGGTTGTCAGAAGCTGCAGAGTAGCGGCTAAAGGGGGAACCCGGAAAGTCAATCTTCTTACCGGTGTCAAACACCGCCTTCGGCGCCTTAATGGTCTGGTAATCGCTATAGACGGTATCCATACCCTGGGGCAGGAAGAAGATGTTGCGGAAGCGAAACTCGCCGCCATCGGCAAAGTTGGTCAGCACGGTGTCGTTTACCTCCCTCTCGATGCGTAACAACTTTTCAACCCCTTCATTATCGGTATAAAGCACTTGAGAGTAAATCACGCTATCGCCCGGTGCCGTAGGCGTGAACTGCAGGGCAAACTTAGAGTCCTGGTAGTTAAAGATGGTAGACGTAAGCCTTCTAGCCCGCAACCCCTTGGCGAACCCCCCCCCCCAAGACGTGGCCGTCACGGAGGTATAGAGGGAGTATTCGCCCTTGCTGTTCATGTTCCGGAACTCGAATAAAGTGGAACCCTCGGGCAGGTTCTCAATGATGATGGAATCCTTCATAACACCCGACGAGGTTCGGGAAACGTTTTTGACCAGGGAGTCTGTCCGCTCGTTCCAGTAAATAACGGTTTGCTCGATCTTGGGATCGGCAGTGATGTACCACGTGATCTTGGCCCTGCCGAAGCCGGGGAACGCCTTCAGGGAGTCCACTTTGCCCAGGTATACCCGCTCATCTCGGTCGGCATACTCGCTTTGAATATCGTTCATGTCATCGCACGAGGGGAGAACTCCGATAAGCATAACGAGGGCAAGGGTTGTTAACGTCAATGTTTTTATACTTTGTTTCATACGTTCTTAGTTTTAATCTTGTGGAACAGTGTTATCTCCAAAGAAGGTGAGCTCGCCCATGGAGAAGTAGTTATCCTCCCTCATACCCAACGTGATGGCGCGAACGAATATCCGAATGTAACGAACAGGTTCAGCCTCAATTGGCATATCGTACTCGGCACCATTAGCCGCCAACGCCCGTATATCGGACTGATTGGTGTAAACCGGAATGGAGTGGTAGCCCAGGTATTGCCAATCATCTTTAAAGGTTCGCTCGGGGATAGGATAAGTTGGATCCAACCCTTTAATATGGCCGGTTCTCAGGCTCAAAGAGTCTAACCAGTAATCTTTATCCGCTAACTTATCGTAATCGATCTTATCGGTTCCCCAGATCTCCAGCGAAGAAGCATTCACCTGACCATAAGGGGAGTTGACATGATAAAAGTGGTGAATGAGCCGGCTTTACTTTACCCGTTGCTTTAGATCAATGGTTATGGACAGGCCACTACTCCCTTGCTGGGTAAGCCAGCCGTTCCGGGAGCTATTCACGATATTATCCCACAAGCCAGCAAGGGTGAAGTTACCCAAGTTGGTAGTGTTATCCCAGGGAATATGCGCCCGGTAATCGGCGTATGGCTTTGGTACCTGTACCTCGAAAAAGGGCGTGGTTGTAAGTTGCAGGGTATCGGAAATGTTGCCCCACTTGTCCTCGAACGATAGGGCAAAGGTAGTCTCCACTGCCTCAAAGCCCCTGAACGAATGCTTCTCTTCTTCCATTTGGGTGTAGTACATCTCCCTGGTAACCAAGTCGTGGTACAGCGAGTCATCGTAAGTCATCAACCGCACCCCAAGCTCGGTGGCGGTTGGATTTACCCATGAGCCCTGAACCCCGCCGAAGTTGGGGATCAAGTCGAGCGACCTGAAGGCGATATCGATGATTGACTCAAGCGGCTCGAATTCCACCACGAGCGGCTTGGAGCGTTGCTCGAAGCGGTTAACAAGGTAGAGCGTCGCCTTAACACGATCCACGCGATGGTACCCCTCGATGGTAAGCATGTTGGTATGCACCGAGGATTTCTCGGTGAATACCTTACCGTTGCGCTCGTATTCCGCCATCACGTACATGATGTCGGGGTTATCGGGAATCGAATAGGAGATTTCGGCCCCCCCGTTGATCGGGTTAATGGAGTACTCGGTAATGGGACCCATCTCCCACGGCACTCCCGGGTCCTTGGGACCCATTTGCACATCTTCGCACGTGTACAAGATGCCAATCAGTGCAAGTAGACAGATATAATAGATTCGTTTCATACAATGTATCGTTTATTTGGTTTAACAAAGCATCTCAATTATTGCCACCCATACGTTTGAACCAGGTTAGGGTTGATGCGCGTGGTATTGAACGGGATGGGAGAGAGGTAGTCGCGGAAGCTCACCTGACGTGACTCCCCGATGACTTTCGGGACATAAAAGTCTTCCGGATTTCCCTCATCATTCGTCCACGTGGTACGCGGAAGCGACCAGTACTGGTCGGCGATTTTCCAGCGACGCAGATCCCAGAAGTGCTGTGCCTCGAAAGAGAGCTCAATCAGCCGCTCTTTACGAATGATCTCCCGCATACCCACCTTGTTCAACGGCTTATCGGGGATAATCGACGCGTTCTCCCAGGACTCCACCACGCCATTGAGTCCCACGTTTTCGCGTACCGCGTCTATCCAGTAGTAGACCTCGTCATCGGGCTGCTCTTTCACCTCGTTCAGCGCTTCGGCATAGAGGAGGTAGAGGTCGGCAAGCCGTATGATTGGAAAATGGTAATCATGGGGGGAGTACCGCTTATTAACGTCACCCTGGCTACAGGATGTTTCGAACGCGATGATTTTTTTTGGACTATATTCACCGGTATTAAACACTTCATTTCCGCGCCACCGCATAAACGGGGAGAAGGTGGCCCCACCGTCCTCCGTGCAAGTGGAGAGTTCTACAAATCCCCTGTCGAAGCATAAGCCGGCATAAAAGCGTGGCTCCCGGTTAAAGTGCAGCTCGGCCGTGGTCTCGCCGGTGGCTATGTAAAATTGGTGGTTATCGCCCGGCGTGGCACGCCTTACGTTGTAGCGACCGGGGTAGTTATAGTCCTTATCCTCCTCGATGGGTACACCGTTGTTGCTGTAATAGAGCTCGGCCATATGCCACGATGCTGAATTGTAATTGACCAACGAAGGTTGATCTTGCGCGTACATATAGGGGAAAAGCGTCAATAAATGATTCCCTAATGTACTTAATCCCAAGGCAGAACTCCCCCCTTTGTAGTTGGCGGGAATATCCTGAGAAGCCCAGATTAGACCAGTGTTGCGTTCAGGTTCCTCGGTAATCGCCTTCCGGATGGTCATCAGCTGCACCAGCGTATCGTTCATATTGAACGTTTTCGCCCCACCCGCGAACTTGTTGAAGGTGTAGAGTTGCTTGCCAGCTTCGTGGGCCGCGTCAATCGCCTCCTTGATCGCCGTGGCCGCCCGCTCCCACTTCGCGGGATCGTAGGTGTCAGAGATTAACTGGATGCCTCGGTTATCCACCCAGTTCTT
Source organism: Bacteroidales bacterium (assembly GCA_012838585.1). Taxonomy (GTDB): domain Bacteria; phylum Bacteroidota; class Bacteroidia; order Bacteroidales; family Dysgonomonadaceae; genus Proteiniphilum. The sequence continues at coordinate 7,529 of DUPB01000071.1, forward strand.
GTAGTCGCTGTTGCCGTTAAACAGGGGACTAGCACCCCACGCGAGGGTTTTCGCCTTGACCGCCAATGCGATGACCTGGTCAGGACGCCCCAATTCCGTCTGTGGGTCGGGCAGCACGAAGGGTAACTCTTCGATAGCCTCGTCCAGCAGGTCCACGATATAGTCCACCACCACGTCCACCGGCTCACGGTACACCTGCAGCTCCTCAGGCGATGCCGACAGCGGCACCTCTTCATCGGCAATCGGGATGGGGCCGTAAAGGGTCATCAGGAAGTAGTGGTAATAGGCCTTCAGGAACTTCACCTCCGCTATCCAGCGCGTTCGCTCCTCCTCCGTGATGTCGCGGGGGATATGGATGTTGTTCAAAAAGATGTTGCAATCGCGAATCGCGATATACAAGTTACTCCCCCCGTTGCCCCCCGAGAAGTAGTTCTGGTAAGGATGGTTGGTGTTTTGCCTTCCATAGGCAATATAGCCAGCCACCGAGCGTTGCGCGCGGCCATCTTTTAAAATAAGCTCGTGCTGGCTGGTATACCAACCCGGGTAAAAGTAAGGATCCGTCACATCGGGTAGGTTCGAGTAGCAGGTTCTCAGGAAACGTTCGGCAACGGCGCGGTTCGAAAAGGCGTGATCCAGCGTTGGCGTGTCGTTCGGAACCACGTCCAGGTAGTCGCAACTCACCATCCCTACAAAGAGAAGGGCGACCGTTATGTGTAGTATCTTCTTCATATTGTCGACATTTAAAAATTGATGTTTATCCCCAAGTTAAATACGCGTTGCACCGGGTAACCCAACCCGTTGCCCGCCATCTCCGGATCCCACATCTTGAAGGTGGACCAGTGGAGAAGGTTGCTGCCGCTCAAGTAGATACGAAGCATGCTCACATGGAACTTCCGGGTGAAGTTCTCAGGCAGCGTGAACCCCACCTCGGCGGTTTTTAACCTCAAGAAGGAGCCGTCACGCAACCAATGGGTGCTTTGCGCGTTGTTGTTGGGTACCTGGTAAGCCGAGAGGCGGGGCCAGAAAGCGTAGATGTTCCGGTTGTTCTCCGACCAGTGGTCGTCCGCGATATACTTCAACAAAGCACGTTGGCCGTTGTTTAAAAACGGGGTAATATCCGCAGGGCTGATGAAAAATGAAGAGCGCATAGAACCCTGAAAAAAGCAGGAGAGGTCGAACGCCTTGTAGCCAAAAGAAAAACCGGTACCAAAGATAATTTCGGGGATGACCGGATGACCGATAGGTACGATATCATCGGAGTTAATGACCCCATCGTTGTTGATATCCTTGTACTTGATATCGCCGGCCCCGTATACACCGCCAATCTCCTGCCTCGGCGAGTTGTTCACGTCCGCCTCGTCGATAAAGAACCGCTCGGCGATAAACCCCCTCGGCTGGTTTAGCTTATGCCCCACGAGCGATCGCCACGGCGCATCGCTGTAGTCGGGCTCCTCAACCTCCTTGTAACGGGCGGTCGCGTAGGTGAAGTTGCCGTTCACCACCGCCCAGAGGTCTTTAGTGAAGTTCTTCTGGTACTTGAGCTCCATCTCAAACCCTTGCCCCTCGGCTACCCCCACGTTGGCTTGAGGGGTTACCCGCAACCCCATCGTGGATGGGATGTCCGCGCGGGACATCAAGATATTCTCCCTCCTTTCCGTGAAGTAGTCGGCCAAGAGGGTTAAGTCGTTAAATAGCCCAATCTCTATACCGAGGTTGGTCTTCTTGGCAATCTCCCAAGTGATTAGCTCGTTCGCGTAGCGCTCGATCGTAATACCGGAACCGGGGTTAACCCTATTAACCCCAAAGCTGTAGCCAGCACCCGACATGTTCACCCGGGAGAGGTAGAAGAAGCGGTCATAAGGGTCACCAATCGCGTCGTTCCCCACCAACCCGTAAGTAGCTTTTAACTTAAGAGTAGTGATCACATCCTTCAGGTTGTACATGAACGGCTCGTTGCTTACCATCCAACCCAGCCCAAAGGAGGGGAAGAAGCCAAACCGGTTGTTCTCGGCGAAACGCTCCGTACCGTTATACCCGAAGTTAAATTCAGCGAAATAGCGGGTATCGTAACCGTACGCCAGCCTACCGGCAGAGGAGAGATTCCTGCGCGGGAGGGAAGCGTACAACAGCGACGTTGCTTGCGCGGTTAGCCCGGATTCGTTCCGGATGGTTCCCACGAGCAGCGCGTTGATATCATGCTTGTCATTAAACACCTTGTTGTACCCCAACCGAAACTCGCCGTACTGGGTTGCGGTCACGTCGCGGGGACTTGAACCGAAACTAAGGTACTCGGTACCGGATTCGGGATTAAGGGCTATCAACTGATAGGAGCCGTCGAGCGTGGTGGCGGGGTGATAGTAAAAGGGATTATAGCCACGGGTTATGGCGTAATACGCGTCGCGCTTCACGTTAAATACCGCCTTGGCAAACAATCCATCCAGCACCCCGGTGAACTTGTGATCCATCTCCATCTGGAACAGCATCATGGAGCGGCTGGTTTCGGCGTAGCCACTCATCACCTGCGCGTAGGGATTGACGAAAGAGCCCATCTCGGGTCCCATACCAAACAGGATGTGCTTGTTGTATTTGGTCGCCTCGTCGGGCGGATAAAAGGGCAGAAACTGCACGGGTGACGCGTTCCGCGCCGCGTGAAACACCCTAGCCCCTCCCTGTACAGGGCCGGTGGTATCATCGAAGGTGCCGTACGCGCGGATCACCGCTGTGGTTGCCGGGGTGAGCTTGATGGTGACGTTGGAGCGTACTTGAATTTTTCGGACGTCAATGTTATTGCTGAACATGTTCTCCTTGCTCTCCTTCAAGATACCCGTGTCGTGCTGCAAGTTGGCCGCCAGGTAGTACTGCACGGCCTGTCCCCCCCCGGTCAAGTTCACGTTTACCCGCTGGTTAAAGGTGCGGTCTTTAATCAGGTAGTCGTACCAGTCCACCACGGGATACCTCACGGGATCGGTACCCAGCTCGGTCTCCCTGATCTTGGAGGAGGAGTAGGGCAGGGCCACCATCGCGTCCCTCGTCCTCACCGCTTCGTTGTGGAGACGCATGTAGGTAATGGGGTCGGCCAGTTCTACCAACTCGGTGTTGGCTGAGGAGGACAACTCCCCCCGGATATTGATCGAAAGCTTGTCGGTCTTCCCCTCCTTGGTGGTTACCAAGATAACGCCGTTCGCGCCGCGAGCCCCGTAAAGGGCGGCCGCGTTGGCATCTTTCATCACCGAGAACGACGAGATATCGTCCACGTTGATGCGGGCGAGGTCGGTTGAGCTCATCTCGATACCGTCAATCAAGATGAGCGGGTCTCTTTTACCGGCGGTACTAAAGGTAGTAACCCCGCGGATAAAGAACTCCGCGTTGTCCAGCCCGGGTTCACCGGAGCGTTGGTACGCGATAACCCCTGCCATTCTCCCGGCAAAGGCGGTGGTGATGTTACTTGCCGGAATCCGTAACTCATCGGGGCGCACGGCAGTAACGGCACTGATAACGCTCTCTTTCTTTTGCGTACCGAAAGCCACCACCGTCACCTCGTCCAGCGTCTTGACATCTTCCTCAAGCACGATGGTAACGTTGTTGGCCTGGATAGCCTTCTCCTCCTTCGTGATATAACCAACAAAAGAGTAAACCAGCGTCTCGTCAGAATAACACTGGATCTCATACTTCCCGTCATCAATGTCGGTAGTCACTCCCACCCCTTTTCTCTCTTTTACCACAACCGTGGCACCGAGAATTGGGAAACCATGCTGATCAACCACGCGACCCGACACCTTGATGGTTCGTCTTGCCTGGTTAACCTCTTGGTTCTCAAACGAACCCGCGTTCGTAGCAAACACGGGGCGAATCAGAAGAAGCATGAGGACAATCATCGGGTACTTCAAGAACCCATGACACAATAATTGCTTGAATTCATTCATGTTTCATTAATTTTTACGAATCAACGCCCGCTTAGCGGTAGTTATTTAAAAAAACATTATATTTTCGTAAAAGTAACCAAATCGTAACGGCTTAAAAGTTCCTTTTGCGCAATTAACTGTTCAAAAAACGCAAATAACAGCAAAATAACCACTGCCGTAATGCTTTTCGCCCTCTCATTTACATTTTTATTATTGTTTTCAGGTTTGCCATGCACAATCTATTACAATCCAAATAACACTTCATTACAAAATGATTAAAACAGATGAAAACCCACGGGATTAAACGATTACTTTTTCAAGAAGTTATCGATAAAACGGTACGCCTCCTCCCTCACCTCGGGTGGGAAGTCGTGCCCAGCATCGGGGTAAGCCATCACCACGTTACCCTGGGCACCCATGAAGCTATACACCTGCTTTACGCGGCTAATCCCTTTCCTCACCCCCTCTATCGAGAAGTTCAAGTCGCCAACGGGGGAGTTGGAGAAGAAGGGCCTGGGGGCCAATGACGCGATAATCTCATCGAAGTCGAAGGGAAGTTTTCCCGGGTCCAGCTCATACTTATCCCTTATCAATGGCATGTACCTATCTTGTGCCCAGGGGCCTAAACGACCGCCATAATACTTGGTGTTTCGCTCACCCGCGTTGTAATAGTCCATCAAGGTCCACCCGCAACTGGAGACGATGACCTGCAAGCGGGGGTCGAACGCGGCAGCGAAAATCGCGTTATGCCCGCCCAGGGAGTGACCTATCACCCCTATCTTCTCCTTCTCCACGTATGGAAGCCTCTGGAGCAGGTCCACGCAGGCGATATGGTTAAAGATCCCCAGCATGGTGGCCGATTCGTATCGGTCGCTTGCAAAATCATACCCTTTCAGCTCACCCATGCTCGGGTAATCGGGCGCTATCACCACGTAACCCCGCTCGGCCAACTCCTTCGCGTAGCCCCGGTTCTTCTTGGCCGTGCTCCCATCGATGATCTTCTTCCCTTCATCGCCCGTGCCGTGCAACGCCAGCATGGCCGGGTACCGCTTGGCGTCACCCTTCGGGCGGTACAGGTACGCGTAGATCGTCTCTCCGCGAGCAGCCTGGAAGTTGATGCTGTAGCGGGTATAGCCGGGGAACTCCTCCGTTTCGGTGTAGTTCACCTTGAAACTCCGCTTGCCGCGGGGAAGGGTACCCATCACCTCTTGCATGTTTTTCAACACCTCTTCCCGTTTCCTGTTCCACTCTTTTTCCGTGGTCACGGGCAGGCGTTCCCCTTTCGATCCGGTATAGGTGAGCAGGTCGTTGCTGTTAGGCTCCATGCTCCGGTTCAAGAGGGTGCGGATGTTCTGCAGGATCACCTCCTCCGACTCGGCGGTCACCGGGCTCGACTGGATCTCGTACCCCCCCTCGTCATACGCCTCCTTGTTGCCGATGTAAAAGGGGCCGTAGTCACCGTAAGCGGCCATGGCCACGAAATGGTCGGGGGCCATCGCCTTGGCCGCCAGCTGGTACTCCACGAAGAGCTCCCCCGGCATGAACAGCACGCGGGCGTCACCCACCCGCAAGCACGCCGTCTCGATTCCCTTTCCGGATAGCCTCCGCTTGTACCAGCCGAGGCGTCCCATGTTGTTCGCCAGGAAGCGGCTGTTGGCCGTCAGCATCTCCTGCTCGATTTCAGCCACATTGTCATTGTACGGGAGAAACAGGTACTCGGTATACCAGCCCAAGTCCTTAGAGCGGACATCGTACCTTTTCGTGTCTTGCCAGGCACGTTCCTTCCCGTCGGCCAGCCGCTCCGCCAGGTGAAGGCGGGTGAGGTGACTCCCGTCGTTATACTTACCGGCCGCGATGTTGCCTCCCGCCCCGTTAAAGTAGACTTGCAGCGCGTCCGGAAGGGCCAGCTGCCGCATGTAACGGGCTATCCCCGGGAAGTCCGGGTTGGCGATCGCGGTAAGGTAATAGCTTTGGGGGTGGCACGCGTAGAAGTTCAACGCCGCCACGGGGGTGTCACCGTCCCAGAAGCTCACGATGGAGACCTCGGGGTCGATAAGCCCCTCCTCCATGTTCCTCAAGTTGGCATCCCTACAAGAGGAGCCGCGCATGGTGACGATCTTTCCATCTTTCTTGTACACCCTCCGGTTAGAGGCCACCTGAAATACCTCGGCACTACCCAGACCCACGTGCGTGACCCTCTTAACTTTCAGCAGCGATTGACGGATAGCCGCTTGCAGGCGGGCAATCACCTCCCGGTCGAAGGTGCCATCGAAATTACCGGGCGGAAGGTTGTTGTCTATCAGTATCTGTTCCGACGTGAAATCGCTGATCGGGGCGTCATGCTGGTGCCCCGTGTGTACCACCACCCGGTTGGGGATGGTGCCGGCCGCCTCGGCCAGTGCCTCCTTGAAGGCATCTTGTGACCCGTTGGCAATCCCAATCCAGTCGATCGAGCACAACACGATGGGCTCACCGTCCCCCAAAAGGACAATGCCCCTTGCCCTCAGCGACAACTCCCCCGAGTTCTCCATCACCTGGTAGGTGAGTTCGCTGCCCACCGGGGGTGTAGCATCCACATCAAACAGGGCAATACCTATCGTGTCGGTTTCTGCCGCAACCACTCCCACCTGAATGCAGGGCAGCGCCAGCAACAGGAACAGCAAGGAAATAATCCAATAACGTTTCATTTCTCACCTAATACTATTGAGTCCCCTTTGAAAACCCCGTTTTCATGAAACGGCCCAAAAAGCGGTTTCCTCCCGGGATTTCAATAATTTGATGTTGTTGAAAAATATTTTCACTAAAAAAGATATTTTCGCCGGTACACC